>NZ_CP114035.2:0-300000 GCF_026898135.2 Pseudomonas fortuita
GTGGAGCTTCTGCGCGATGAACTGCCTGCCCAGCAATTCAACACCTGGATCCGTCCGCTACAGGTCGAAGCCGAAGGCGACGAGTTGCGCGTTTATGCGCCTAACCGTTTCGTTCTCGATTGGGTCAATGAAAAGTACCTGGGCCGCTTGCTCGAGCTATTGGGTGAAAACGGCAGCGGCATTGCGCCTGCCCTTTCCTTATTAATAGGCAGCCGCCGCAGCTCGGCCCCACGCGCCGCGCCCAACGCGCCTGTCAGCGCCGCGGTGGCCGCTTCGCTGGCGCAGACCCGCTCGCAGAGCCAGGTACAAAAGCCTGTGCCGGTAGCGGCAGCGGTCGAACCCGTTGCGGTAACGGCCAACGAGCCTGTGCTGGTCAATGAACTGGCAGAGCCGTCCTCGCGTGACAGCTTCGATGCCATGGCCGAGCCCGTTTCGCCGCCAGCCGCCAATGCCCGGACCGAACAGCGCACCGTACAGGTGGAAGGTGCGCTCAAGCACACCAGCTACCTGAACCGCACCTTCACCTTCGACACCTTCGTCGAAGGTAAGTCGAACCAGTTGGCGCGCGCGGCTGCCTGGCAGGTGGCTGATAACCCCAAGCATGGCTATAACCCGCTGTTCCTTTATGGCGGCGTTGGCTTGGGTAAAACCCACCTTATGCATGCTGTGGGTAACCACCTGCTGAGGAAGAATCCGAACGCCAAGGTCGTGTACCTGCACTCGGAGCGCTTCGTTGCAGACATGGTCAAGGCGCTGCAGCTCAACGCCATCAACGAATTCAAGCGCTTCTACCGTTCGGTGGATGCGTTGCTGATCGACGATATTCAGTTCTTTGCCCGCAAAGAGCGCTCGCAGGAAGAGTTTTTCCACACTTTCAACGCCCTGCTTGAGGGCGGCCAGCAGGTAATCCTTACCTCTGACCGTTACCCCAAGGAGATCGAAGGCCTGGAAGAGCGCCTGAAATCGCGCTTTGGTTGGGGGCTGACCGTGGCTGTCGAGCCTCCAGAGCTGGAGACTCGCGTAGCGATCCTGATGAAGAAGGCCGACCAGGCCAAGGTCGAGCTGCCACATGATGCGGCGTTCTTCATTGCCCAGCGCATTCGCTCGAACGTGCGTGAGCTGGAAGGTGCGCTGAAGCGGGTGATTGCCCACTCGCACTTCATGGGCCGCGATATCACCATCGAGCTGATCCGTGAGTCGCTGAAAGACCTGCTGGCGTTGCAAGATAAACTGGTCAGTGTGGATAACATTCAGCGCACCGTTGCCGAGTACTACAAGATCAAGATCTCTGATCTGTTGTCCAAGCGTCGTTCGCGTTCTGTCGCGCGTCCACGTCAGGTGGCCATGGCCCTGTCCAAGGAGCTGACCAACCACAGCCTGCCGGAAATCGGCGACATGTTCGGTGGTCGCGACCACACGACCGTGCTGCACGCCTGCCGCAAGATCAACGAATTGAAGGAATCCGACGCGGACATCCGCGAGGACTACAAGAACCTGCTGCGGACGCTGACGACCTGATGGCCGTCTGCGCAGCTAATTGAAGGCAAGGGACTAGACCATGCATTTCACCATTCAACGCGAAGCCCTGTTGAAACCCCTGCAACTGGTCGCCGGTGTCGTAGAGCGCCGTCAGACCTTGCCGGTCCTGTCCAACGTATTGCTGGTCGTACAAGGCCAGCAACTGTCGTTGACCGGTACCGACCTGGAAGTCGAACTGGTAGGCCGCGTACAACTGGAAGAGCCGGCCGAGCCTGGCGAAATCACTGTGCCGGCGCGCAAGCTGATGGACATTTGTAAAAGCCTGCCGAACGACGCCCTGATCGATATCAAGGTCGACGAGCAGAAACTGTTGGTCAAGGCCGGCCGCAGCCGCTTCACCCTGTCGACCCTGCCAGCCAATGACTTCCCGACTGTGGAAGAAGGCCCGGGCTCGCTGACCTGCAACCTGGAACAGAGCAAGCTGCGCCGTTTGATCGAGCGCACCAGCTTCGCCATGGCCCAGCAGGATGTGCGTTATTACCTCAACGGCATGCTGCTGGAGGTTTCACGTAACACCCTGCGCGCAGTCTCCACTGACGGCCACCGCTTGGCGCTGTGCTCCATGACCGCGCCGATCGAGCAGGAAGATCGCCATCAGGTCATCGTGCCACGCAAAGGTATTCTGGAGTTGGCGCGTCTGCTGACCGACCCTGAAGGCATGGTCAGCATTGTTTTGGGCCAACACCATATTCGCGCCACTACCGGTGAATTCACCTTCACCTCCAAGCTGGTGGATGGCAAGTTCCCGGACTACGAGCGTGTGCTGCCCAAGGGTGGCGACAAGGTGGTGGTGGGCGACCGCCAGGCGCTGCGTGAAGCCTTCAGCCGTACTGCGATTCTTTCCAACGAAAAGTACCGCGGTATTCGCCTGCAACTGGCTGCTGGCCAACTGAAGATCCAGGCCAACAACCCCGAGCAGGAAGAAGCTGAAGAAGAGATCAGCGTGGACTACGAAGGTAGCTCGTTGGAAATCGGCTTTAACGTCAGCTACCTGCTCGACGTGCTGGGCGTGATGACTACTGAGCAAGTTCGTCTGATCCTGTCCGACTCCAACAGCAGTGCGCTGCTGCAGGAAGCTGGCAATGACGATTCTTCCTACGTTGTCATGCCGATGCGTCTGTAACCTGTAGCAGGCGCAATGTCCCTTCGACGGATCATGGTCACCGCGGTGCGCAACTTGCACCCGGTGACACTCTCGCCCTCCCCCCGCATCAATATCCTTTACGGCGCCAACGGCAGCGGCAAGACCAGCGTGCTTGAGGCCGTGCACCTGCTTGGGCTGGCGCGCTCATTTCGCAGCACCCGCCTGAATCCGGTCATCCAGTACGAACAGCCTGCCTGTACCGTGTTTGGTGAAGTGCAGTTGACTGAAGGTGGCACCAGTAACCTGGGTGTTTCCCGAGAGCGGCAGGGAGAATTCACCATTCGCATCGATGGGCAGAACGCACGCAGCGCCGCCCAGCTGGCGGAACTGTTACCGCTGCAGCTCATCAACCCAGACAGTTTCCGGCTGTTGGAAGGTGCGCCGAAAATACGCCGCCAGTTTCTGGATTGGGGGGTGTTCCACGTGGAACCTCGCTTTTTGCCAGCCTGGCAACGGCTGCAGAAGGCGCTGCGGCAGCGGAACTCATGGTTGCGTCATGGTACACTTGACGCAGCTTCGCAAGCCGCCTGGGACCGGGAATTGTGCCTGGCCAGTGCGGAAATAGATGAATACCGTCGCAACTACATCAAGGCCTTGAAGCCCGTCTTCGAGCGAACCCTGAGCGAACTGGTCGAGCTGGACGGGTTGACCCTGAGCTACTACCGAGGCTGGGACAAGGACCGGGAACTGCAAGAAGTACTCGCATCCTCTCTCCTTCGCGATCAGCAGATGGGCCATACCCAGGCCGGTCCGCAGCGTGCTGATCTGCGTCTTCGCCTGGCTGCCAATAACGCGGCCGACATCCTGTCGCGTGGTCAACAAAAGCTTGTGGTGTGCGCGTTGCGCATCGCCCAAGGCCACCTCGTCAGTCAGGCTCGTCGCGGTAACTGTATTTATCTCGTGGATGACTTGCCGTCCGAGCTGGACGACAAGCATCGCCGCGCGTTGTGTCGCTTGCTAGAAGAATTACGCTGCCAGGTGTTCATCACCTGTGTAGATCACGAATTACTGAGGGAACGCTGGCAGACGGAAACGCCAGTTGCTTTGTTCCACGTGGAACAAGGCCGTATCACCCAGACCCACGACCATCGGGAGTGAAGGCATGAGCGAAAATCAAACGTACGACTCCTCCAGCATCAAAGTGCTGAAAGGTTTGGATGCCGTACGCAAGCGTCCCGGCATGTACATTGGCGACACCGATGATGGTAGCGGCCTGCACCACATGGTCTTCGAGGTGGTCGACAACTCGATCGACGAAGCCCTCGCCGGTCACTGCGATGACATCACGGTCATCATCCACCCGGACGAATCCATCAGCGTGCGCGACAACGGTCGCGGCATTCCGGTGGATGTGCACAAAGAAGAAGGCGTTTCCGCAGCCGAGGTCATCATGACCGTACTGCACGCCGGCGGTAAGTTCGACGATAACTCTTACAAGGTATCCGGCGGCCTGCACGGCGTGGGTGTTTCTGTTGTAAACGCCCTGTCCGAGAAGCTCGTACTGACGGTTCGCCGTAGCGGCAAGATCTGGGAACAGACCTACGTTCATGGCGTTCCACAAGCGCCGATGGCGGTAGTCGGTGAAAGCGAAACCACCGGTACCCACATCCACTTCAAGCCGTCGGCTGAAACGTTCAAGAACATCCACTTCAGCTGGGATATCCTGGCCAAACGTATCCGCGAGTTGTCATTCCTCAACTCGGGCGTTGGTATTTTGCTGAAGGATGAGCGCAGCGGTAAGGAGGAGTTCTTCAAATACGAAGGCGGCCTGCGCGCGTTCGTCGAGTACCTGAACACCAACAAGACGCCGGTCAACTCCCAGGTATTCCACTTCAACGTTCAGCGTGACGATGGCGTGGGTGTTGAAGTGGCTCTCCAGTGGAACGACAGCTTCAACGAAAACCTGCTGTGCTTCACCAACAACATTCCACAGCGCGACGGTGGTACCCACTTGGTGGGCTTCCGTTCTTCGCTGACCCGTAGCCTGAACAGCTACATCGAACAGGAAGGCCTGGCCAAGAAGAACAAGGTGGCGACCACGGGTGACGACGCCCGTGAAGGCCTGACCGCAATCATTTCGGTAAAGGTACCGGACCCTAAGTTCAGCTCGCAGACCAAAGACAAACTGGTCTCCTCGGAGGTGAAAACCGCCGTGGAACAAGAGATGAACAAATACTTCTCCGACTTCCTGCTGGAGAACCCGAACGAGGCCAAGGCCGTCGTTGGCAAGATGATCGACGCCGCTCGTGCGCGTGAAGCGGCGCGTAAAGCCCGTGAGATGACTCGCCGCAAAGGTGCGCTGGATATCGCTGGCCTGCCAGGAAAGTTGGCGGACTGCCAAGAGAAGGACCCTGCCCTTTCCGAACTGTACCTGGTGGAGGGTGACTCCGCAGGGGGGTCGGCCAAGCAAGGTCGTAACCGTCGCACCCAGGCGATCTTGCCGCTGAAGGGTAAAATCCTCAACGTCGAGAAAGCACGCTTCGACAAGATGATCTCGTCCCAGGAAGTGGGCACCCTGATCACTGCGCTTGGCTGCGGTATCGGCCGCGAAGAGTACAACATCGACAAGCTGCGTTATCACAACATCATCATCATGACCGATGCTGACGTTGACGGTTCGCACATCCGTACTCTGCTGCTGACCTTCTTCTTCCGTCAGTTGCCGGAACTGGTCGAGCGCGGCTACATCTACATTGCCCAGCCGCCACTGTACAAAGTGAAAAAAGGTAAGCAGGAGCAGTACATCAAGGACGACGAGGCCATGGAAGAATACATGACCCAGTCGGCCCTGGAAGACGCAAGCCTGCACCTGGACGAGTCAGCCCCAGCGGTTTCTGGTGTGCAACTGGAAAGCCTGGTGAACGAGTTCCGTAGTGTCATGAAGACCCTCAAGCGCCTGTCGCGTTTGTACCCGGAAGAGCTGACCGAGCACTTCGTTTACCTGCCTGAGGTGACTCTGGAGCAGTTGGGTGACCACGCGGTGATGCAGGCCTGGCTGGCCAAGCTTCAGGGGCGTCTGAACTCTAGCCAGAAGTCTGGCCTGGCATACAACGCCAGCCTGCGTGAAGATAAAGAGCGCAATGTATGGCTGCCGGAAGTGGAAATCACCTCCCACGGCCTGGCTAGCTATATCACGTTCAACCGTGACTTCTTCGGCAGCAATGACTACCGGACCGTCGTCAACATTGGTGCCAAGCTTTCCAGCCTGTTGGGTGAAGGCGCTTATGTACAACGTGGTGAACGCCGCAAGGCAATCGTCGAGTTCAAGGAAGGCCTGGACTGGCTGATGAATGAGACCACCAAGCGTCACACCATCCAGCGATACAAAGGGCTGGGTGAGATGAACCCGGACCAGCTGTGGGAAACCACCATGGACCCGACCGTTCGCCGTATGCTCAAAGTCACGATTGAAGATGCGATCGCTGCTGACCAGATCTTCAACACCTTGATGGGTGATGCAGTCGAGCCGCGTCGTGAGTTCATCGAAAGCAACGCGCTGTCTGTGTCGAACCTGGACTTCTGATCAGGTTGTAGGTTCACAGAAAAGCTGCACGCTTTCACAAATAGATGACCGGCCGGGCTTCAACCATGGCCCCTGTCGGTCACCATCAAGCCCGCCTTCGCGGGCTTTTTTTTGCCTGGAATTCCTGCCGGGGCGCCCTACTCCGCTCATTGGAAAATGATGCAGATGGGGGGATTTGAGGAAGTGATTTGATGGGGCGCTGGAAGTGCTGAGAGGGTCGGCGGGCGGATCTGAGCAGCAGAGAGATTGAGAGGACTTTAAAACTAATATTTGAACACCTTAATAGTTAATTAAGCGTACGTGTTAAGTATTAATTTGAACAATTTAGTATGGAAATGGAATTTGGTGGAAGTTGCCATTTTGGATTTTTTGTAGATTTCGAAGGGATGTTGGAATAAGATCTATGACCAACTTTTCCGCTTTGCACTGAAGATTTTCAGCCAAATCAGCTGTTTGAAGCGAGAGCTTCAGACCTGATCCAAATTGCTCCAGCGATCACGAAGTGGCCGTTTAGAAATAAAGAGAGCAAGCCGATTGCTTTAGATTCTGATCAGTCATGAGAGTCATGACCAATGAGAGAAAAGGAGACCTGAAAATGTAGAAAAACGCGATCAATCCCGAGAGGACTGACCGCGCTTAGCGAAGCAGACTTGCGTCCTCAGAACCCGCAATGTCTGCTTTTTCGAAGCGACTGTCAATCCTCTCCCATTTTTTCGACCTTAGCGAGGTTACTCGACGGCACAGTGTTGCCTGTCGAAAGGCCTCACTTCGCCCGCCCTGCGCCTTGATTTTTTGGCGCAGCGTCGGCGCTCGTTTCGAGATTTTCGGAGGTGTTTCATGACAGTACGAAAGGTGGTCACGCGGCGGTCCAACCATTACCGCGGCTACTTCCCATCGCTCAAAAATAAAAAGCCTGTGCCCTGGGAGTCCCAGCTCGAAGGCGCTCTTTTTCGGCTTCTTGAGCTGTCTCCTGCGGTCATCGGCTACGTCCCGCAGCCCAGTGAGGAACGTGTTCCATCGCTCCAGGGCTACTTCAAATATTACCCAGACGTACAGGTTTTCCTCGCGGATGGGCGCGAGTGGTGGTTTGAAGTGAAGCCTCACGACCGACTGAAGATTGCCAGCGTCAGGCAGCGACTGGATGCCGCTGAGCGCTACTTCAACGCCACTGCCCGTAACTTTTCGGTGATCACTGAAAAGTTAATTGAAGCTGAACCCCTGGCTACCAATCTTAGAAGGCTGATGTATCACCGGCGCGGTCCAGAGCTTTCGCATCAGGCGTTGGAGGAGGTAATGGCGACCTTCAACGAATGGCCGCCTATGACCGTTGCAGATCTGCTCTACGTGGTTGGTGAGGGGAAAGCCTGGCGCTTGTTAGGCCTTGGGGTGGTGGGCATTGACCTTGATAGGTCAATTGACACTGACTCCCCGGTCTTCCTGCAAGGGGGGCACCGTCATGCAAACCTTTTCCCTTAGGGTGAAATTGGTCGTCATCGTTCGTGGCGTACTGATGGTGCTTGAGAAGAGGCTTATTGACCGGAAGCTGCTCTTTTTCGATGAGCTTGGTGAGCCCACGAAGCTATCCGAGAAGGAGTTCTATGAGGCCTACGAGAAGCGCGAGATCGAGATCTCCGCTGATCAGCCATACCTTGGGAAGGTTCCGTATGTGCGGAACGTCCCTCCAGATATTTCATGCTTCCCCAAAAAACATGGAGATGAGGCATTGCGTCGACGCAAGTATCTGGACGACCTAACTAAGCGCGGTAAATACAAGCTACCGGGTGACGAAGACATGATCAAGAAACTTAGAGATATCGCCAAAAAGATTGGGGATGCGTGCGCACCCTCGGTTTCCACTATTCGACGTTGGGCAGCCAAATACATTGGCCAGAACGTAGTAAAGCTTATCCCTCAGCATGCCAAAAAGGGTCGGGCTGCCGCGATACAGGGAGAGCTCGAAGTTATTCTTGAAGGGGTGATTAATAAAACCTACCTGCAGGATACGATTCCAGCGGTCAGCGTGGTCGTTTCAGAATTCGAAGATCAGATAAAAGAGAGGAACAAAAGTCGTTTGCCTTCGGATCAGCTCAAGATCCCAAGCGGAATGACTGTCCGAAGGTACATCGCCAAGCTGGATCCGTACCTTGTGGATAAGGAGAGGCTCGGAAAACACGCAGCAGACAAGAAGCACCGTGTTGCGGCGGGTGTCCTACGTGTCCATGAGATTTTGGAACGTTGGGAAATTGATCACACCTTGTTGGACGTCCAGCTTGTGGATGAAACCTCGGGGCTGTGCATTGGGCGCCCCTATCTGACGATCGTCCTCGACCGCTTCTCTCGAATGGTGATGGGATATTTGCTCCACCTGTCGGCGCCAAATACGGAAACCGTGCTTCGTGTGATCGAACGCTCAATCCGTCCAAAAGCCGAATTGCTGAAGCGCTTTCCGAAAGTGAGAAATGAATGGTGGGCACGTGGGCTGCCGGCTCGAATAGTCCCAGACAACGCAGCGGAATTTCACGCGGGCGATCTCATCATGGGATTCAACGAGTTGGGTATCGAGATCATGTATCCCGCTTCAAGGGCCCCTCAAAGGAAAGGTGCCGTCGAACGCTTTTTCAGCACACAGAACCTGGGGCTTATCCACAACCTCCCGGGTACCACCTTCTCGAATATCCAGCAGCGTGGCGATTACGACTCGGAGAAGAATGCATGTTTCACGCTCCCTCAATTGGAGGCGGTGGTAGTGAAATGGATCGTCGATGGTTACCACCAGACTCCTCATCGGGGGCTGGACAACAGAACACCGGCTCAAGTCTGGGGGACTAGCGAGGCGAACCATGTCATCAGCCTTCCCGTCGACCTGGACTCGTTGGAGTGCATTCTGGCCAAGCGGGCCTCGGTGAAGGTTCACCATTACGGCATCGAGGTTGCCAAAGTGGGCTACCACTCTACGGAACTTGCTGAGCTCCGTATGCGTTTGGCAGACGGAGAAAAGGTAAACGTCCGCTATCGAGACGAAGCCGGGCACGTTTGGGTTCACGACCGCTTCAGAAACTTGTTCTTCAAAGTGCCCGCCAAAGATGAGCGAATGGCCGGTAAGAGCAGGGAGGTGTGGAAGGCTGCCGAGAAAGCGCTGCGAGAAAAATATAATGAGCAGCCTAGCTTCGAGGCTACGCACAGGTGCTACCAGGAAATTATGGAAGATGCAGACGAGGCCCGCCGTTCGCAGACGCTCAGAAAACGACGCGCAGCTGCCATAGCGAAAATCGACAAGGAGGGTCGAGTGACCGAAAGCACGCCTCCACCCAAGGTACTCGCTGAAGTGGAATGGACCGGTGACTCTATTCCTAACATTCCGCCAGCAGCCTTCAAGGTCTCGGTTCGTCGCCCTGCTGGGAGTTCTAAGCCATGAACGCCATCAATCTGTACGAATGCTACGAGCATGGTGAATACAGCTTTACGCTCCGCGATCGTTTTATTCACAGCCCTCAAGTCGAGCGAGCGTTGACGCGACTAGGCGATATCCACGGCGATAGTCGGCGTACCAGAGCAAGTAAAGGGTTGCTGATCCAAGGTCCAAGCGGAGTGGGCAAGAGCACATTGGTCAAGGAGTACATTCGGTCATTGGAGGAATTGGAGAGCCATGACCCACAGAAGCGGACAGTTCTGTTCGTCGAGATGCCTTCGTCTCCAACCAAAAAGAACCTGGCAGCAGCCATTTTGGCAGAGCTGAAGGATCCCTTCGCAGAGGCACGAGGACATTCGGCAGAGGTTAAATTTGCGCGAGTAGTCCTGCTGCTGAAGAACCTTGGCGTGGAGATGTTGGTCCTCGATGAGGCGCAGCACCTGGTCGATTATCGTCGTAATGGTGCGTATGAGGCAGCAGACTGGATCAAGAGTCTGATGAATGAAACCAGTATCGCGTTTGTTCTGATTGGGCTGAAGCGCACCGAAAATCTCCTGCTAGCAAACGAGCAACTGCGACGCAGGTTTTCGGCCACGGTGGCATACGATCGCTTCACCTTCTCCGCTAATACGTCTCTTCATTTCGTGATGTTGTTGCAGGCAATCGAGGGCGAACTGCCTGTTCAAACCATCAGTTTTGTAGAGCCAGCGATGATTAAACGCTTCTACCTGGCTTCCTATGGATTGATCGACTACCTCATCAAGATTGTGGACAGGGCTGTTTGGCTGGTTCAAGTCCAGGACCTTGTCGGGATTGAACTTCCTGTGCTGGCCCAGGCTTTTGAAGACGAGGTTTGGAGCTACGCCACCGAGGATCGAAACCCCTTCAGTGCGAGCTTCAATTTCCAGCCTCTGTTCGGGAAGCGGGAGCCGTTTGAGACGTTCGAAGAGAGCAGTACCTGACGGCCAAGGGCCGGGCTTATCGGCCCGGCTCTACTCCCCTGATTTTTATGTCTTCGATTTCATGGATGTGTAGGAATGTTTGGTCTTTTAATCAACCCACGACCACACCAAGACGAAAGTCTTTTGGGGTACCTGCAGCGCCTGGCGAAAGCCAACGGATTACCCAGAAAGGAACTGCTCACCGCCTTTGCACGAGCCGACGAGACCGATGTTGCGGACTGGCTGCAGATGATGGAAGGACCACTGAGCTGGCCTGCGGTATCTGCTGAGTTTCGTGATCCAAGGCCCAAGGGGGTCAAGTTATGGACGACTCATCACGCTCGTTACTGTCCGATCTGTTTGGGCGAAGCCGGTTATTGGAGAGAAAGCTGGGGCTTGACCCTGGTTACGACGTGTTCTGTCCACGGCACTGAACTCCACGGGCGGTGCCCCAACTGTCTGAAGGAAACCGATCCAAGCGCAATGAGTGCGAATAGTTGCCAAGCGTGTGGCACCTCATTGAGTGGGACCAATTTTGAGATCGCGCCGGCGAGTGATACGGCCGCCTGGCTCACCTCTGGCTTTGAAGATAGGTTTTACGCCGACTCGTTGCCAGCTGACGCGGGATTGGCGGCCCTCACCTACGAACAGTTTCACGAGTTGTCATCGCGTCTCGCTGTCAGAAGTTTGCCTACGGAAAGAACCCAGCCGCTGAAGGTTGCTGATTCGGGTTCGCTAGAGATATCGCGGCTTATGGCAAACGCGGCGGGCGTGGTTCTCATGAACTGGCCTCTCGCATTCAGAGAACTGCTGAGTGGCCTCAAGGCAGTCCATTCCGATAACGAACATTGGACGCTCAGCAGATCGTTCGGCCCGATATACCACGACATCCACCGTGATCTGGATGACTCTTGTTTTGACTTTCTTCGTCGAGAGTTCGAATCATTTCTGCAGCATGCGTGGGAAGCACCGTTAGCGAAGCGAAATCGCAATTTGAGTGAGGAGACGATTGAGAGACATCGTTGGGTGTCGTTCGATTCTGCTGCTGAAGCTTGTGGTCTCGGGGTATCAGTCATAAAACGCCTTCATCAGGAGGGACAAATCGCCTATCGGGAGAAGGTCCATGAAGATCGAGTCTTTACGGTCGTGGACCTGGATCATTTGAAGGCAATCTCGCAGCATCTCCAGGGCGTGGCTGATATGAAAGAAACCTCGACTTTGCTAAGCCTCTGTCGCAATCGGGTTAGGCAGCTGCTAGCTGGTGGTACCCTCCAGTTCTTTGGTGGAGAACCGCGCCCAGGCGAAAGGTGGCTGATTGACTGCCGCTCGATCAACGAATTGATTGATGAGAAGCTGCCTACCAGCTCTGACCAGAGCCTGGTGTCGATCAACTACTTGGCCAAGCATTCTCTGCCCAAGGGGGGTGGGTTGGTCGAGTTGGTTCAGGCAATACGTGCAGGTGAACTTCGCGCTTACGGCCCAGCTGAGAATGGCTCGGTTGCGGTAGGGGCGTGGTTACTCAAGCCGCAAGATTTTGCAGCGTGGCAACAAGCCCGAGCTGAGAACAAGAGTCCGGTCTTTCCCGGCCTGTCGGTAGTCAAGGCTGCTGCGCTGTTAGGCGTCAAAGAACAATGCGCATACGCGTTCGTTCGACTGGGTCTGCTATGGAGCACTGCTGTCGAACGAGGCCGGCGTACGCAATTGATGGTTAAGCCTCAAGCCATCGACAGATTCAGGCGTGGCTATATCTTGGGACCGGAGATTGCGGTGTATTTGGGGAAGTCGACCAGGGAGGCGTTCAAGCACCTTTGGGAGGCCAGGTTTCGCCCCGTTGCGGGGCCATCCATTCCAAACGCGGCTTGCCGGCAGTACGTTTGGGTAAGAAGCAAAAAGCTGATCGATTACCTCGCAAGTGAAGCCGCCCAGATCGACGATCCTGAAGCCATCACGTTTTTATCCACACCGATCGCTCAGCCTCGTGATTGCCGATTCAGGCATGTGGGATCAAGATAGTTAGCACGCTTTCTTTCTTGATTGCTAAAATCATCGAACCCATTTTGGAGAATCTTATGTCCCGTCTCGCTGAATTCCGCCTGCTCGAACAACAGCTCGCAGCCCAACTGGCGGAGCTGGAAGCGCTGAAAAATGACTCTGCCCTGAAGCAGGAAATGGAATTTGAAACGAAGCTGCGCAGTTTGCTCAACGAGTATGGCTACGGCCTGCGCCAAGTGGTGCTGATCCTCGATCCGCAAGCGGTGGCTTCCACTGATATGGCCCCAAAAACCTCTCGGAAACCACGCGAAGTAAAGGTCTACAAGAATCCACACAGCGGAGAGGTTGTTGAGACCAAGGGTGGTAATCAGCGTACGCTTAAGGCCTGGAAAAACGAGTATGGCGCTGAGGTAGTCGAGTCTTGGCTCGCCAATTGATTGCACTGCAGGCGGCTTCTGGCACGAGATGAATCGTGGTGCGCCCCGAATGCAAATTCCCATTCTGGGGCGTGACGAAATTTTCTGCGGGTGGTGGTGACACACAGTTTATGCGCATTAAATAGAGGTCCACTTCAAAAAATGGACTCTCCAAAATGCGGAATGCTCTCGTCTCAATCTCAGTGAACACCATCGCAAGCCTCCTGACTGCGCTTGTGCTTCACTGGATCACCCGTCCTCTTTCCGACCTCTCCATTCAGCCAATCACGGCCTCAAACTCTGGATCCAAGAGCTCTTCGTGCTCTTCGTAGATGAGAAATCTGGACCAGACAGCACGTTTCTGAACCACCCCATCAGAGCAAGCGTTCCCCTGGATTGAGCTATCTGGTGACGATTCGTTGAGTTTCTTCTCACTGCTAGGAAGAGCTCTGATTAAAAATTCGTGCTTCCTCAGAGGCTTAGCGATGGTGTCTGTAGAGGCTTTTCTGGAATGACGAGTAAGCTCCTGATGGAGGCGTTTTCTGCACTCCATCCCTCACGGGGACCGCTTGTCAAATCGAAAGGCCCTGCTATACAGTTCTTGTCAAAGGATTTGTCAAATGATGTAGAATCCGGTCCCTCGTTGGGCGCGGTGGAGGAGTTAACATGTCAGAACGCGAAGGGGTCTTAGCAAGGGCGCCGCTTATCTATGCGTTGAGCGTAATCAGATTTGCCCCGATTCTTAAGCTGCCAAAGCTGATCCCAGACATTCAGCACACGATCCGTCAGAGCCTCCCGGGCTTCTTCCAGATGGTCAAGGGCGTGCCGCCTGGGGTGATGCACAGCGGAGAACCGAATTCTTGGGCGTTCCTTAATCGGGATGCTGACTACGCGTGCGTGCTGGCCATGGATCACATGATCCTGCAAAGCACAAATTATCTTCATTTTGATAACCACTTAGCGCTTTTCCGTGAGTGCATTGAGGCGCTGGTAGGGCAAGCAGGTGCATTGGATATCACCGCTATCGGGATGCGGTACGTCGATAAAATTGAACCAGCTGAAGGTGAGACCCTAGCCGACTACCTTCCGGAAGCCATGCTCCCACTTAAATGCGATGAGCTAGCGGCGCATGGGAAAGTCCCCAAGGAGCAGCTTGGAATCTCTACTACCACCTACCATCTAGATCCGGAGTATCTGCACATCAGATGCTGGCGGCAGACTGGTATGTGGATACCGGAAGATTTGGTCGAGCCGGCCATGGTTTTCGAAATTGCTAAGCAATCGAGGAATTCATCCAAGCATGGTGCTCCTCTGCAAGGTGCATTTGTGCCTGTTAGCGAAAATGGTGCTCTTCTCGATACGGATGCGCATTGGCCGCTGCAGTTAGCCGAACGACTGGGAACCGAGGAGATCTGCACGAGACTCGACGGTTTGCATAAGACTGCTAACTTTGCTTTTAGGACAGTCGCGAAAGATCATGCCTTTGAGGTTTGGGGGAAGGCGAAATGACTACAGCAATGAATGGGCAATGGATTGATCCTACCGGGGCTGCTGTAAGCAGATCTTCTACTTGGGAAAACCCTGAAATTGCTCCGCGTGTAGGTAGCACGACAGCAAACCCTGTATTGGCGATTGCTTTCACAGCGATGCTGGCCGTTTCGGTAGTAGTCGCTCCTGGGACTGGCTCCCTGCCCTATCCACAACTTATCGGCTCAGCAGGCATGAGCTTTCATGGCGTGCATGCTGGTGCCTGGACCGAGGTGGACACCAGCCAGGATGCCAATGTTACCGAAGACGTAGCGCCGGCCTTAATCGAGGAGCTTAGGAGCGACTTCAAGTTGTCAGATAGCTCCATCGCGCAGATCTTCAACGTGTCTCGTCAGACCGTGTACAATTGGCGGACTGGAAAAACCGCCACGGGTTTTCCCGAGAGGCTTGCGGCTTTAACTGAGGCGTTGCGCCAAGTTAACGCCGAAGAAGCGCAGTATCTGCATCGGGTGCTTTTCTATCCAACCGCCGATGGCCGCCTGATTCAGGATGCGCTTTCGGATGAAGCGTGGAATCGAAATGGCGCTAAAGGTGTGTACGGAATGGTTGCGGAGTTGGCTGGCAAGGCGCAGCAGCTACGTGATAGGGACCTCAAAACCATCGCCAGGTTAGAAAAATCGGGCGGTTCGAATTTGGTTTGATTATGGCTGATACACCTGAGCAAGAGATCGTAAGTGCCATTAGCGCTGCTGGTTGGCTGCAAGGAGATACCGTCTCAGGTGACGCCTTGATTGAACACATATCCGAGGAGGTCCTGAAAGCCCAATTCGAGGGGGCGGCTCCAGCTTATTGGATGTTGGCCTCCCATTCCTGCACGGTGCATGCACGCAACCTTTGTGATGCGCCGTGGATAGAGTGGATTGCCGTTAAGGTAAAGAAAAAGGCCTTCGATAAGCAGCTGCACGCCCTCAATCCACGTACGCTGCACCTGCAGCACGCGGAAAAGCAGGTTATGGAGCTCAAGATTCACAAGCGTGTGTGGACCAAGAGAGCCGTGCTTCCGACGCTCCACCGAAATCCGGTAATCACGCTGAGCGAAGAAAACGGTCAGTATTTCTCATACTGGATGTCCCACCATTACAACCGTATTGCGATGCCGGACGAGTTGGTCAACCGCCTGAAGGCAGACCAAGGTGACGACGGCATGAAGGGCATCGCCGTGCTTGTCGACGATTTCCTCCATCAGAACAACCAATTTTTCGCTAGTGCTTGGGTTTCCTTCAACCCCAAGGGCGAGATTCGCGACCCGGCTGAGCCCTACGAGGTGGTGTTCCGGTTTTTGACCAAACGAGAGCACGCCAGGCGCGCAAATGAGCTGCACGACCAGCTGAATGAAGTGCTCGGGGTGGCCAGAAATCTCAACGATGGGCTGTACTTCGGTGGAGCAGACGTCACGGTGCTACAAGACTTTACCATGCTCGATGCGGAAGACTTCGTGCGGTACAACCTTCACGACTGGCTCAGTGTTGGGGATACCGATGAAGATGAAGAAGGTGCCGATGATGCTGACTGA
The DNA here is from genome assembly GCF_026898135.2 of Pseudomonas fortuita. NCBI lineage: Bacteria > Pseudomonadati > Pseudomonadota > Gammaproteobacteria > Pseudomonadales > Pseudomonadaceae > Pseudomonas > Pseudomonas fortuita. Next base: position 16,026 of record NZ_CP114035.2, read on the forward strand.
GCTGCTATCGGCCTCCCCTTTAGGATCTGGGTTTGACCTTAGCTGACCGGCTGCTCTACAAACCAATTGATTTTCTCCGGAGCCGGTGTCACTGTCGCTCCAAGAATAGCCCCCACGCCTCGGGCAGGTCCCAGACCTGTACTGCGCATCAGGGGGTTAGTTGTTTCTAGGGCCCGCCCAGGTCGATCAGGCATGCTTTGGGCTGGCCTCAAACCAGTGGGTGACCACCAAAAGGGTCAGTTAGGCCTACTGCTGCCTATCCTCGCTCGTTACCATCCAGAAACCCTCTATTGATACGGTTTCAGCAAAGATGGATGTCTATAAGCTCCGCATCGAAGACACAGAAAGCAAGATCATCGACAAGGAAGGTTTCGAGGCCGAGACCTTCCGCAGAGATCCGTGGTACCAGCCTGGAAGTGCGGGCAAGCTAGCTCAGTTTGCTGTATGCCCGGCATGCGACAACCCTGTCCAGCTGGTTGGGCTGTATGAGCTACCGCCTAACGTGAAGAACCCATTCGGGAAACATGCTACTAAGAGCATTCGCGGCATCGCTCCATTTGATAGTGAGGCCCGTAACGATTGCCCGTACTTCAAGCCTCGCCAGCATAAGAAAACAGAACGAAAAACCAGGTTTGACGGCGTCCCGCGGAAGATTCTCAAGCTATTGATCGAACAGTTCGATCGCGTGGTTTACATCCTGGAGAAAGAGACCCAACTGGTCCTTTCCGAGAACGCGTTGAGAGGCATGCTGCAGCGTTACAAGGGAGAGCGTGGCTACCTCTATACCGGCGCGACGCTTCGCAATGTGCCATGGATCTTTGCTTACATGTCGGACGCCACCCGCCTGTTTGGCCAGAAGGTCAGTGGAAATGCTGAGCTGGTGAAAGCTATTGCCGCTGAGGTGCCGGGGGCGGAAATCAGCAGCACTGGTCGGCTGGAATCGAAGAAGGTGCCTGGTTCGAAGGCGGCATATTTTGATCTCAAAATGAGTTTCATCCGCCATCGAATCGTCAAAGACAGTGAAGCGTCTGGCTTGGTTGAAAGCATGGAGTTTGTAGTGTCACAGCCTCGCGGAGGTGAGCTTGAGCACATTCACAAGGAAGTCATCAAATTCGATTCGGCTTGGTTCGAATCTCTTATCCGGATGCCGGTTGATCATCCTTATCGCAGAATGGATAGAGTGAAGATGGCCCGGGAGGAACTGGGCGATCTGCTGGAGCTGACTCAGGCCTGAGGAGGCCTGCTGTAAACCACTTTTTTTCACTGTAAACCACAGTGGTTTACAGTGAAAAAAGTGGTTTACAACGTAGCTATGACACGCGCCCTGGCCACTCCCCAGGCCAGCGCGCTCCTCATTGGTTCGTTCAGCCGGACGTCGAACACCTGTGCTGCTCGGGGCCTTGCCACGCCGCGGTGTCCTATAATTCATCTTCAGCTGAATGGAGCAAAATGTTGTGAAGCGCACATTCATTGGAATGGTCGAGGCTGGTGAGCCACTGATGAGGCAAGCGCTTGAAGCTATCCGACAGGCCCACGAAGCGGAGGCTGCTGGATTGCCAGACCTTGAGGTACAGCGTCTTCACCTATTGGCAGATTCGCTCTATCAGGCGGTCATTGATTTTCAGCTCCTCAAAGCAGGTAAACCACCGTCGACTATCCAGTGAGGACCTGCCGCTACATGACGAAAAAGATACCAGCTCTTCTCCCCGACCACCCCATGTATACCGACGCAGTGGATGCGATGAAGCAATACCACGAGGCGCAGGCTTCTGGCTCATCTGCCGAAGAGGTTGAGCGCCTGCGTCAAATCGCAGAATCACAATTTCGGGCTGTCAGCGAGTATCAGCTCAACGCTCTGGGATATCAGTCTCGTCGTCCGCACTGAAGGGATAACCGATCCGGAGGTAGCTTCAGAATCCATCAAGCCAAGCGGAAGACTCACGACGCGGTCCGATTGATCAGCGAGACGGTCGGGAGGGTTTGCACACAGCCCCAAAAAAAAAGCAGCTCCCGAGAGCTGCTTTTTTCTTACTCCCCCTTTTTGTGCTTGTGGGGTTTCAGGTCCGGATGGTCCTTCTGCTTTTCAGGGGTGACTCGCTGCCTTTTGTCCGGAGTGCCATCTTCATTGGTGCGCTTTGGGCCTGGCTTGATGCTCATGCAAAACTTCCTTTTCCGCTTGGGTTGTTGAATGCAGCTATGTAATTAGTCCAGCTTCTCTCAGCTGTCAAAGCAGGCTGGTGCAGAACCGCCTGGCCGATGATCCGGTCCACATCGAACATTCAGAGGCCAGAATAAGAGCCTCCGACAAAGGGCTTACAAGGGGCAGTGAAATCCAGCGCTGAGCGATACGAAGACGTCTGGACGTTCATCATGCCGAGCACGGTGTGGAACAGGTTGTCGTGGCTCAGCGGTGACGTGGTTTGAGCTTTCAAACAACCCACGTTGACCTTTTCGCTCTTCGCGAGCGAGTCAGACATCCAAAGTACCAACGGCACCTTTGTTTGCTCGTCAGGAGCCATCGCGTAAGGCAGCCCGTGTAGATAGAGCCCACCCTCCCCCAGCGATTCGCCGTGGTCCGAAACGTACATCAGCGCAGTGTCGAACTTGGTGTTGGCCGCCAGGATATCGATGAGATTTGCAGTCACATAATCGGTGTAGAGGATTGAGTTGTCGTAGGCATTGACCACCTCCTCCTGCTTACATTTGTCGAGCTCGTTGGTCTCGCACACCGGTGCGAATTTCTTGAATTGCGAGGGGTAGCGCTTGTAGTAGGCCGGGCCGTGACTGCCTTTGTAGTGGAGCACCAGGACAGCATCGCCTTCCTGGCGCTTGATGAAGTCTTGCATCTCCGTGAGCAGCACCCCGTCCTTACACTCCTCGCTGGTGCACAGTTGGGAATCCGCGTGAGAGGCAGCCTTGTGGTTGGGAACCCTGTCGCAGACCCCTTTGCACCCCGAGTTGTTGTCAGTCCACATGACACTGATGCCAGCGCGTTGAAGCACGTCGAGCAGCCCTTCTCGGCTCTTGGCCAAGCCATCTTTGTACTGGGCCTTACCCACGTCCAGGAACATGCATGGCAGCGAGACCGCGGTAGCGGTACCGCAGGAGCTCACGTTCGTGAAGCTAATGACATTTCGCTTTTCTAGTTCCGGATTCGTTTCACGGGAGTAGCCGTTGAGGGAGAAGTTGGCGGAGCGAGCGGTCTCTCCTACTGCCAGTACCAGCAGCCTGGGTTTACGAGCCGCACCCTGTCGATTAACTACCGCATCAGTACCAATGGCCGTCAGCGTTTTAGGTGAGGCCAGCTGACGCTTCAGGTACCCATGGCCAGCCGCAAACAAGTTGGTAGGTACCAGAATCAGCCGGATCTCCCGATTGTTGCGCAGCAAGGAGGCATACGACTGGTACTGACTCAACGCGATGCCAGATAAGGTCAACAGAGCGAGCGACAGAGCAATGAACCTGCTGACCAAAGCTTTGGCCCAAGGCTTGCGCCGGAGGGGAACCCGGGCAATCAGGTAGACGGGCAACACCCCAACCATTGCGACCCAAAGACCGAGCTTCCAATTCAGCAGCTCGGTTGCCTCAGCGACGTCGGTCTCCACAACGTTGGTGAACATTGTGTAATCGATCACGATGCCGTAGGCATTCATGAAGTAACTCGCAAAAGACGCGCTGATCAGTACCAGGCACAGTATGGGTTTGGCCAGCCGCCCCCATGACAGCAAGCTCAGAACGGTAAACACCCATGCGAATACTATGACTGGGAGGCTAGCCGCTAGCTGCCAGTTCACTTCATCGGTTTTGAATACCAGCTTCCAGAGCACGTTCCAGAGCTCAGCGTTCGCGAATAGCAGTAACCAAAAAGTCACCAGGCCGATTAGCAAATTAGTACTGATGCCTTTCTGCCGCGCATTGCGAATAGCAAAGATCCATTTGCTTAACAGGGTGTGAACAATGGATTTGGAAGGTGTCATTATCAAACTCTGGAAGCTGCTTATCCATGGCGGTAGCTATGGAGTTAGCGGGAGCTACAAGGCAAACCGTCGACAGATGCTGAGCGATTGCGCAATGTGCGGAGCGTCAGAGGCCTTAGGCCCCTAGGCGTTGGGGACGCTTAGTATGTGTGAGGCATAGGGATAAAAAGAGAAATGAATCTCGCTGAGCGCATTATTTCCGGGACCTGATAACGACACGATGACCTCGGGATTACAATGCTGACAGAAATCCAATTACTGCTGTTTTGATTGTCATTGATCACGCTATGATCAAAATTAGGGGGATACTACCCACCAAAAGCAATGCTCCGCTCAGCTAGATAAATTTAATTTCACAAACAAAACGGTTTCGTTTTGTCGTAGGCTAATTTTGAACTTTCAATTCAACTTACAAGTCTTTCTCGCGAGCAGAATATTATTTTCAACTTTTGCTCGTTAATATGTCACCCATCAATGAGGGGCGAATACCATGAGCTTTTTCAAAAACATCCTGGGCGGGCACCATGGCCGTGGAAACCACGGTGGAGGCAAGCACCACAGCGGGGGACATGGGGCCGAGCAATATGATCGCCATGGCCGGCAGCAGGGCTGCGACGGCGGTAATCAGGTGTATGACGGCGGGCGCCCTCCCACTCCTGCCCCCATCAAAGATCTGCAGGGCTGCAGGCAGTGCCGGACGGCCAACGATCCGTCAGCACGCTTTTGTCTAAACTGCGGAACACCGCTATCGAGTGGTTGCACCGCCTGCGGCTCGCTGCTGAGTGCAGGAGCAAGATTTTGCAGTCACTGTGGCCAAGCGACGCTCTAAGGCTAGGTAGACAGGAAGGCCAACGAGACCACAACCCTGCGCAAGGAGAAATACGTGGGTTCAAATCATGACCATGGCAGCGCTGCAGTACGCGAGGGGCATCAGAAGAAGCTAATCATGGCGCTCGGCTTGACTGGCAGCTTCATGATTGCAGAAGTGATCGGTGCGTGGATTACCGGCAGCCTGGCGCTGCTGTCGGACGCATCTCACATGTTCACAGATACTGCCGCCTTGGCGATCTCACTGATTGCACTTCAGATAGCCAAGCGGCCGGCGGATCAGAAAAGAACCTTCGGCTATGCGCGCCTGGAAATTCTGGCTTCGACGTTCAACGCCGTGCTGCTCTTCCTGGTGGCGATGTACATCTTGTATGAGGCCTACCAGCGCTTCTTCATGCCGGCGGAGATCGCTACCGGAGCGATGATGTGGATCGCAATCGCCGGCCTGATCATCAACCTAATTTCGATGCGCCTTCTGGCATCTGCGAGCAACGAAAGCCTCAACGTCAAAGGAGCCTACCTCGAAGTTTGGAGCGACATGCTCGGCTCGCTTGGCGTAATCATCGCGGCACTTATCATCCGCTTCACCGGCTGGACCTGGGTCGACACGATTGTCGCTGTGGCGATCGGCCTTTGGGTTCTGCCGCGGACGTGGCAGTTGCTTCGCGAAAGCCTGGGGATCCTCATGGAGGGTGTCCCGAGGGGGCTCGACGTTACGGCAATCGAGGCCACCATCCTCGGAGTAGATGGCGTGACGGACGTTCATGACTTGCACGTGTGGGCTGTCAGCAGTGGCAGTAACGTGATGACGTCGCACGTAGTGGTTCGGGATTCTGCAGATGGGGATGCTGTGTTGGCGGCCGTCGTGGATGCTGTCAGCGATGCATTCGAAATCCATCACTGCACCATCCAGATCGAGCGGGCAGCTTTCCACGAGAGCGTTCCCTCACCCTCGCACTGACCGATCGGTAAACACCATGCAAACACATCACCCTCCTGGCTGAGGGTGATGTTGCAAAAAAAATGCGGTGAGGGATGCCGTAAACGGCAGGAGCGCTTCAAGGGGGTTGGTGAATGGCTTCGCCTGCCCTCGTCAACAACCTCCAGAAGGCTCAGCGATGGCCTGGATCATCACGAAGTACCTACTCACTGCCGGTATAGTGATTCTCGTGTCAGAGCTGGCGAAACGCAGCGACAAGCTGGGCGGCTTGGTCGCCGCCCTACCCTTGGTCACGGTCGTGACGTTGGTCTGGCTCTATTTAGAGAACCAGAGCATGGAGAAGATCTCCAACCATGCTTGGTACACGTTCTGGTACGTGCTTCCGACCCTACCGATGTTTATTGCTTTTCCATTGCTGCTACCTAAGCTCGGCTTTTGGCCGACACTGATCAGCAGCATCCTCATCACAATGGCCAGCTTCGGAGGCTTCGCCATACTGCTGCGCCGGTTCGGCATTGAGCTTCTATGATCCGGTGGCCGCAGGGATCATCTTGATGAGTCTTAACGGCTATTAACACACTCGCCCTTCACCAGGTAGCGAACCATGTGCAGTTCGCCTTTCGAGTCTTCGTAGGTCATCATGCTTCTTACATTACCGCAGTACCGCACACTGGGTGATACATACACCAACTTATCAACGTCCAGGTCCATGCCATAGGCGTAGTCTTCTAGTTGAGGCATGGGCTTTTTTACGCGTTGAGCATAATCCGCTGTAGCCTCTCTAGCAGTACGCTCGATGCGTTTATTGATCTCCATACCGCTTTGGGCATTGGCTGTTAGTGATGTAAAGAGCAAAAACACGGCGATCGCTGATACAGTAGTGTTCATAAGAAGTCCCTTAATAAAAAAGCGCCCGTAGGGGGGCGCTAAAATTCACCTACCAAAGGAGCGTATGGTTTACAGGTGAATGCACTGGCGCGAACAACTGCTCGGTGCTCTTGCCAAGCTGCTTTGAAATGAGACAATTTCCAAAGCAGCGATGCCTCTTCCGCTGCCCTTAAACTAGCAAAGGAGGCTAACACCAAGATGATCGGGCAATTACAATTTGGACATGTAATAGATTGTAAGATAATTATTCGAGAGAATATCGAGCCGCCACGTGAACTAATTTGCAGAAAGGCGCTGCGGTTTGCGGCCGTGCATGGGGTCTGCCTGCGTGGCGCCCTCGATCCAAGGCCAGTACCAGTCCTTGCAAGCTAACGACCGAAATGCTGCCTGTCCTGGCCGATTCCACCTGCCAGGCGAATCTGTCATACACCGCCGCAGGCCCCAGAATCCGCTATGCTTAGGGGTGGAGCCTGCATGACTGTCAGAAATCTTGCGGCTACATTACAAATTTGTAGGATTTCGCCGCGGCCAGCTTCTTCGCGTTAAGATTCAAGCGTCCTCAGGTGACCCGGCGTATGGACAGAGGTAGCGACTACCACATGCCATACCCTCAGCCAAACTTTCGAACAGCCTGCAACCATAATCTTGGCGGATTAGGCCAACTCCTTCCTCACACCTTGAGATAAGTTATGCGCGTTCTAGTTGTGGAAGACGAAATTAAAACTGCCGAATATCTTCAGCAGGGCCTATCCGAAAGCGGGTATGTCGTAGATATCGTGCACAACGGTGTAGATGCTCTGCACTTGTTCAACACTAATGTCTATTCGTTGGTCCTCCTGGACGTGAACCTCCCGGGTATCGACGGCTGGGACCTGCTGGAAACCATCCGTAAGACCAGCCGGGTCCGCATCATCATGCTGACCGCCCGCGGACGCATCAATGACAAGCTCAAGGGCTTGGACGGCGGCGCGGATGACTACCTTGTGAAGCCATTCGAATTCCCTGAGCTGCTTGCTCGCATCCGTTCGCTGCAACGCCGTGGTGATGAGTTAGTCGAGAAGAGCTCGCTGAAAATTGCCGATCTGGAACTCGACTCCGTCCGCCATCGCGTCTTCCGCGGTGGCACACGCATCGATCTCACCACCAAGGAATTTGCGCTTCTGCACCTGCTCATGAGCCGAACGGGCGAAGCGCTGACTCGCTCTCAGATCATCTCGTTGGTCTGGGATATGAATTTCGATTGCGACACCAATGTCATCGATGTAGCCATCCGGCGCTTGCGCTCGAAGATCGATGACCCGTTTGAAACCAAGCTCATTCACACGCTTCGTGGCGTTGGGTACGTTTTTGAGGAACGCGCATGAGGCCATTCAGCCTGGCTGCAAAGCTGGGGTTAAAAGTTGGGTTGATGAGCGCAGCGTTGCTGCTTCTGTTCGCCACCTTTGGCTATCTGATGGTAGGCAAGGCTCTGGAAAGAAATGCCAGAGCAGACCTGGAAGTAAAGATGGCGGGGATGGCTCACAACCTGTCCACCATCCCGGACATCTCCGGCGTCAACGCGGATGCGCATCAGCTTGTCGATTTGGTCATGGGCCACAACAACCTGTATGTGAGCATATTCGATACCTCACAGAATCAGACTCCCCTGCTCTCGATTGGCTCGAAACAGGTCAATCTGGAGGTGCACAAGTTTCAGCCGGCGGCCCAGCCCAAAGAGCACGAATGGCGTGATACGCAGGACCGTCCTCTGCTGAGTGCTTCTCGAATCATGCGTTTGGGCGATGGAACAGAGGTCAGCGTCTATATGACCATGGACCAGTCATCCAGTGAGGCGCTGCTCGATGCGTTGCTGACCTGGGCCTTGATGATGTCCCCCGTCATCCTCGCACTGATCTTGGCCATTGGCTGGTGGACTGTGCGCAGAGGCCTGCTACCACTGACCAAGTTCCTCAAGATCGCCTCGAAAATCTCAACCGAGAGCCTCGACCATCGCCTTCCAACTGATGGGATGCCGGCAGAACTCAAAATGCTCGCCGACGGCATCAACATCATGCTGGCTCGCCTGGATGATGGGGTTCAGCAGCTCTCGCAGTTTTCTGACGACCTTGCTCACGAACTTCGAGCACCGCTTTCCAACCTGATGGGCAAGGCCCAGGTTGCCTTGACCAGAGAACGATCGCTTTCCGAGTACCGGGAGGTTCTGGAGTCGTGCACAGAAGAGCTGGACCGCATGAGCCGCATGGTTTCCGACATGCTGTTCTTGGCCCAGGTCAGTCATCCAGCATCAATGGTGGAGTTCGAATCCGTCTCCTTGGTCGACGAGGTTCAGCGAGTGTGCGAGCTCTTCAGCATTTCAGCAGAAGAAGGCGAGATTCAGCTGCAGATCTCCGGCAGTGATGACGTGGTGCGCGGGAATCGCCTGATGGTTCAACGTGCCGTCTCGAATCTGGTCTCGAACGCGATCCGTTACTGCCCTCGCGGCCGCACGGTCTACGTTAAGGTGCAGCATAGTGCGAGCGGTACGACGTTGAGTGTCGGCAACCCCGGCCGTGGTATTGCCAAGGAACACCACGCGCACTTGTTTGAGCGGTTCTACCGTGTGGACAAGAGCCGAGCACGGAGCGAAGGCGGTACCGGTCTTGGCTTGGCCATTGTGCAGTCGATCATGAGTCTGCACCAGGGATCGGCGAGCGTGGAGGTGACCGAAGAAAACTTCACCTGGTTCCACCTTCACTTTCCGGAAGCCCAGCAAATGCAGCCGGCAATGACCGCCGCTTAAATTGCGCAGACACGATTAGGCCCGTCAATCGACGGGCCTTTTGTTTGCCTCAATGCATCAGTGCCGAAGGACCACAGGGTCCATGGGCGACCGCAGAATCACCGACTTAATAATCTTCTGTTCGTCAGGATTGGCGTTTTTCCACAGGTGTGAGAAGTACTGAGCATTCACTTTCTCTTGAGCACTTACGCTGCCGGCGGCATCGATCAGGCGCATGGTCGAGTAGACACAGATCAGCGCCAGAATGAAGAACGCCGTGGCGACCACCATCACATAACGCTTGGCCAGCACCGGTGCCCGCTTGAGCTCCTGGATAGAGGCGTCCGCCGCCTTTGTCGCTGCTGTAAGCTCCGAGATCAGTGGCTGGATGGCGGTGTCGACTCCGCGGCATGCAGCTGAATACGCTGATGCAGCGGCGCGCAAGGCAACCTCCTCCGCGTTCGACCAAGCCTTCTCCGCCTTTCGCACCTCCTCCTGAATCTGCCGGCCGACAGCGTCCACCTGCTCCACCAGTTCGTTCGACCTCTCCAGAACAGCGCTGGAGGTGCGCGTCTGCGAGGTCAGCTCATCGAGCTGGACAGTGAGTTTTTCAGTGCAGCGGCGAAAGTCACCGATAGCAACTGCCCAGGGCTCTATGTCATTCATGGCTATCTCCTAGGGCGGCCAACAACGCCGCGCTGAATTAACGCGCTAGATATCAAAATTGTAATTTAAGAGAAAATTCGAAGTCGCCCTCGACAGTGCCGAGATAGACATGATCCTTCCAGATTTGAAGATTTAACGCATCCTATCTGCAGCCAAAATTACGGAATTGTAATTATTGACTCACCTTGTCGTTAGCTTCGCGTTCCTAAACTACAAACCAACAAAGGCCGCTAATCAGGTTGGCCTAGTATGAACCGAGGTTCACAATGAAATTTGTCAAATCTATCGCTATTGGCAGCCTGCTGCTGGGTCTCATGGGTACCGCTTACGCTGAAGGCGGCTTCGAGCGAACGAAACAGTTCAACGAGAACTTCCGAACCGAACAGGCTCGCCTATGGAGCGATGACTCTTCGGACCAGAACAAACAACAAGTCGCTCAAGAGCAAAAGAAAGAAAGCAAGGATGGTAAGGAACAAGCCGACAATTAATCGGCGGTTAAATAGGACTTCAAATGACGAAAGAAATCGACAAAAAAGCCAGGGTAAAACCTGGCTTTTTTGTGCTTGGAATTTAGCCTTCGTTCTTGCGAGGCGTTTCCGCATTGCTTTCTCCGGCCAGACCCTCGGCACCTTGTGCGGGGCGTTTCCAATGGCACAGCAGGAGCTGGCTGGCGTTCGCTTCGGTGATCGATGTGCAAGCTAGATCAGCGGGCAGACCATCCTTGCTGTCTCGCAAGCGCCTGGACAGATAGAACGAGCCATCCCGCGGCCACTTGGCAGGATCCTTGATGTTCTCGGACTTCCCGCTGCTGTAAAACTCCGACGAGTATGAGCGGCGGCCAGGATAGATCAGGGGAGCGGAATGAGCAGACTGCACATTGAGCCAGGCTTGAACCACATCCCGCTGATTCTGAGGGCGCTCCTCTAGTACCCCGGCGTAGATGATGCCCGCACCGATGATTGGCAACACCAATGCGCTCGCAGCGGCAGCCCAGGTGGTCTTCGGGCTAACTTCGCTGACCCGTGCAGACAGCAGCAATGCCCACGCTGGCAGCGCGGGTAGCAGGTAGGTCCACAGAATGTTGCCTGCAAATGTGAAGAAGACCGGTGTCGCCAAGGCCCACAGCCAGAGGTAGGCTTGGAAGCGCTGCATCGATCCACGCTTGCGGATCAACAGTGGTAGAAACAAGGCCCATGGCAGTAGCGACAATCCGAGCTGGATCCAGATGCTGCCGTACGGCTTGGCATGAGCACTACCATAGAGGTCCCCTGCCCAGTTACTGACGACGTAGCGGCTCCAGTGCTCACCAACGAAGAAGTACTCCATGAAGCCGGGCGTTTTCATCTCGGCCGCGACATACCATGGCACGGATATACCGAACATGAGTACAAGGCCGCTAATCCAGGGAAGCCTCAGTACCCGTCCCCATTCCTTGTAGATAACGAACCAGGCGAATGCCGGCGCCCCCATAAGCACCAGGGTCAGCGGCCCTTTGGCAAGCAAGCCCAGCCCGAGACCTGCGAACATCAGGTAGGCATCCGCCTTGCTGGCGCACTTCATCCAACGCCAGAAACCGTAGCTGGCCAGCAGAATCGAGAACGACAAAACAGGGTCAGTCAGCACAACACCGCTGGAGACCAGGCCAAGTGTGGTGCTGGAAAAAATAATGGCAGCCCAGATGCCGGCGTTACGAGAAATCTGCTGCGTGCCGAGTTTGATGATGATGAAACAGCTTGCCAGGTGGAGTAGCCACGCTGGGAAGCGCGCAGCGAACTCGTTAACGCCGAAGACCGTCATGCTCGCGGCCTGGGTCCAGAAGGACAACGGAGGCTTGCCCCAGAACGGTACCCCGTAGTCGAACATGGGCGTGATCCAGTCATTCAACTCGACCATCTTGCGAGCCATTTCAGCGTAACGGGCCTCAGATGTGTCCATCAGCGGGTAGATGCCCAGCCCCACCAAACGCAATAGCAAAATCGAACCCAGGACCCACCACAGCGTCCTCTCGTTCTTCAGGTTCAGCATTTCTTACCCTCGATCGAAGCCATCGAAGGGTGGAGTGACACGGGATCTGCCTTGTTGCTGTGCTTCAGGAAATAGAGAGGCCGGCGCTTCACTTCCGCGAGTGTCACGCCCAGGTACTCCCCCACCATGGCGACACCGACGCACATGAATGAAGCCATTCCGACGATCAGGTGATGGATGTCGAAACTGCCTGCCACAAGCGACGCAAGCATGTAGCAGATGCTGGAGACGAAAAGACCGAAACTGATGAGGCTGAAAATGCGCAGTGGTTTGCGAGAGAAGCTGACGATGCTCTCGATGGCCAGATTGAACAGGCCAGCTGCATTCCATTTGGTGCTCCCGGCATGGCGAACAGTGCGATTGTAGGGCAGTTCGATGGTACGAAAGCCTACCCAGCCGATCATGCCTTTGAGAATCCTGGAGCGTTCATCCAGGGCCCGCAGGGCTGCCAGCGGCGCAGGCCCAATCAATCGGAAATCGCTGACATCGGCCGGCATGTCCACCTTCTCCACCAGGCGCTGCATGACCCAGTAGTAAGCCCGGGCACTCATGCGCTTGAACCACGAATCACCGATTCTCAGGTTGCGCTGCATGTTCACCACGTCGTAGCCGCGTTGCCAGTAGTCCACCATGGCCGCGATGAGCTCTGGTGGATCCTGCAGGTCGACATCAATGAAGATCAGCGCACTGCCACGGGCATGGTCTATCCCGGCGCTCAGTGCAGCCTCTTTGCCGAAGTTGCGACTCAGGGACAGGCAACGTACAGATGACCCATCCTGATAGTGGCGAAGAATGTCGGCCGTCCGGTCATTACTGCCGTCGTCGACATAGAGGATTTCGCAGGAGACGGGTAAGCGCTTCACCACGCGGGTGATTCGCTGGTGGAACTCGGGGATGGTTTCCTCTTCCTGGAAGCAAGGGACCACGATGGTTAACAAGGGATCAGGGCGCTCGGGAAAGCGATGTAATGTCTGCATGATTGAATGTCCAAAAACGATGTGCAATGAATCCAAGTGCAGTGAGGCTTAAGGTCACTACGACTTGGGAGATGAGCGGTGACAGATTCGACTTGATGAGGAACCACATACCCACGCCATTGCCGAAGTTTGTGGTTAACGCGACCAGTGCAAACCTGACAGGCTGAAACTTACGAGAGCCATCTGCCACAAAACAGAGCGCCCTATTTCCAATGAAGCTCGCGATTGCGCCAACCATGCCGCCACAGATACTGGCCAGTAACGGAGTAACGAATTCTGTCGTAACCAGCAATAGGAACACCGCATAATGGACTCCCGTTGCTATGAAGCCGATCCCCAGATAACGAATCAGTAAGGTAGTAAGAGGTGGGGTTTGATTTTCCATGCCCAAAGCCTATGGAGGCAAAGGTGAAAAAATAGTGAACTAAATGTAAATGCGTAATTAGCCGAATCTATATATGGTAAGTAACAAGTCGGCGCACTAGGCTAGCACGCTACAATATCAGAGGGATTGCCTGAAAATTACGCTTTCGAAATAAAAGCCTTCCGATAACGCATGCATGACCCGTGGATTACAATGTTGACAAGATAAGGAAACACCGGGTGGCATTGAGATAGATTCCCCGAATTAAGGGGGACCTAATGGTTACACAAAATGAAACATATACAAGCAGCGTTGTTCCTTACAGCCCTGACATATTGGATGATTTGCCAATTGATGATCAGCTGGCCGTAGAGTTTTTCGCAACAGCACGTTGTGCCAGTTTCAAACAGGCTGCCCGAGGGCTCAATGTGCCAGTGGTAGGCCTGCGGAAACGCTTGGAGAAACTGGAAGAGCACATTGGTGCTCCCGTGTTTGTCTACAAACACAACAAGCTTGCCCTGACCCGCACAGGCGAGAGGGTCAGCCATTACCTGTGCCAGCTCTTCGGCCCAGACGGCCTTGGCAAGTCCGGTGAAAAGGAAGTCCCCAGGCTTACCATCGCGATCACAGAGCCAGTGCTGAACGACATCGTAAACCGCGATCTAGTCGCCTACGTGCGTGATCATGCCGAAATGCAGCTGGAAATCCATTCAGAATGCACAACGCAGATGCTTTCTGAGTGTGAAGTCGATGTGGGTATCGCTTTGGTGAGCCCAGATGATAAAGGCGCGCTTGATCGCCATCCTACGTATAGGTTTGAAAGGCTTGGCCGGATTGGGCACGCCCTGTTCATTTCCAGCCGCTATTCAAGAAGCGTCACCCTTCCAGTGGAGAGCTTGGATTTGCACAACTTCATGCTCGTTGTCCCTTGGGATGAAGAGATCTTGGCGGGCTCACGAAAGTGGGCATCGATAATGGCTGAGCATCAGGGCGGTACCACTCGGGTCAAGAGCTACAACCTATCACGAGGCCTTGTCGTTGGCGGTGCGTGTATTGGAGTGCTGCCCGACTACAGCCGAAAACTGGAGAGAAATATCCTACCCGTGCCGGGTTTCCTGGACGACCTGGAGGAGAAAGATGTCTATCTTGTTATCAAAACGAAGCTTGTCCGCAATCCGCAGGTTTTGGAAATTCGAAGATTGATCAAGAAGAGCTTCTTTGATAAGAAGGACTGGCTTGTTCGGTAACAGTTTTGTTAGGTTTCAAACTCCTCCGTTAACACTACAGAAACACAACTGTCATATTCGCTTGCAACCTAGTCAGAGTGCTTAGAACAAAGGCATCTTGTTACAGCGGGTGACAACCGTGGCCTGCTCCCATCTGCAAGATAAATTTAGGCCGGCGCAGGGCGAAATATAACGTCGGTAGCTAAGCACTTAACATACGAGAGGCAAGCAATGATCCGTTCTTCGAACATGCGGGAAAAGCTGTTGGCTGCCGCAATAATAGGCACATTTTCCTCGCAAGCATTCTCCGGAACAGTAACCACTGACGGAGCTGACATCGTTCTGAAGACCAAGGGCGGTCTTGAAGTATCGACTTCTGACAAGGAATTCAGTTTCAAACTGGGCGGCCGAGTTCAGGCCGACTACGGCCGTTTCGATGGTGTCTTCACCAAGAATGGCGATACCGCTGACGCAGGCTACTTCCGTCGCGCCTACCTTGAGCTCGGTGGCGTGCTGTACCGCGACTGGAAGTATCAGCTCAACTACGACCTTTCCCGCAACACGGGCAACGACTCCGACGGCTACTTCGACGAAGCCAGCCTGACCTACACGGGTTTCAAGCCGGTGCAACTGCGCTTTGGCCGTTTCTACACCGACTTCGGTCTTGAGAAAGCCACCAGTTCGAAGTGGACCACCGCCATGGAGCGGAACCTCTCGTACGACCTGGCGGACTGGATCAACGACAACGCCGGCATGGGTGTTCAAGCCACCAGCACCATCGCTGACATGGCTTATGTTTCCGGTAGCGTTTTCAGCGAAACCAATAACAACTCGGATGGCGACAGCACCAAGCGCTACAACGTACGTGGCGTGTTCGCACCGCTGCACAGTGATGGCAACGTCCTGCACGTCGGTGCTCAGTACGCTTACCGCGACCTCAAAAACAGTGCGGTCGATACCCGGATTCGTTCGCGTCTGGGCGTCCGCGGTGTAGATACCAATGGCGGCGGCGATGCCGGCACCAACGGCAACCGCATGCTGTTTGGCGGTGCTGCTGCACAAGATGGCCTGTGGAAGGACGACTCGGTCTGGGGTCTCGAAGGTGCCTGGGCCACCGGCCCGTTCTCGGTTCAAGCGGAATACCTTCGCCGCAAGCTGAAAGCTGACCAGGCCAACAACGACATGAAGGCCTCCGGTTACTACGCCCAGATGGCTTACACCCTGACCGGCGAGCCGCGTATCTACAAGCTCGATGGTGCCAAGTTCGACACTATCAAACCAGAGAACAAGGAACTGGGGGCCTGGGAAGTCTTCTACCGCTTTGACGATATCAAGGTCGAAGACGGCAACCTGGTCACCGCGGCGGACCAATCGAACGAGCGCAAGGCCAAGAGCCACACGGTGGGTGTGAACTGGTACGTCAACGAGGCGGTGAAAGTCAGTGCCAACTACATCAACGTGCGCACCGACAACAACGAGAACACCGTGGGCGACGACAGCGGCAATGCCATCGTGACCCGCCTGCAATACGTCTTCTGATCCCTCTCATCAGTCTGACGTGAGAAAGCCGGAAGCGCTCAACGTGCTTCCGGCTTTCCTGTTTCTGGAGGTGATCAAGCATGGAGCGCCCTCCTCCTACCTGCTTTCGCTTACCGATGACCGCTCTTGCCAAAGCTCGGCGAATCTGATGTGATTGCCGCGTCGGGCTTTGCATGGTGGCCGTGCAAGCAAATCAAACCTGACTCCTATTCATGATTGAACCTGATTCGACGTCCAGCTTCGCGTCTAACGGCCCTACAAGCGCAGCTACCCCAACGTCGCTCATTAGGGGATAGTCATGTCTGCAAAAAAGCTGCTTCAACCTCTCGCTGCTCAGCTGCACGCCTCGTTCTCGGCTTCTGGCCGCCCGTACTCTCATCTGCACCTCCACCAGCTGTTCCACGCGGCCATCGGCTCCGTTGCACCGCAAGTTGCCATCCAAGACAAGCTGCCAATTCAGGTCTGTCGTGACAACGAGACACGGCAGTACAACCTCTACGCGGCGGTCGAGCGGGCGAAAACGTGCTTAGGATTGACCGATCTTCAAGCAGTCGGTGTGGCTGAAGAAGTCATTGAGGTGCTACGAACTGCGGGAATCGGCGTGAACCAGGTTCGCCTGCTCCTTGACCCCTCCTTCAGCTCGAAGACTCGCAAAAAGGCCTTCAAGGCTCTCTGCAAGAACCTGGATCTGAACGAGCTAGGCGATCGCTTCGTCCCCAAGACTGCCACGTTGGCCATCGCTGCTGGTATTGCGCCGCCTCCCAAAATGTCGTGGAAGGATCGCTTCGCCCTGGCTGCAAATTCCCCCATGCGGGGGCCAAGCGAGCTCATCAGCATGGTCAACCGGGATGAGTGTTATCTGTGGGTATTCCCACCGACTGACCATCATGCGACGGCTCCAGCGACGCATGACCGTTTCTTTGGTGAAAAGACCCACCCGAGCGCAGAAATGGGCATGGGGTTCAGCATCATCGATTCCGGCTGGACCCGCCCCAAGTACCCGCTATCCAGGCAGTCACAAGAGACCTTCATCCAGTATTCGCTTTCTGCGCCGATGTGGTCCTGGCGCGCACAAAGTGACACCTGGCGCCTGGGAAACATCCTGCGTTCAAGAATCCTTGACGGGGCTCCTTGGCATAACGAGCCTCTGAGTGACGTGCTTCCGAGCGGCCTTAAATCCCTGCCCCGGATCTATGGGTGCGAAACCTGCCGAACGCTGTTCATTGAGAATCACAGCGACTACCCGGATGTACCCACTCAGTGCCAATGCGGTGAGGCGAGCAGCACGGGTGACCAAAACGAGTCATCTGCTCTCAATAGCTGATTTTCCTTACGGTGGCGGGCTGAGCCCCCCGTTAGGGATTGGCTATGGGAGCGGGATTCGCTCACCCCAAACCTGAAGGCGCCGCCACCTAACCGAGCGATATGAGCTGAATGCTCGCGGAGTAGATATGCAAAAGAGTAAAAACAAACAGGACACCCTGGCGGCGATCAATGCGCTTGTCGAGATTGCGTATGATCAGGGATTTGCGGACGGACACGGAGTCGGCAATCAAGTCGGTTTCGTAGCCGGTGTCATGAGCCTCAAAGCTGCATTGGCCTGCGGCTTACGGCATGGCTCACCTGAGTGCGGAAAGGCCCTTGAAAGCCTCAAGCGCATCGGGATCGACGAGTGAGAGAAAAGTACGGGTCGTGCGCTGATCGCGCACGACCCGTACTTCTACTTCAGGTCATTTCCCTGCTTAGCTTCATGATTGAAGCTCAGGGATCAGGTGCTTCTGCGGTAGGCCAACAGGCGCAAGGCGTTGAAGACGACCAACAGTGTGGAGCCCTCATGGATCGCAACAGCGGCACCAATGCTCAAGCCCATGATGGTGGACGGAACCAGGATGGCCACAATCCCCAAGCTGACGAACAGATTCTGGTGGATGATCGATCGCGTGTGACGGCTCAGCCCCACCGCAAATGGGAGTTGCCTGATGTCGTCAGCCATAAGCGCGATATCAGCCGTTTCCAGGGCAACATCAGATCCAGCAGCCCCCATTGCGATACCAACGCTCGAACTGGCCATGGCAGGGGCATCATTGACGCCGTCACCCACCATGGCCACCTTGGCGCTAAGGCGCAGGTTTTTGATGGCCTTGACCTTGTCTTCCGGCATCAGGTCTCCCCACGCTTCATCTAAGCCAACTTGTTTGGCTACAGCCTCTGCAACGCGGTTGTGGTCTCCAGAAATCATGACCATGCGTTCGATGCCCATCTCTCTAAGCTTCTGGAGTGCCTCTTTGGCCCCCTCCCGGGGTGTGTCCAATAGCCCGATAGCGCCCAGATCCTTGTCAGCACGCCGTACCACCATGGTGGTACGGCCTGACTGACGTAGACGCTCCGCAGCCTCCAGGGCTGCCTTGCTGAGTGCGGGAATACCATTGGTACCGAACATCTCGACCTTGCCAATCCAGACGAACTGCCCATCAAGCTCAGCACGCACGCCGCGGCCAATCATGTTGCTCATGTTCTTGGCTTGGAATCGGCGCCGTGTGCCAATCATCTCTTCACCGTCACGCACAATTGCCGCAGCCAGCGGATGGTCGCTCATCGACTCCACAGCGATGGCGACGTTTAGCAGATCCTCGATCTGCGTGCCGCCTATGGGTATTACATCGGTGATACGTGGGCGCCCTTCGGTCAGGGTACCGGTCTTGTCGAATGCCATGGCATTCAATGATCCAAGCTCTTCAAGTGGCGCACCGCCCTTGATCAGCACGCCACCTCGGGCTGCCCTGGCGATGCCAGAGAGAATGGCGCTTGGTGTAGCGATCGCGAGCGCGCAGGGGCTGGCTGCAACCAGTACGGCCATCGCCCGGTAGAACGAGTCACGGAACGGCTCGTCAAGGAAAATGCCGGCAAATAGCAGCCCGACTACCAGCAGTAAAACCAACGGGACGAATATGCGTTGGAAGCGGTCCGTGAATCGCTGGGTCGGTGACTTCCTGACTTCGGCTTCACTGACCATCTTGATGACCCGCGCCAAGGTACTCTCCGTAGAGCGCCGTGTTACCTCAACCTCGATGAGCGTTTCGCCATTGATGGTACCGGCGAAGACTTTCGAGGCTGCATCCACTGCATCTGGCTTGCTGCGTGCGAGTTCGGCATCAGGAACAGGTTGCTTGTCCACGGGGACGCTCTCACCGGTTACTGGCGCCTGGTTGATACTTGAGGAGCCTACGACTACAAAACCATCGGCCGGCAGGCGGTCATTGGGGCGCACGATGACAACGTCACCGGGAACCAGCAGCTCCACGGGCATCTCCACCGTGCCATTTGCTCTGCGTACGATCGCGGTGGCTGGTGCGAGCTTGGACAGTGCCTCAATCGCTTTCTTGGCCCGCCCCATCGCGTAGCTTTCAAGGGAATGCCCCAGACTGAACAGGAACAGCAGCAGAGCCCCCTCCGCCCAGGCGCCGATGCTCGCGGCACCGACTGCGGCGAGAAGCATCAGCGAGTCGATCTCGAAGCGTTTCTGACGGATGTTGGTAACCGCTTCCTTAGTGGTGAACCATCCACCGAACACGTAGGCCGACACGTACAGAATCAGAGGCAGACGATCAATCAGGCCAAGTTTTCCTGCGAGAGCTCCGGCACCCAGGAGAGCACCACAGATCAGCGCGAAAATCAGCTCTGTGTTCATTCCAAAAATGCCGCCATGCTCATGGCTATGACCTTCATGCCCGGCTTGGTCATCAGGGCGTTCAAGCAAACTCTTCATAACTCGTCCCTTCTGGGGTCAAGGCTTCCAATTGCCCTCTGCAGTTGGGGAGCCGTCTCTGTTGGTTGGCTAAGATCTATTGCACGGTTTGCCCGAGCCCAGGCGTTAACATTTCGAAGCTATGGGGTATCGGGCGTAATAAAAAATGCCAGGCACTGCCTGGCATTTATGAATTCTCTAATTGTTCTGTTCAAATCGTTTACTACTTGTTGTTGATGCATTGCGAATACATCGAGTAACGAACAGTCTTGAGCGTGCCCTGGGAGTCCTCGAAGGTCATCAACCGTGGATAGACCTGGCAGGTACGGGGGTCCTGCGACTGACGTACGAATTTCGCAACGTCTATCTTCATGCCATATTTGTAATCCTGAATCTCTGGCATTGGCTTGCCATTTTTCTCCGCGTACTTGGCCACTGCGGTCTGGTGTTCCTTGGTGTATTGAAGCTGCTTGCTCTCGGAGAAAGTGTTGGCCTGCGAAGCCACCGAGAAAACAACAAGTGCAGCAGCGATAATTAGCTTTTTCATAAAACCCTCTCAATTTCAAAACTTCTCGGGCGTAACCTTAGCAATGCATAGGCATCACCGGCATGACGAGAAACTTACAATTTTGAAAGGTAAGTGCATCTACTTCACTTTAAACAAAAAAGCCCACAACACGTGTTGTGGGCTTCTCTTTAGCGGAGGCTGTTAGCTAACCACTTCGGCCTCGTCGCCGTCTTCATCCTTGCGGTGTGCCCAGTGATACAGGGCAGGCAGTACCAGCAAGGTCAGTGCGGTGGAGGACAGGATCCCGCCAATCACCACCGTCGCCAATGGCCGCTGAACTTCGGCACCGGTGCCGGTGGCCAAAGCCATCGGGATGAAGCCCAGGGACGCTACCAAGGCTGTCATCAGAACAGGTCGCAGACGGGTCAATGCACCTTCATCGACTGCCTGTCTGAGCGTTCGTCCCTCCTCCCTTAGCCCGCGGATGAAGGCAATCATCACCAGGCCGTTCAGTACTGCAACGCCGGACAGTGCAATGAAGCCGACACCTGCCGAGATCGACAGTGGGATGTCCCGCAGCCACAACGCCACAACACCACCGGTGAGTGCGAATGGAATACCGGTGAAGACCAGCATGCCGTCCTTCAGGTTGTTGAACATCAGGAACAACAAGGTCATGACCAGCAGCAAGGCGACTGGAACAACGATCTGCAGGCGTTTGGCAGCCGACTGCAGCTGCTCGAACTGGCCCCCCCAAGTCGTCCAGTAGCCCGCAGGGATTTGCACCTTCTTGTCCAGCGATGCGGTCGCCTCCTCAACGAAGGACCCCAGATCGCGGCCTCGAACGTTGGCGCTGACGATAACCAGACGTTTGCCGTTCTCGCGGCTGATTTGGTTCGGGCCCAGTTGCAGGTCCAGATTGGCGACCTGGGACAGCGGGATGAAGCCGATCTGATTGGCACCCTGTGCCGCATTGGCAGGTACCGGGATCAGCAAGCTGGACATACCCGCTACGTCGGTGCGAACGGTCTCTGGTAGGCGTACTACCATGTCGAACCGACGGTCGCCCTCATACAGCGTGCCGGCCTGACGGCCACCCACGGCGATAGCGATCGAGTTCTGAACATCCGCGATGTTCAGGCCGTAGCGTGCTGCTTTTTCGCGGTCAATGTTGATGGTCAGCACCGGCAGGCCGGATGTCTGCTCAACTTTCACTTCCGATGAGCCCGGGACCGCTTTGAGCGCTGCCGCGATCTTGTTGGCGGTGTTGTTGAGCACGTCCATGTCATCGCCGAAGACTTTCACAGCGACGTCACTACGCACGCCCGAAATCAGCTCGTTGAAACGCAGTTGGATTGGCTGCGACAACTCGTAGTTGCTTCCTGGAACACCCGCTGCGGCCTTCTGCACTTCAGCAATCAGCTCATCACGAGGCTTCTTCGGGTTAGGCCACTGATCCTGAGGCTTGAGCATGATGTAGGCGTCAGAGGCGTTCGGCGGCATCGGGTCAGATGCAATTTCTGCGGTACCCGAGCGTGCGAACATCCGCTCAACTTCAGGCACCTGCGCAATCACCGCTTTCTCCAGACGCTGCTGCATCTCGACAGATTGAGTGAGGCTCGTTCCAGGCACACGCATGGCCTGCATCGCAAAGTCACCCTCACTGAGGCTTGGGATGAACTCGCTACCCATACGACTTGCCAGCAAACCACTGAGCACGACCAAGGCTACTGCGGCCGAGAAAGCGATGTTCCGATGTCCCAGCACCCATTGCAGAACCGGTTCATAGCGCAGTCGAGCTGTGCGCATGACCACGCCTTCCTCTTCCTTCACCTTGCCAGTGACGAACATGGCAATAGCTGCAGGAACAAAGGTAACGGACAGGACCATTGCACCCAGCAGCGCCATCACAACGGTGAAGGCCATCGGGTGGAACATTTTGCCTTCGACGCCGGTGAGGGCGAAGATCGGCAGGTACACCACCATGATGATCAGCTGACCGAAGATCAGCGGCCGGCGAGCTTCTCGCGCCGCGGCAAAGACCTCGTGGAAGCGTTCGGTTTTGGTGAGCATGCGGCCATGCTTATGTTGCGCATGAGCCAGTCGACGGATCGCGTTTTCTACAATAACCACGGCACCGTCGACGATGATGCCGAAGTCGAGTGCCCCCAAACTCATTAAGTTGGCACTGACCTTGTTGTTGAACATGCCTGTGAAGGTGAACAGCATGGACAGCGGAATCACCATCGCGGTGATCAGAGCCGCACGGATGTTGCCGAGGAACAGGAACAGAATGGCGATAACCAGGATCGCGCCTTCCACCAGGTTCTTCTTCACCGTCGCGATGGCTTTTTCAACCAGGTTGGTACGGTCGTAAACAGTCACAGCCACCACGCCCTTTGGCAGGGTGCGGTTGATGTCCGCCAATTTGGCGGCGACAGCTTGAGATACGGTGCGGCTGTTTTCACCAATCAGCATGAACACGGTACCGAGCACGACTTCGCGGCCGTTCTCAGTAGCAGCACCTGTACGGAGCTCTTTACCGATGCTGACGTCAGCAACGCTGCTGATGCGAATCGGTGCACCATCCACACTGGTGATCACGATGTTGGCGATGTCTTCGATATTGCCTACCTGACCCGGTGCACGGATGAGCAACTGTTCACCATTACGCTCGATGTAGCCGGCACCGACGTTGGCGTTGTTACTTTCCAACGCTGCGACCAGGTCATTGAGTGTCAGCTTGTAGGTAGCCAGGCGCTTTGGATCCGGCGCAACCAGGAACTGCTTGGCATAACCGCCGATGGTATTGATCTCGGCCACACCCGGGACGTTACGCAGCTGAGGCTTGATGATCCAGTCCTGGATCACGCGCAGGTCGGTCGGGGTGTACGGCGTACCGTCCTCTTTGACCGCGCCATCTTCGGCTTCAACAGTCCACAGGAAGATCTCGCCGAGGCCGGTAGATACCGGACCCATGACGGCCTCTACACCTTCTGGCAGCTGTTCCTTCGCAACCTGCAGCCGCTCGTTGATCAACTGGCGGGCAAAGAAGATGTCAGTGCCATCCTTGAAGATCACGGTGACCTGAGACAGGCCAGAGCGAGACAGGGAACGGGTCTGCTGAAGGCCCGGGAGACCGGCCATGGCCGTTTCAACTGGAAACGTGATCCGTTGTTCGGTTTCCAAGGGCGAGTAACCAGGCGCTGCAGTGTTGATCTGCACCTGGACGTTGGTGATATCGGGTACCGCATCGATGGGCAGCTTTTGATAGCTGTAGATACCGATACCCGCCATGATCAGAACGGCGATCATTACTACGATGCGCTGCTCGATGGCGAATCTGATGATACGTTCAAACATGAGAAATCATCCTGTCAGTTCGCATCAGTGACCGTGTTCGGCAGAAGCTTTGCCGAGCTCGGACTTGAGTGTGAAGCTGCCACTGGTTGCTACCTGGGCGCCGGCTTCAATACCGTCGATGATTTCCACGTACCCATTGTCGCGGCGACCCAGTTTTACCGGGCGGGTGTCAAAGCCATCTGGGGTGCGTACGAATACCGAAGGTTTGTCTTCAACGGTCTGCACAGCGTGCTCAGGGACCGCTACGGCAACTCGATCGGTCTGGGAGGTGACCGCAATGTTTACGAACAGGCCTGGACGCCAGGCGCCGTTGGGGTTGGTCAAGGTGACGCGGACAGTAGCTGCACGGTTTTGCTCGCCCAGCAGGCTGCCGACATAACCCACCTTCCCTTCGACCTCGACGTTCATGTCAGGCGAAGAGACTTTCACTGCACGGCCAGTCGTGACCTTGCCCAGATCTGTCGGCGGAACTGCGAAGGTCGCCCAGACCTGATTCAGGTCGGAAAGGATGAAGGCGTTGGTCGCCTCGCTGACGACTTCGCCGACGGTCAGGTGTTTCTCCACTACCACGGCGTCGAAGGGAGCGCGGAGCTCGTAACGATTACCGCCAACGGAGTTAACCGAGGCACCGATTGCGCCGACCTTCTGCTTGGCGTTGGCCAAGGAGATCTCCGCTTCTTGCAGCGCTTGGCGTGCTTGGAGGTAGTCTTGCTCTGCAGAGATCTTGTCCTGCCACAGTTGCTTCTCACGTTCGAAGGTCACACGCGCCAGTTCGACGCGACGCTGTGCGGCCTGTTGTTCGCTGCGCAGGTCAGAGATCTGCTGGCTGGCGATTACCGCGAGGACTTGCCCTTTCTTGACCGTCTCGCCCAGGTTGGCCTGGACAGCCTCAACAACGCCAGGAACACGAGGAACCACGTGGGCAGTACGATCTTCGTCGAAGCGAATTTCGCCAGGGAAGCTCACGACGGTACCGAGGTCACGAGGCGCTGCAGCTTCCAGGGCAACACCAGCGGCCTTGATCTGTTCAGCGCTGAGCGTCAGCTTGCCCTCTTCTTCACCGCCCTCTTCGCTGTGGCCTTCTTCACCATGGCCCTCATCACCTTCCTCTTTGGCGGCAGATGCGGCTTTCTTTTCGTCGCCATGGCCATCGTTAGCGCCATGCTCGGCAGTACTGGCGGCCTGCTGTCCGGAACTGTTGTTCCAGGCAAGGCTGCCAAATCCGAGGGCTGCCACAGCGGCTACCGCGAGGGCGATCTTGCGTTTGTTATCCATTGCTACTCCTGCTGATCGTAGGCACCGGCTTGTTCAAGGCTGTGTGCCGAAGAAAATGTTTGGCCCGTTCAGCGAGTGCCGGCGGTTGAGCCGACTTCGCCATAAACCCTTTCCACCTGCGCACGCGCATTGGTCGCCGCTGCCAACGATTCGAGGTATTGGCCACGAGCGACGATCAAGGTGCGCTGGGCATCCAGCACTTCGATGAAACCGAATTTGCCCATCTCGAAGCCGCGGGTTGCGGTCTCTACGGCTTGTTGGGCTGAAGGCAGAATGGTCTTGTCGTAGGACTCGACCTCCTGCATGGCGGTGGACCATTGGTTCAACGCGGTTTGGGTTTCGGTGCGCAGGCGCAGCTCAACAGCATTGCGCTGGTCCCGGGCCTGATCTGCACGACGAGAAGCGGAAAGAATGTTGCCCTGGTTACGATCGAACAGCGGCAAAGGCATAGACAGGCCCACAGTGTTGACCCGCTCGCGCACAGAGCGGTCGTACTGGCTACCTACACTGACAGTAAGGTTCGGGATACGCTGAGCTTTCTCTGAGCCGAGCGAGGCATCGCTCTTGTCTATCTGCACCACGGCCTGACGCATTTCTGCTGTTTGGTCGAGCTTAGCCAGCAGATCTTCAGTGCGAGGTGGCAAGCCCGGGGAGAGGGTTGGCGATTCGAGTCGATCAAACACGGTGACTGAGCTCCCGGTAATTTGAGCGAGCTGTTGGTAAGCGGTCGCTTTTTCCGTTTCTGCACGTCGAACTTGCAGCTGGGCTTCGGCCAGTTGCACTTGAGCGCGGGTCGCCTCCACTGGGGACGACTTACCTGCGCGAACACGGCCATCGACGATGCGAAGACCGCGCTCAGTCAGTTCGAGAGATTGCTTGGCCAGGTCGAGACCTGTCTGGGCCCGCAACGCGGCGTAAAAGGCTTGGACGACATCTGCACGCAGGCCGTTAACGCGACGGTCTAACTCAAGCTGTGCGGCGGTCTGCCCGTATGTGGCGACGTCAACACGAGCCCCCCGCTTACCGCCCAGCTCAAGGGTCTGGCTGAGAGAGACAGTCGTCTGGCTGGTGTTACGACGGGTGTCTTCCACGTCATACGAGATTGTGGGGTTGGGGATAAGCCCGGCCTGCTTGCGAGCACCATCAGCGATCCCAATTTCTTGCCTGGCCGCGGCCAGGTCTGGGTTGGCATCCATGGCCGTCGAAAGCGCCTGGGGCAAGCTGATGCTTTGGGCAAGGGCTGCAGGCGCCATCAACCCAGAGATGACTGCACAGAGTGCAGCGATCTTCCAGGGCGAGACGGGGGTCTTGGGTAAGACATTGCGGTTATACCGGGGCACTTTGATGGTCCTCGTGCACAAACTTCGATAAAGCTTGGCGAGAACGCCGAAACAGCTGCCAAGCCCCACTTGATTAGGTGATGGCACTCTAATGAGCGGTAGCTATCAGAGGGGTGGCTAGAAAATTACAATTCCGTAAGAATGTCCTGTAATGCCCGAAAATACTGGGAAACCAAACCCGACACGATGATTTCGTTACAAGCAACGGAGATGGCAAACACGCGGTGCGAAGGCCCGAACAACAGGTAGATGACGAAATTGTAATTTTCCTATCACCCCCCCGTTATCTTCGGCCTGCAAATATGAGCTCGCGCTACGCTAGGCGCGCCGCCTGGTCAGAACAATTAACGACACCCGCGCCGGTAAACATAATAAAAACTGCCGTGAATCAAAGGAGCATCGGATGAAAATCAAAGTACCACTGTATTTGGCGGCAGTTTCTGCGCTGTCTGGAAGCTATGCTATTTCGGCACAGGCAGAAGACAAGCCAGAAGGCTTCATTGAAGGCAGCAGCCTTACAGTGCTGAACCGTAACTTCTACTTCAACCGTGATAACCGCGACAGCACTGCCCCCACTTATAACAGTGGCAAGGGCAACACCAACGGCTACTCCGAAGCCTGGGCGCACGCGATCATCAGCAAATTCAACTCTGGGTTTACCCAGGGAACCGTTGGCTTTGGCGTTGATGCCTTCGCCATGATCGGCCTCAAGCTCGACACCGGTGATGGGCGCAACGGCGGCCGTAGCTCCTTCGACGTGCTACCCGTTGATAACAAGGGCGAAGCTCGCGACGAATACACCAAGGTCGGCGGCGCAGCCAAAGTCCGCTTGTTCGATACCATCGTGAAAGTAGGTGATGTTTTCCCATCGACTCCGGTCGTTGCATCCGGCGACTCTCGCCTGCTGCCAGAAAGCTTCCGCGGCGTGACCGTTGAGAACACCAGCATCCAAGGCCTCACCCTGCAGGGTGGTCGTCTGCATGCGATGAGCCAGCCGGTCTCAAGCAACCTGAACGACAACTTCGTGACGTTCTACGGCGGCCCGGTCAACTCGCCATGGATCGGTTACGGTGGCGGTGACTACTCGATCAACGACAACTGGACTGTGAGCGTCTACGCCAGCCAGCTGAAAGACGTCTGGAATCAGTACTACGCCGGCACCAGCGTGGTTTACCCGCTGAGCGACGATCTGGCGCTGATCGGTGGCTTCAACTACTACAAAGCCGTAGATGAAGGTAAGAAGCGCCTGGGTGAATTCGACAACAACATCTGGAGTGCCAAGGTCGGCGTGCGTTACGGTGCCCATACCCTAGCCCTGTCGCACCAGCGCAACAACGGCGACGACGATTTTGACTACCTGCGTCAGTCGGACTCGATTTTCGTCGACAACTCCATCCAGTACAGCGACTTCAACTCGCCGAAAGAGCGTTCCTGGATGCTGCGCTATGACCTGAACTTCACCAGCTACGGCATTCCAGGCCTGACGTTCATGACCCGCTACGCCAGAGGCTCGGGCGCGGATTACTCGAACGCTAACCAGTTCTACATGCGCACTGATGACAACGGCAACCCGCTCGACAATCAGAAGCGTTGGGAGCGTGACGTCGAAGTCAAATACGTTGTCCAAACCGGTCCAGCAAAAGATCTGTCCTTCCGGTTGCGCCAGGCAACCACACGTGCCACTGCATTCGAATCGGATCTGGATGAAACCCGTGTGATCATTGAGTACCCGCTTTCGATTCTGTAATTCGCTAACTGGACCAGTTATTCATTAACTGGTCCTATTAGTAAAACGAGCATTACGAATTCACCTTGAGTGGCTTAAGTGCTCCTTTGGTAAAAGGTGGATATTTGGCGCCCATTGGGCGCCTTTTTTTGCCTAAAATTCAAGTAGGCGTTCGATTGTACGCATCGCATGCCGGTGAAGTTCATGACTACACCAATGACCAGTCTCTTCAATGTGAGCGACCTCGCCGTCATCTGAGCGGAACGAAGCCAGCACAAAGAAGAAAATAACCCAATACTTCATAAGGTCAAATCACCTGCTGGAGAGAGGGCCCGCAACTGTCAAACCCAAACCGCGACAAGATATACCGCCAGACTATCAACTGTATTACCTAGAAATTACAAATCCGTCATTTGAGCCCCGGCACGCTCATTTTGATTTACCATCCCTTTCAATAATGCCGGCGCGCGTGCGCGGTTAATTGCTCAGTGATATCGAGACAAAATCCCATGCGAATTCTGGTAATTGAGGATGAAGTAAAAACTGCGGAGTATGTGCGTCAAGGTCTGACGGAATGTGGCTATGTCGTAGATTGCGTCCACACCGGGTCAGATGGATTATTCTTGGCTAAGCAGCACGAATATGAGCTGATTATCCTGGATATAAATCTGCCAGAGATGGACGGTTGGCAGGTCCTTGAGTTGTTGCGTCGTAAAAACTGCCCTTCCCGTATCATGATGCTGACGGCGAGAAGCCGGCTGGCGGATAAGGTCCGGGGGCTGGAGAACGGAGCAGATGACTACCTGATCAAGCCATTTGAGTTCCCTGAGCTGCTGGCCCGGGTTCGCGCCTTGATGCGCAGGTCAGATCACCCTGCATCCGTAGAGGTCATTCGCGTCGCTGACCTGGAGCTTGATCAGAGCCGGCACAGGGCATTCAGGGACGGTCAGCGCATTGACCTGACCACGAAAGAATTCGCGTTACTGCATTACCTGATGCGTAATACCGGTGTGGTGCTGAGCCGCACCCAAATTATTTCGCAGGTTTGGGATATGAATTTTGACTGCGACACAAACGTTGTAGAGGTGTCGATTCGAAGACTCAGAGCCAAGATAGATGACCCTTTCGAGACCAAACTGATACATACGCTTCGGGGCGTAGGGTATGTGCTTGAAAAACGATAGTTGCCAAGCTCTCTAGTACCGAAAATCCGCTACATGCTCCCGTCGCTTGCGAACTTGAGGTTTCTGTTTACGATCCGCGGCGCTGATTCCTCACTCAACAAATGAGGTAGGCTGTACATGAGGTATAGCATTGATTATCAGCAGGTTTCGCAAGGACAATCCGATGCCAGCATTGATGCCTGTCCAGCTGACATTGTCTTCAACAGCGACCATGGCCTAGCTCTTATCCCGTGCGTTGGCGATGTTATCAACCTCCCCTCTACGGCGGTCAAAGAAGGGGTTTGCGGCATCGTTAGATCAAGGATTTTCAATTATCTCAGAGGTCCTGAAGAGCTGTACTGTCACGTCAATATTCTCGTTGAGGAGGCGGACATCAATTTCGAAAGTCTCATCTCGGAATACATGCGCAATCAGTCACGTGCTCGCTCGCCTTCTTCATAAAGTCGAAGGCGGGCCAGTCCATTAATGGTTGTGTATGGGTGAGGGTTCAGCAGAGCGAGCGCCTACTGAGCACCAGAGATGAATAGTCACAGCCTAGTGGTTTAACGCGGTACTGCTGGTGTACGCAGGGCCGGACTCATTGTTTTTTGAATGGCGCATTGCAGCACATAGAAATATAAAACCCCGGAAGCAAATACGATTGCGGACAGATAAGCAAACTCAGAGTCTAAAACCCCGGAAACCATATACAATTTAATCGTGATAGAACCCATAATAATTCCGGTACAGTACATGACGCCTGTGAACTGATTGCCCAAAAAACTCAGTATGCCGCTGAAGGCATTGTTCGCACTCAACAGCATTGCTTTCAGTATCGTCCAGCCGAGAACTGGCAGAAAAGCCTTGATCATGAAGGCGAATAACATCGACGATGCAAACAGTTTTATCGGGGTTTCTGCCCACGGCTTGATGGTGCCGTCTACTTCAACGCCGGTATACAAGATGATATTCAGAATAATCGCCATAAGGGTGCATATGCCGAGGCGTATCATTTCCCGCTTAAGCGGGGCCATCATTATCACTGCGTGAATCTTGTTTCCAAAGTATCGTTTTAGTCCTTGGATCGACATTTTTCTTCCTATGCTCTCGGGTATGACGCTGTTGTAGCGTTGTATGACGGTCATGCTTTTACCCGAAGAGAGGTGACGCTTCAACGGTCCTGAATTGCGCAGGGGATCTCATGTCCTTCCCCTGGCTGGGTAGCTTGCTGAGAAATTCTCATCTACCTGCGTGGCAACGATGCGGCCACCCCGCCGCCGTCAGAGCTCTGGAGGACTGGCTGCTGTCAGCAACTCATCGAGTGACGGAACCTTAGCGTTTGCACTGAGGACGAGTGTTCTGGATCGGAGTATGGATACATCAAAGAAAGATTCGCACTCGACTCTTCCGTTTACTTCTCTCCAGTGGGTGACTTCTGGTATCAACTCATTAGGCACCGGGTATAGTGCCATAGGGTTATGGAATACCTCCACTTCAGCAGACCACGGCTCGTAGCCATATTGCGGCCAGAGCTGACCGTAGTCGCTGGACGCTACATCCAACAGAAATGGGATACCTCGTGATGCTCCCGGAGAACGGTCGAAAAACTCACCAAACCGCAAGTATCGGTACCCGTCTAGATGAGCTCCACCTGAGATCGGCACTCGGCTGAGCTTTGGCACTGTGCAGGCATTGGTGAAAATGACCGCTGAAAGATGGGCATTTTCCATTAGCGTAAATAGGCCGTTGGGGCGCCCTGATAGCAGAGATGTCTCTTCCTCCACAGTTATCAGGTGCGTACCACGATGCGCAGATGAGTGAACTGCAAAGCCATAGAGATAGCTGATGAGCGACTCCCTGCTCCACAGCATTGAACTGGGCGCATGGAAATCGGCTAAGGCCAGAATGAGCGGCTTACCCTCCACGTGCGGTAGGGATTCGTAACGCTTGTCCAATTTGTTTTGGATGGTCCTCGCAAACCTTTCTGCAGCCGCTCCTAAGAAACGCTCATGTCGGTCAGCGGGTGGGGGGACCGGCGAGGCGCCAAAATGCTCATACCGCTCTTCCGGGTTGGCTGTCACTGCTTCAACCCAGGCCTCATCTCCCAGCCTATTCTCGATGTGAAAATCGGGTGATTCTTTAGGCTGGGTGACCAAGAGTCCCTGTTCACGAAAAATCGCTAATAGGTGGGCTTCCCAGAGGCGGGTGTGAAAATTCTCAGTCTGGCAATCGGGAACCCAATTTCTGTCTGGGGATGGCAGTGCGAGATACAGTTGATTCAGCGCCCACGCCCCAATACGGCGGCTTGGATCAAATAGTGATTTGAACACCACGCTTGGTGTGCGCTTACCCATTCTGCTTAGAGGAGCACGTCGTCGTTCACCTGAAGGGAGTGGAAGCGGATGGGCTTGGGTATAGAGAAAATGGCTGATTGAGGCGCGGGCTTCAGACTCGCCAGTGGTGCGCTCACTATGGCTGAGGAGCACCCACACGCTATCGACACGACGCCGCAAGGTGACAATTCCGAAGCTGCCGGCATGGATATTTCGGGTTAGAGCGGCACAAGAAATTCCGTCCTCACTAAGCCATGCCCCTACTGGCGGGCTGTCCCCAAACCCCAACCCTCGTGGAAGCGACAAAGCGATTAGATCGAACATCGGCGCAGCAATTTCTTTCATTCGCTGATCTCGGCAGCCGTCAAAATGCATTCCATCAATGCCTCGGAGCGTGCCCGCCGGCGATGGCATCGGTGGAGGTACCTATTGAAGAAGGGGGCTTTGCTCCACCAGGACGTCTCGGTTGGTGAAGATGGTCTCAATGGTTGCAGCCTCGGCAGCCACATGAGTCTTTCGCGTGATCTCTTCAAGGGCCAGTTCGAGCCGGTAGTCTTGGAAATACTCGTACAGCTTTTCAGAGCTCTCGGATATCTCCTCCCCACCATTTTTTGCGAACAAGATGTGGATGATCGCTGCGAGTGGGAGGGAGATGTCGAGATCCTTCTCTTCTGCATCTGACTCCGAGTTCAAACCGTCGAAATACCTCTCCAGATGATTCTGGAGCTCCTCAAGCCAGAACTGAGATAGGTTGCTAGGTAGGGAGCTTTCAGGCCCGGTCAGAAGGACTTCATCTCTGAATAGAGCCAGCAGATTGGGGTTTGCCATGGAGGACCTCACGATTAGATTTGAGAGCAACTGGTCAGCATAGTCCACCTCAAGATGACCACCTCCTTGACGCCCATCCTGGTGCTCCTGAGCATCAGACGAGTGAATCGCCCCGAAACCTGTAGATACAAAATGACCGCTTCTCGCCGTTAGCTGCCTTTCTTGAAGGACAGCTTTGGGTCGATAGCGGCCTTCGTGGAGGTTGGTGTCTACGGGGTCGGTTTAGTCATTCTGAATCTCCGGTTTCACCTCCGTGAGGCCGGCCATCGTCATGCATCAGATCTTGATTGACACGCGTGCCGCTTTGGATAGCCTTGCAATTGAGGGCTGCAACTGCGCATTTGTCGGGCCTGGGTACCAGCATGAGCCCCCGCAATTTTGGCAGCAGAGGAAGCTGGTTCCTCTGAAGTAGTGACGGCGGGCATTGCCAGTCGGATTCTGAACCCAAGGTCGCCAGACTAGGAGCTAAAGGATCGCTGCGACTACTCCTCATCCCTTACCGAAAAGTCACGCGTCGGTCGTAAACGGCCCTTTCCAGGCCAATCAACTTTTGTGATTGGTGAGTAGGGATTTCTCGGCTTTTCTGTGAAAAGCACCCCTTCATTTCACAAAAAAAATGGCGAAGATTCCAATTTCACGGGGTCTGGCCTATCACCTATTTTGTGAACCTACACAGGTGTAATTCGCCAGGCACTAAAAAGCCCGCTGATGCGGGCTTTTTAGTGTCTGCAAAAAATCAGTAGCCGGTAAGAATGTTCACGATCCTGCCACTGGCGATCGACATCAACACATAGTCGCCGTTCACGTACAGCCAACGGTGGTCACGCGGTGGCGCATACAGGTGGCGGGCTTTCCAGTCGGTCACCCAGTAACGGTCACCACGGTAATGTGGATCAACTGCATGACCACGCTGCCATTGCTGGTGCGGTACAGGCATACCTGGCTGTGGGCGGAAGTTCGAGTCACGGTAAGCAGGGCCGCGGCCATTGTCATGTCGGCCCTGTTGCTTGGGCTGGCCATGTGGCGGGTTGCCTTGGTGCGATGGACCGCCATCATGTCGATCGGGTGGGCCTGGCTGCGCGAAGCCGGCCAACGGTGCGCTGAGCATGAGCGCGGCGCAGATCACGGTTAGGGTTTTCTTCATTTGCTGCGGTCCTCTGCCTGTTATCGTCTGGCCAGTGCTGACTGCCAGATGCGGTTAACTGATCAGACCACGATTTTTTACGTTTAATGTCAGGGCGCAGGTAAAGGTCCGGTAAAGTCTGCCGCCTATTCAGTTCAGTCCGAGTGCCTTCAAGCGGCGATACAGTGTACGTTCACTCATGCCAAGATGGCTGGCCAGTTCGCTACGCGAGCCCTTGAACTCTTCCAGCGCCTGCGCCAGCTCACCCAGGTGGGTGCGACGGCCACCTGCCGTGTTCGCTGCCACCGGCCCGATATCTTCCGGCAAGTGTTCAGGGCGGATCAGCCCGTCATCGGCGAACAGCCGCGCCCTCTCCAGGATGTTGCGCAGCTCGCGGATATTGCCCGGAAACGGATGCAACCCAAGTTGCTGCAAGGCATCGTCACTCAGCGTGGGCGTTGGTTTACCGGCCGTGGCCATGCGCTGCAGCAGGCTTTGCGCGAGCAGCGGCAGGTCTTCTACCCGCTCGCGCAATGCCGGCAGGCGAATCGGAAAGCCGCTGATGCGGTAGTACAGGTCTTCACGGAAGGAGCCCTGCGCAACCATCTGCTTGAGCGGCTTATGGGTAGCGGATACCAGGCGAAAATCTGAATGCACTGTGCGCAGGCTACCCACCGGGCGGAAGCTGCCGGACTCGATCAGACGTAGCAGTTTTACCTGCATCGCCAGCGGTACTTCGCCGATTTCGTCGAGAAACAGGGTACCGCCATGTGCCGCCTCAGCCAGGCCGATCTTGCGCTGGTGGGCACCGGTGAACGCACCTTTCTCATAACCGAACAACTCGCTTTCGAACAACGACTCGGTCAACCCGGTGCAGTCGACTACCACCAACGGGCCGTTTGCTCGGGGGCTGCCCATGTGCACTGCACGCGCGAACAGCTCTTTACCGCTACCGGACTCACCCTGCAGCAGCACCGGGATCTGCGCTGGCGCTGCACGTTGCAGGCTGGCCAAGGCAGCCTTGAAGGCTGGTGCGCGGCCCACCAGGCCCTGCTCCTGAGGTTGCGCTGATGCGAGAGTGATGGTGGTCAGGCGTTCGACAAACGCCACCACCCTGCCCTGCTCATCCAGAATCGGGCGCAGCTCGACATCCACATGCTCGGGGCCGCGTGGTGTGTGATGCACATGCAGCACTCGCTCGGGCACCTTGCTGTCCCACGCCTTGCGCATTGGGCAATGCTCGCCGGCCTGGTCGCACGGTACGGCATAGTGGTGCGAGACCTTATGGCATTTTTCACCCAGCGGCGCCTGATCATGCTGGCCGAACTGGCGGCGATAGGCGGCATTGGCGGCCAGGATGTTGTAGTCGGTATCCAGCACGATGGCCGGCAGGGCATCGTGCTCAAGGTAGGAAACCAGAGCTAGGATGAGGGGATGGGCTTCAGGCATGACGGCACCGTTTGGATGAACGGCGCAGCGTAACAAGGACTGCCAAACACTGCCATTGGCTGACAGTCGACTGCCACCTGCCTTGCCAGTATCGCTGCCAGTCGTCTTGACCGGGCCGGTTTCATTGGCGCAAGCGCGGTAAAAGGCCTGGCATGCATCTTGATACACCTCCTGGCACTGCCTACGCCTTGCAAGGCGGGGCAGATAAATTGGAGAACGTGATGATCATCGGCAACAACCTTCACGTGGACGCCTTTTACGACGAGGCGACCTCGACCATCAGCTACCTGGTCATGGACCGTGAAACCCGGCAATGTGCATTGATCGACAGTGTGCTGGATTACGACCCCAAGTCCGGGCGCACCTGCAGCGCTTCGGCGGATCGCCTGATCGAGCGCGTGACCGAGCTGAACGCCAGCGTGCGCTGGGTGCTGGAAACTCATGTACACGCCGACCATCTTTCAGCGGCCGCCTACCTGAAGGAAAAGCTGGGTGGCCATACCGCGATCGGCGCTCACATCACCCAGGTACAGAAAGTATTCGGCGCCTTGTTCAATGCAGAGCCTGGCTTCGCCCGTGATGGCAGCCAGTTCGACGTGCTGCTCGAAGACGAGGAAGGCTTGCGCATCGGCAACCTGCACGCCCGGGCACTTCACACACCTGGGCACACCCCCGCGTGCATGAGTTTCATGATTGAAGATGCGGGCGAGATTGCAGTGTTCGTCGGTGACACCCTGTTCATGCCCGACTACGGTACTGCCCGCTGCGATTTCCCTGGGGCCGATGCCCGTACCCTGTACCGTTCGATCCGTCGTCTTCTGGCTTTCCCTGACCATACCCAGCTGTTCATGTGCCACGACTACCTGCCAGGTGGCCGCGACATGCAGTACGTCACCACCGTGGCCGAGCAGCGCGCCAGCAACATTCATATTCATCAGGGTGTCGACGAGGACAGTTTCGTCGCCATGCGCGAAGCCCGTGACAAGACCCTCGACATGCCCGTGCTGATCCTGCCTTCGGTGCAGGTGAACATGCGCAGCGGGCACTTCCCCGCGCCGGAAGAGAACGGCGTGAGCTATCTGAAAATCCCGCTGAACAAGCTGTAACCGCCCTGCCCCATAATCAGATTTCCAGGATTTACCGCCATGCCTGCCTTGTTGTCCCCTGCCAATACCGACCACCACAAGGTGGTCATCGTCGGTGCCGGTGCCGCTGGTATCGCCACCGCTTCCAGCCTGATCAGCCGTGACCCGTCGCTGGACGTTGCCTTGATCGACCCCGCCGATGTGCATTACTACCAACCCGGCTGGACCATGGTCGGGGCCGGTGTGTTCAAGGCACCGAGCACCGCCCGCACCATGGCTTCGACCATCCCGCGTGGTGTGCGCTGGGTCAAGGCGCGGGTGCAGGGTTTCGACCCTCTGGGCCAGTTGGTCATGCTCGAGGGCGGTCGTGCCATCAGCTATGAACAGCTGATAGTGTGCCCTGGCCTCACGCTGGACTGGGCGGCAATTGAGGGGCTCTGTGAAACCTTGGGCCGCAACGGGGTCACCTCTAATTACCGTTACGACCTGGCGCCCTACACTTGGGAGCTGGTGCAGAAACTCAAGCAAGGCCGTGCCGTATTCAGCCAGCCGCCCATGCCGATCAAATGTGCGGGCGCACCGCAGAAGGCGCTGTACCTGTCTTGCGATCATTGGCTGCGCAACGGCCATCTGGGGGCGGTTAAAGCCAGCTTCTTCAATGCCGGGGCAGTGTTGTTCGGTGTGGCGGACTACGTGCCTGCGTTGATGAAGTACATCGAAAAATACGCTGTGGACCTCAATTTTTCCCACAGGTTGGTCGCTGTGGACGGTCCGAACAAGCGCGCCACCTTCGTACGCACGCTTCCCGATGGCAGCAGTGAAACGCGCATCGAGGCGTTCGACATGCTCCACGTGGTACCGCCACAGGTGGCGCCGGCTTTTATTCGCGAAAGCCCGTTGGCCGATAACGCCGGCTGGGTCGATGTCGATCCGCATACCCTGCGCCATCGCAAGTACACCAACATCCATGCCCTGGGTGACGTGGCCAATACCAGCAATGCCAAGACCGCCGCAGCGGCCCGCAAGCAGGCGCCGGTAGTGGCCAACAACGTGCTGGTGGCACTGGGCCGGCTGCCCACCCTCGCCCAGTACGATGGCTATGGCTCGTGCCCGCTGACGGTAGAGCGCGGGAAGATCGTCCTGGCCGAGTTCACCTATGGCGGCAAACTGGCACCGAGCTTTCCCAGTTGGTTGCTGGATGGCCGCAAGCCGACGCGTCTGGCCTGGTTGCTCAAGGCGCAGGCGCTGCCGCCGCTGTACTGGCAAGGCATGCTCAAGGGCCGCGAGTGGCTGGCGCGCCCGCAGTTGGTAGCCGAGGGTGGGCAGTGATCGAACATCAATTGTTGGGGGCGGGCCTGGGCGCGATCATCGGTGCGGTGCTGGCGTTGACCGGCGCCGGCGGTGGCATTCTTGCTGTGCCCTTGCTGGTGTTCGGCCTGGGGCTGTCGATGGTCGAGGCTGCACCGGTCGGCCTGTTGGCCGTAGGCATGGCAGCGGCGGTTGGCGCAGTGCTGGGTTTGCGTCAGGGGTTGGTGCGTTATCGGGCGGCGCTGTTTATCGCACTGATCGGCGTAGCAGCGGCGCCGTTCGGGCTGATGCTGGCGCACCGCTTGCCGAATACACCTTTGCAGTTGGTGTTTGCCGGGGTGCTGGTGTACGCCTGCCTGCGTATCTGGCGCAAGGCGGCCAAAGACCTGCGCGGTGAAGCCAATGACGCCCATCGCTATATCGAACCCTGTGTGCTGAACCCGTTGCAAGGTCGCTTGCGCTGGACCCTGCCATGCGCGCGTGCCCTGGCATTTACCGGTGCCTTGTCTGGGTTGCTGTCTGGTCTGCTGGGGGTTGGCGGTGGTTTCGTCATCATCCCGGCCCTGAACCGCTATACCAACCTGCGCATGGCCAGCATCGTGTCCACCTCGCTGGCGGTGATCGCACTGGTGTCCACCGGCAGTGTGGTCAGCGCCAGCCTGGCGGGTGTGATGCATTGGCAGGTTGGAGCCCCGTTTGCATCAGGCGCGGTGCTCGGCCTGCTGCTGGCGCGGCCATTGGCGGCCAGGCTGGCCGGGCCGCGTTTGCAGCAGATGTTTGCGGTGGCCGGTTGGACGGCGGCATTGCTGCTGGCGGGCAAGGCACTATTGGGCTAGCAGCGCGTCCTGTTCTGCGGCGCACAGCGCCAGCAGGTAGTCCCACACCACCCGCAGGCGCACTGACTTGTGCAGCTCGCGGCGGGTGCAGATCCAGTAGCTGCGCTGGATGGTTTCGCCAGGCAGTACGCGCACCAGCGTCGGGTCGTCGTGAGCCATGTAGTTGGGCAGTACGGCGATGCCCAGCCCGGCGCGGGCGGCAGCCTGTTGGGCAATGACGCTGGTGCTGCGAAACACCACGGTCGGTGCCCGGCAGAAACTGTTGAGAAACAGCAGTTCCTGGCTGAACAGCAGGTCGTCGACGTAGCCGATCCAGTTGTGCCGGGCCAGGTCCTCACGGTTGCGCAACGGCGGTGCCCGGTCCAGGTAGTCCTGGCTGGCGTACAGCGCCAGGCGGTAGTCGGTGAGCTTGCGGGTTATCAGCAGGTCGGCGTTGGGGCGTTCCAGGTGAATGCTGATCTCCGCTTCGCGGTTGAGGATGCTGACAAAGCGCGGCACCGCCACCAGTTCCACCTCCAGGCCCGGGTAGCGCTCGAACAACGCGTTCATGCGTGGGGTGAAGAACATGATGCCGATGCCTTCGGTCACCCCCAGGCGAATTTTGCCCAACGGGGTGATGGCCTGGGTGATTTCTTCCTGCGCCAACAGCGCGACGTTCTCCATGGCCTCGGCATGCTTGAGCAGGGCTTGGCCCGAGGGGGTCAGCTCGTAGCCCTGTGCATGTTGTACAAACAGCGCGGTGCCCAGGCTTTGCTCGATGCTCTCGATATGCCGGGCCACCGTGCTGTGGGTTGTGTTGAGGCGCTTGGCGGCGGTAAGCAGGCGGCCGCTGCGCTGCAACTCGAGGAAAAACCGCAGATCGTTCCAGTCGAACATGCTGATCCTTGTGGCTGTTCGTCCGGCCCTTTCGCGGGTAAACCCGCTCTCACAGGGACCGCGCCGCCTTCAGAAGCAGCGTCGAACCTGTGGGAGCGGGTTTACCCGCGAAGAGGCCGGTATAGGCTTACCCCTGTGCTAAAACGCACAACGGCTGCGCGAAATCTCGTGTTTCACTCACGAAATTACGCACTAAGATGGATCGGGACAAGAATAAAAAACGGGCGCGAGGTTGCACATGCCATCAGCCGATTCTGTCTTCGACTACGTGGTCGTAGGGGCCGGTCCCGCCGGTTGCCTTCTGGCCAACCGTTTGTCCGCCGACCCATCCTGCCGCGTTTTGCTGCTGGAAGCAGGTGGCCGCGACAACTATCCCTGGATTCACATCCCCGTCGGCTATCTCTATTGCATCGGCAACCCGCGCACTGACTGGTGCTTCAAGACCGAGGCGCAGCCAGGCCTGGGGGGGCGCGCACTGGGCTACCCACGCGGCAAGGTGCTCGGTGGCTGTTCTTCAATCAACGGCATGATCTACATGCGTGGCCAGGCGGCGGACTATGACCGCTGGGCCGAGCAAGGCAATGACGGCTGGGCCTGGAAGGACGTGCTGCCGCTGTTCAAGGCCAGCGAAAACCACTTCGCCGGCGCCAGTGAGCACCACGGCGGTGACGGCGAATGGCGGGTCGAGCGCCAGCGCTACAGCTGGCCAATCCTCGATGCTTTCCGTGATGCCGCCGAGCAAAGCGGCATCGGCAAGGTCGACGACTTCAACACCGGCGACAACCAGGGCTGTGGATACTTTCAGGTCAACCAGCGCAGCGGCGTACGCTGGAACGCCTCCAAAGCTTTCCTGAGGCCGATAAAGGACCGCGCCAACCTCACTGTGCTGACCGGCGTTCAGGTTGACCAGGTACTGCTCAACAACACCCGGGCGCGGGCCGTGAAAGCATTTTGGCAAGGCGCCTGGCACGAGTTTGCGTCGCGTCGCGAAATCATCCTCTGCGCCGGCGCTGTTGGTTCACCCGGTATTCTGCAACGCTCCGGCATCGGCCCGCGCCAGCTGCTGGAAAGCCTGGGCATTGGTGTACGCCACGATATGCCGGGCGTGGGGGGCAACCTTCAGGACCACCTGCAACTGCGCCTGATCTACCAGATCCGCAATACCCGCACCTTGAACCAGATGGCCAATAGCCTCTGGGGCAAGATGGGCATGGGCCTGCGCTACCTTTATGACCGCAGCGGCCCACTGGCGATGGCGCCGAGCCAGCTGGGCGCGTTCGTGCGCTCGAGCCCGGACCAGGCCACCGCCAACCTGCAGTATCACGTTCAGCCGCTTTCACTGGAGCGCTTCGGTGAGCCGCTGCATTCGTTCCCGGCCTTTACCGCATCGGTGTGCAACCTGCACCCGGTAAGCCGCGGGCGTATCGATATCAGCAGCACCGACATGAACAGCACGCCGCTGATCGACCCCAACTACCTCAGCGAGCCACAGGACCTGCGCGTGGCCGCCGATGCCATCCGCCTCACCCGGCGCATCGTGCAGGCCCCTGCCCTTGCAGCGTTCGACCCCAAGGAATACCTGCCAGGCCCAGCCCTGCAAACCGAGCAAGAGCTGTTTGAGGCAGCCGGCAAAATTGGCACCACCATCTTCCACCCGGTCGGTACCTGCCGTATGGGCAGCGGTGCCCTGGACGTTGTGGATAACCAGTTGCGCGTGCACGGCATCCCCGGTTTGCGTGTGGCCGATGCCTCGATCATGCCGCAGATCACCTCCGGTAATACCTGTTCACCGACCCTGATGATCGCCGAGAAGGCGGCGCAACTGATCCTCAAAGGAGCTGCTACCCAGACCTACATGAACGAAGACGCGATACCGACCCCCTGACCCGGGTGCGTGCAACACCGGTGGCTCGCGGTCAGAAGCCGCCGACAGTGGAACAAAAAGAATAATCACTGTGGCCTGCGGGCCGAGGACAGCAACGATGTCGGATTACATCCAGGAACAGGGTGCGGCGGCCAGCAGCTCCAGCCGCCGTGAAGAACGCAAGATCATTTTCGCGTCATCCCTCGGGACGGTTTTCGAGTGGTATGACTTTTTTCTCTATGGTGCGCTGGCAGCGGTCATCAGCAAGCAGTTCTTTGCTGGGGTGAACGACACCACCGCATTCATCTTCGCCCTCATGGCCTTCGCCGCCGGCTTTCTGGTGCGGCCGTTCGGTGCATTGGTGTTCGGCCGCCTGGGCGACATGATCGGGCGCAAGTACACCTTCCTGGTCACCATCGTGCTGATGGGTTTGTCCACCTTCGCCGTGGGGTTGCTGCCCACTTATGCCAGTATCGGCATTGCCGCACCGATCATCCTGGTGATCCTGCGCATGCTCCAAGGGCTGGCGCTGGGGGGGGAGTACGGCGGTGCTGCCACCTATGTGGCCGAGCATGCGCCCCATGGCAAACGGGGCTTTTACACCGGTTTCATCCAGTCTACGGCCACCCTTGGCCTGTTGTTGTCGCTGCTGGTGGTGCTGGGCAGCCGCTACATCAGTGGCGACCAGTTCGAAACGTGGGGCTGGCGCCTGCCGTTCCTGTTGTCGATCGTGCTGCTGGCCATCTCCACCTGGATCCGCATGAGCATGCACGAGTCGCCGGCCTTCGTGAAAATGAAGGCCCAGGGCAAGGTCAGCAAGTCGCCTATTCGTGAGTCGTTCACCTCTTGGCCTAACCTGAAAGTGGTGCTGACCGCCTTGTTCAGCATCAACGCCGGGCAAGCCGTGACCTTCTATACGGCGCAGTTCTATGTGTTGTTCTTCATGACCCAAATGCTGAAGATGGACCCTGCCCAGGCCAACACGCTGCTGATCATCAGTGTGGTGATCGGTGCGCCGTTCTTCGTGTTTTTCGGTTGGCTGTCGGACCGTATTGGCCGCAAGCCGATCCTGATGCTCGGCCTGCTGTTGGCCACGGTGCTGTACTTCCCGCTGTTCAAGGCGCTAAGCCATTACGCCAACCCTCAGATCGACGCAGCCAGCCGGCAGGCGCCTATCGTGGTTACGGCCGACCCACAAAATTGCACCTTCCAGTTCGACCCGGTGGGCAAGGCTCGTTTTGACAGCCCGTGCGACAAGGTCAAGACATTCCTGGTGAAGCAGGGCCTGCCGTATAGCTCAGTGAACGTGGCCGGCAGCGATGTGGTAGTCAATATTGGTGAAAAGACCATCAATGGCTACGACGAAGCGGCCATGCGCAGCGCAGTGGAGCAGGCGGGCTACCCGGCCAAGGCCGACCCAGGGCAGGTCAACCAGGTAATGGTGGTGGTGCTGATCGTGGCGATGATCCTGATCGCGACCATGACCTATGGCCCGCTGGCAGCGGTAATGGTCGAGCTGTTCCCGACCCGTATCCGCTACACCTCAATGTCCCTGCCCTACCATATTGGTAATGGCTGGTTCGGCGGTTTCCTGCCAACGGTATCGTTCGCGCTGGTGGTGTATACCGGGGATATCTTCTACGGATTGTGGTACCCGGTGCTGGTGACCGGGATCAGCCTGGTGGTGGGGATTTTCTGCCTTAAAGAAACCAAGGATGTGGATCTCGACAAGGTCTGACCCTGTTCATCCGGCATAAAAAAACCGGCTGTAAAAGCCGGTTTTTTTATGCCGCGGAAAAACTTATGCACGCTTTTCAGAAAAAATTCATAAGTAGAAATAAACTTCTAATTCAAGTACTTAGCGATCATTTCAAGCATTTGATCGAAAAACTGCTCACAAGTTATCCACAGATGATCAGGCCATCTGCTGTTGGGGTTTTTCATCAGCTGGCGGCAGCGAACCCAAGGCCCGTTGAGTCGCTTCGTTCCACGCCGCTGCGCGGTCATTGAGTTCGGCGATGGCACGTGGCCCGGTGCCATTGGCGTACATCGGCTCGCCAATCACCACTTCGATGGTACCGGCACGCTTGCCCCAACCTGTCTTCGGCCAGAACTTGCCGGCATTGTGGGCAATCGGCAGCACCGGCAGCCCGGCATTCACGGCCAGCGCAGTACCGCCGCGGGAGAACTTGCCCACGGTGCCGAAGGGCACGCGGGTGCCTTCCGGGAAGATCAGCACCCAAGTCTTCTGCTTGAGCAGCTCGTCGCCTTTGCTCGCCACCTGGCGCAACGCTTCCTTTGGGTTGTCGCGGTTGATCGCGATCGGCCGCAGCATGGCCATGGCCCAGCCGAAAAACGGCACGTACAGCAGCTCGCGCTTGAGCACTTGGCTCAGCGGCGAAAAGTACTGGGAAAGGAAGAAGGTTTCCCAAGTGCTTTGGTGGTTGGACAGGATCACACAGGGCTCTT
Source organism: Pseudomonas fortuita (assembly GCF_026898135.2). Classification (NCBI taxonomy): domain Bacteria; kingdom Pseudomonadati; phylum Pseudomonadota; class Gammaproteobacteria; order Pseudomonadales; family Pseudomonadaceae; genus Pseudomonas; species Pseudomonas fortuita. Next base: position 59,505 of record NZ_CP114035.2, read on the forward strand.
TCGGCACGTTTTCGGCGCCGGTGACCTTGTAGTCGATGCCGAGAATGGTGCGCACCAGGAACAGCGCGCAGCGACACCAATACACGTTGATGAACCTGTAGCGCTTGGGGAACGACAGGAACGGCGCGATGAAGAAGCTCAGCGAGCACCACAGCAGTGAACTGGTGCCCAGCAGCAGGTAAAAAAGAAAGATTCTGATCGCCTGCAGGATCGACATAGTGGCTTGTACCATTGCGGGGCATGCCCGCCTGAGAAAATGCGCCCGAAGGCGCACTGTTTAAATTAGTTCTCTGGCGATAGCTGCCAGATCGTCGAAAATCAGTGTAGTTTCAGGGACACCTTTTTCCAGGGTCCGCTCGCCCTTGCCAGTTTTTACCAACACGGGTTGTGCACCGACGGCCAGGGCGGCCTCCAGGTCACCTTTGCTGTCGCCGACGAACCAGACGCCTTGCAGGGCGACCCGGTAATGCTCGGCAATCGCCACCAGCATGCCAGGCTTTGGCTTGCGGCAATCGCAGCCATCGTCCGGCCCGTGCGGGCAATACACGATATGGCCCACCTCGCCCCCCTGCTCCGCCACCAGCTCGCGCAGGCGTGCGTGCATGGCTTCCAGGGTTGCCAGTGTGTAATAGCCACGGGCAATGCCGGACTGGTTGGTGGCCACGGCCACCGTCCAGCCCGCTTTGCTCAACTGCGCGATGGCCTCGACCGAGCCAGGGATCGGCACCCATTCTTCCAGCGTCTTGATGTAGGCGTCGGAGTCATGGTTGATGACCCCGTCACGGTCGAGAATCAGCAGTTTCAAGGCTTACCCCAGCAGCGAAATGTCGGCCACGCCCAGGAACAGGCCGCGCAGGCGGCTGAGCAGGGCATAACGGTTGGCGCGTACCTTGGCATCTTCAGCGTTGACCATCACCGCTTCGAAGAAGGCGTCGACCGGGTCACGCAGGGCCGCCAGGCGGGCCAGCGATTCACTGTACTGGCGTGCAGCAGCCATCGGCTGCACGGCCTGGTCGGCCTGCTGGATGGCCGAGTACAGGGAGAACTCGTTGGCGTTGTCGAAGTACTTTGGCTCGACCTGTTCGGCGATGGCACCTTCGGCCTTGCTCAGCAAGTTCGATACACGCTTGTTCACCGCGGCCAGGGCTTCGGCTTCCGGCAGCTTGCGGAAGGCCTGCACAGCTTGCACACGCTGGTCGAAGTCCAGGGCCGAGCCTGGCTGCAGGGCACGCACCGACAGGTAGGTGGCCACGTCGATGCCTTCGTCTTCGTAACGCGCACGCAGGCGGTCGAAGATGAATTCCAGTACCTGTTCGGCCAGGCCAGCGGCCTTGACCTTGGCGCCGAACTGCTTGACTGCGAACTCGACCGCACCGGTCAGGTTCAGGTCGAGCTGCTTCTCGATCAGAATGCGCAGCACGCCCAAGGCAGCACGGCGCAGGGCGTACGGGTCCTTGCTCCCGGTAGGCAGCATGCCGATGCCGAAGATGCCAACGAGGGTGTCGAGTTTGTCGGCGATGGCCACGGCAGCACCGGTGAGGGTCTGCGGCAGCTCGGCGCCAGCACCGCGCGGCATGTACTGCTCGTTCAAAGCCAGGGCGACGTCCTGCGGCTCACCGTCGTTGAGCGCGTAGTAGTAACCGGCAACACCCTGCATTTCGGGGAACTCGCCGACCATCTCGGTGGCCAGGTCGCACTTGGACAGCAGGCCGGCACGGCCGGCGCGCTGGGCGTCGCCGCCGATCAGCGGGGCAATGAACGCAGCCAGTTTGGAAACACGCTCGGCCTTGTCGTACACAGTGCCCAGCTGCGCCTGGAACACCACGTTTTTCAGGCGCTCGTTGAAGGTTTCCAGCGGCTGCTTCTTGTCCTGCTTGAAGAAGAACTCGGCGTCGGTCAGGCGTGGGCGCACGACCTTCTCGTTGCCTTGCACGATCTGCTTCGGGTCGCGGCTCTCGACGTTGGCCACGGTGATGAAGCGCGGCAGCAGCTTGCCTTCGCTGTCCAGCAGGCAGAAGTACTTCTGGTTGTCCTGCATGGTGGTGATCAGGGCTTCCTGTGGCACTTCAAGGAAACGCTCCTCGAACGAGCACACCAGCGGCACTGGCCACTCGACCAGGGCAGTCACTTCGTCCAGCAGCGCAGGCGGCACGATGGCGGTGCCTTCCTGCTGCATGGCCAGCTCGGCGGTACGCTTGCTGATCAGCTCGCGGCGCTCGGCGAAGTCGGCCAGCACGTAGGCTTTGCGCAGGTCTTCGACGTAGTTGGCCGGGGTGGTGATGACGACGTTTTCCGGGTGGTGGAAGCGGTGGCCACGGGATTCACGGCCGGCTTTCTGCGACAGGATGGTGCAGTCGACCACCTGGTCGCCCAGCAGCATCACCAGCCATTGCGTCGGGCGTACGAACTCTTCACGGCTGGCCGCCCAGCGCATGCGCTTGGGAATCGGCAGGTCGTTGAGCGAATCTTCGACGATGGTTGGCAGCAAGCCGGCGGTGGCCTTGCCTGGGATATGCTGGGAGAAGCGCAGCTTGGCGCCGCTCTGGTCGATTTCCGACAGATCTACACCGCATTTCTTGGCAAAGCCAAGAGCAGCCTGGGTCGGCTCGCCGTCTTTGAAAGCAGCCTGCAGGGGCGGGCCGTCGATATTGATGCTGCGGTCAGGCTGCTGCACGTCCAGCTGGCGGATCAGCACGGCCAGGCGGCGCGGCGCGGCGTACACCTGCTTGCCGGTGTAGTTCAGGCCAGCGGCCTGCAGGCCTTTCTCGATGCCGGCCAGGAAGGCGTCGCCGAGGGTGGCGAGGGCCTTGGGTGGCAGCTCTTCGGTGCCCAGTTCTACCAGGAAATCTTGAGCACTCATTGTGCAGCCTCCAGCTTAGCCAACACTTCGTCACGCAATTCAGGGGTGGCCATCGGGAAGCCCAGGCGTGCGCGGGCTTGCAGATAGCTTTGCGCCACGTCCCGGGCCAGGGTACGTACACGCAAGATGTAACGCTGGCGCTCGGTTACCGAGATGGCGCGGCGGGCGTCCAGCAGGTTGAAGGTGTGCGAGGCCTTCAGGACCATTTCATAGGTCGGCAACGGCAGATCCAGCTTGATCAGGCGGTTGGCTTCGCTTTCGTAGAAGTCGAACAGTTCGAACAGCTTGTCGACATTGGCGTGCTCGAAGTTGTAGGTCGACTGCTCCACCTCGTTCTGGTGGAACACGTCGCCATAGGTGACTTTGCCAAACGGGCCGTCGGCCCACACCAGGTCGTACACCGAGTCGACGCCCTGGATGTACATGGCCAGGCGCTCCAGGCCGTAGGTGATTTCACCGGTGACCGGGTAGCACTCGATACCGCCTACCTGCTGGAAGTAGGTGAACTGGGTGACTTCCATCCCGTTGAGCCAGATTTCCCAGCCCAGACCCCAGGCGCCGAGGGTCGGCGATTCCCAGTTGTCTTCGACGAAGCGGATGTCGTGCACCAGCGGATCCAGGCCGATGGCTTTCAGCGAGCCGAGGTACAGCTCCTGGAAGTTGGCCGGGTTGGGCTTGAGCACGACCTGGAACTGGTAGTAGTGCTGCAGGCGGTTTGGGTTTTCGCCATACCGCCCGTCGGCAGGGCGACGGCTAGGCTGCACGTAGGCGGCGTTCCAGGTTTCTGGGCCGACGGCGCGCAGGAACGTGGCGGTATGGAAAGTGCCGGCGCCTACTTCCATATCGTAGGGCTGAAGCACCACACAACCTTGAGCTGCCCAGTAGTTCTGCAGGGCGAGGATCAGGTCTTGGAAGGTACGCACGGCTGGCGTAGGCTGGCTCACGAAATTCACCTGTATCTGGGGATGCGGATGTAAAGAGCGGGAGTATAACCTGATTCGCCTCGCCCTCTACTCATTGGAGCCTTATGCCACGCTGCTTTTGGTGTACCGACGATCCGTTGTACCAGGCCTACCATGACCAGGAATGGGGAACGCCACAGCGTGACCCGGCGTTGCTCTTCGAGATGCTTTTGCTCGAAGGGTTCCAGGCCGGGCTTTCGTGGATAACCGTTTTGCGCAAACGCGAGCGTTATCGCGAGGTGATGTACGGCTTCGACCCGGAAAAGCTGGCCGCCATGAGCGACGAGCGTATCGAAGAACTGATGCAGGATGCGGGTATCATCCGCAACCGCCTCAAGCTCAAGGCTGCGCGGCGCAATGCCCAGGCCTGGCGGGCTGTGGATAACCCGGCCGAATGGCTGTGGTCGTTCGTTGGCGGCGAGCCGAAGATCAACCACTTCAACGGGCGCGGCGACGTGCCGGCTATTACCGACGAAGCCAAGGCCATGAGCAAGGCCCTGCAGAAAGCCGGCTTCACCTTTGTCGGCCCGACCATCTGCTACGCCTTCATGCAGGCCACCGGCATGGTCATGGACCACACCACCGATTGCGATCGCTATTCCACGCTAAGCGATTCAACAGGTACGATATTTTAAAAATATACCCACCCATGTTTATGTACATTTTGGTGGGGGTGGTTTAAATTCCTCTCTCGTCTACCTAAGAGGGGAGCATCATGGCTGCCAAGATGAAATCGGGCACCTGGCAAGACTTTTCGCAGCGTTTTTTGCGTGCTCACGGCATGCCGGTAGGCTGTGAGCTACGCCTGTACAGGAAAGATGGGCGCAAAGTTCGTTCAGATCTTGGTATCAAGCGTAGAGCGATTAATCGTTCGAACATCACTGTATTGAAAGGAAGTGATCGCATTTCCGAACTCATTACGGATGCTGCTCGCCTTCTCTCAACAGATGTTCTTGCGCGTGGCTATGAGATGGGACTCTACAGCCCTGAAGGCGATCGTGTTTACGGGCAAACATACGTTGAGACAATCCGGTCATTGCAGGAGACAAAAAAGCAGGTTGACCCCATAGAGGTCTTCATCGATCTGCTTGAGGACGCGGGTGTTGATGACCTGACGCTTCGTCAAGTTGGTTCATTGTATTCGCGATTAAGCGAGATTTTCGACAATGGACATTTTGAGAAAATGTTGTTGAAAGCCCCTGCTGCGCTGGGTAAGTGATTTGTGGCCAGGAGGTTACGGACACCGACGGGACGCCTTTAGCAAACTGCTTCGGACCAATACGCTACTGCGCTGCAGTCGACCAGTTACAATGCGCGCCTTGCTGAAATAAGGAATTCGCCTGTGGAAAAGTTCAAGGGCGCCCTGATGGTCGGGGTGCTGCGCCTGTTTGCCAAGCTGCCCTGGGGCGCTGTACAGCGCGTCGGCGCGGGTATCGGTTGGCTGATGTGGAAAGTGCCCAATGGTTCGCGCAACGTGGTGCGGATCAACCTGGCCAAGTGTTTCCCGGAGATGGACCCGGTTGCCCGTGAGCAGCTGGTTGGCCAGGCGCTGCGGGATATTGGCAAATCCTTTGTCGAAAGTGCCTGTGCCTGGATCTGGCCGCCGCAGCGTTCGCTGGAGCTGGTCAAGGAAGTGCACGGCCTGGAAGTGCTTGAGCAGGCTCTGGCCTCGGGCAAGGGCGTGGTGGGGATCACCAGCCACCTGGGCAACTGGGAAGTGCTGAACCACTTTTACTGTAACCAGTGCAAACCGATCATCTTCTATCGCCCGCCGAAGCTCAAAGCGGTGGATGACCTGTTGCGCGAGCAGCGTGTGCAGATGGGCAACCGCGTGGCGCCGTCGACCAAGGAAGGCATTCTCAGCGTGATCAAGGAAGTGCGCCGCGGTGGCCAGGTGGGTATTCCTGCCGACCCGGAGCCGGCCGAATCGGCAGGGGTGTTTGTGCCGTTCCTGGGCACCCAGGCGCTGACCAGCAAGTTCGTGCCGAACATGTTGGCGGGTGGCAAGGCGGTGGGTGTGTTCCTGCATGCGCTGCGGCTGCCGGATGGTTCGGGCTTTCGGGTGATTCTGGAGGCAGCGCCGGAAGCGATGTACAGCACCGATGTGACCGAATCGGCGGCGGCGATGAGCAAGGTGGTCGAGCGCTATGTGCGCGAGTACCCCAGCCAGTACATGTGGAGCATGAAACGCTTCAAGAAGCGCCCGGCTGGCGAGCCGCGCTGGTACTGAGATTTCTGGGGGCGCTTTGCGCCCCTTTCGCGGGACAAGCCCGCTCCCACATGGGATCGCGGTCACCTGAACGAGCGGCCTTGTGTCGCGATGTTCAGCGCAGCCCACGCTATCTCTGTGGGAGCGGGCTTGCCCCGCGAATGGGCTGCAAAGCAGCCCCGGCAATCTCAGGCCTTGTTGAGCTTCTTCAGGAATACGGCCATCTCCTTCTCGGCCTGCTTGTCCCCATGGGCCTGCGCCGCCACGATCCCGTCTTCCCAGGCCCTGCGCGCTGCCGCCAGGTCACCCTGCAACTGATGCGCTTTGCCCAGTAACTTCCACGCTGCGGAGTACTTGGGATCCTGCTCCACACACCGTGCCAGGTGCACCGCCGCTTCAGCGCCATTGCCTTCATCCAGCCAGGCCTTCCCCAGCCCGAACCGCAGCAATGGGTTATCCACACCCTTGGCCAGCATCTTCTCCAGCGATTCGCGCATGCCCTCTTCTCCTAGAAGAAACTCAAGCCAACGTGGAACAGCTTCTCCACATCCCGAATGTGTTTTTTATCCACAACGAACAGGATCACATGGTCACCCGACGCGATCACGGTGTCGTCGTGGGCGATCATCACCTCTTCGTCGCGGATGATGGCGCCGATGGTGGTACCCGGTGGCAGGGCGATGTCTTCGATGGCCTTGCCCACAACCTTGCTCGACTTCGAATCCCCGTGCGCCACCGCCTCGATGGCCTCGGCCGCACCACGGCGCAGCGAGTGCACGCTGACAATGTCACCCCGGCGCACGTGCGCAAGCAGGGTGCCGATGGTGGCCAGCTGCGGGCTGATGGCGATGTCGATATCACCGCCCTGCACCAGGTCGACATAGGCCGGGTTGTTGATGATGGTCATTACCTTGCCCGCGCCCAGGCGCTTGGCCAGCAGCGACGACATGATGTTGGCTTCGTCATCGTTGGTCAGGGCCAGGAAGATGTCGGCGTCGGCGATGTTCTCTTCGAGCATCAAGTCCTTGTCCGAGGCGCTGCCCTGCAGCACCACAGTGCTTTCCAGGGTATCGGAGAGGTGCCGGCAGCGGGCCGGGTTCATCTCGATGATCTTCACCTGGTAGCGGCTCTCGATGGCTTCGGCCAGGCGTTCGCCGATCTGCCCACCGCCGGCGATCACAATGCGTTTATTGGTTTCGTCGATGCGGCGCAGCTCGCCCATCACGGCGCGGATGTCCTTCTTGGCGGCGATGAAGAACACTTCGTCGTCAGCTTCGATCACCGTGTCGCCACGTGGGGTGATTGGCCGGTCGCGGCGGAAGATCGCCGCCACGCGGGTGTCGACGTTGGGCATGTGCGCGCGGATCTGGCGCAACTGCTGGCCGACCAGTGGGCCGCCGTAGTAAGCCTTCACCGCCACAAGCTGGGCCTTGCCTTCGGCGAAGTCGATCACCTGCAGTGAGCCTGGGTGTTCGATCAGGCGCTTGATGTAGTTGGTCACCACTTGCTCTGGGCTGATCAGCACGTCGACCGGGATATGGTCGTTGTCGAACAACTCTTCGCGTGTCAGGTAGGACGATTCACGCACCCGGGCGATCTTGGTCGGGGTGTGGAACAGCGAATAGGCCACCTGACAGGCGACCATGTTGGTTTCGTCGCTGTTGGTCACTGCCACCAGCATGTCGGCGTCGTCGGCACCGGCCTGGCGCAGCACCGTCGGCAGCGAACCGCGGCCCTGCACGGTACGGATGTCCAGGCGGTCACCGAGGTCGCGCAAGCGCTCGCCATCGGTGTCGACCACGGTGATGTCGTTGGCTTCGCTGGCCAGGTGCTCTGCCAGCGTACCGCCTACCTGCCCTGCGCCGAGGATGATGATCTTCATCCGCTACTCCCTACCGTTTGGTCTTATCCGCGTGAGGCGGCGATCTTGATCAGCTTGGCATAGTAGAAGCCGTCGTGGCCGCCCTCCTGGGCCAGCAACTGGCGGCCGTGGGGCTGGCGCAGGCCGGCCTCGGTGGCCAGGTCCAGTTCACGGGCGCCCGGGGTGCGGGCCAGGAATGCGCCGATCACGTCGGTATTCTCGGTCGGCAGGCTGGAGCAGGTGGCGTACAGCAGCATGCCGCCTACTTCCAGGGTCGGCCACAGGGCGTCGAGAAGCTCGCCTTGCAGTGTTGCCAGGGCCGGGATGTCGTCGGCCTGGCGGGTCAGCTTGATGTCCGGGTGACGGCGGATTACGCCGGTGGCCGAACACGGCGCGTCGAGCAGGATGCGCTGGAACGGCTTGCCGTCCCACCAGCTGGCGGTGTCGCGGGCATCGCAGGCGATCAGCTCGGCGTCCAGTTGCAGGCGGTCGAGGTTCTCGCGCACGCGGGTCAGGCGCTTGGCTTCAAGGTCGATGGCCACCATCTGCGCCAGGCCGGCTTCGGCCTCCAGCAAGTGGCAGGTTTTGCCCCCTGGGGCGCAGCAGGCGTCCAGTACGCGCTGGCCGGGGGCCAGTTCGAGCAAGTCGGCAGACAGCTGCGCGGCTTCGTCCTGCACGCTCACCCAGCCTTCGGCGAAGCCGGGCAGGCCGCGCACGTCGCAGGCCTCGGCCAGCACGATGCCGTCACGGCTGTACTGGCAGGCGCTGGCGTCAATGCCCGCGTCGGCCAGCAGTGCAAGGTACGCATCGCGGCTGTGGTGACGGCGGTTGACCCGCAGAATCATCGGCGGGTGGGCGTTGTTGGCGGCGCAAATGGCTTCCCACTGCTCCGGCCAGAAGGCTTTCAGTGCCTTCTGCAGCCAGCGCGGGTGGGCGGTGCGTACCACTGGGTCGCGCTCCATGCCGGCGAGCAGTGCTTCGCCTTCGCGCTGGGCGCGGCGCAGCACGGCATTGAGCAGGCCCTTGGCCCACGGCTTTTTCAGCTTGTCGGCACACCCCACGGTTTCGCCGATGGCGGCGTGGGCCGGAATGCGGGTGTAGAACAACTGGTAAAGGCCGACCAGCAGCAGCGCCTGCACATCGGCGTCGGCGGCCTTGAAAGGCTTTTGCAGCAGTTGCGCGGCCAGCAGGTCGAGGCGTGGCTGCCAGCGTGCGGTGCCGAACGCCAAGTCCTGGGTCAGGCCACGGTCGCGTTCATCGACCTTGTCCAGTTGTGCTGGCAGCGAGCTGTTCAGCGAGGCCTTGCCACTGAGTACAGCGGCAAGGGCACGGGCAGCGCCGAGACGTGGGTTCATTGGCCCAGCACCTTGCCAGCGGCGAACTTCTCGCGGCGGCTGTTGAACAGGTCGCTGAAGTTCAGCGCCTTGCCGCCGGGCAATTGCAGGCGGGTCAGGCTCAGCGCCTGGTCGCCGCACGCAACGACCAGGCCGTCCTTGCTGGCGGACAGGATTTCGCCCGGGGCGCCCTTGCCTGTGGACAAGTTGGCGGCCAGCACCTTCACGCTTTCGCCATCGAGGGTGCTGTGGCACACCGGCCACGGGTTGAAGGCGCGGATCAGGCGCTCCAGCTCGACGGCCGGGCGGGTCCAGTCAATGCGCGCCTCGTCCTTGTTCAGCTTGTGGGCGTAGGTGGCCAGGGCATCGTCTTGCGTTTCACCTTGCAGCGAACCGTCGGCGAGGCCAGCGATGGCCTGAACGACTGCGGGCGGGCCCATTTCGGCCAGGCGATCATGCAAGGTGCCGCCGGTGTCGTCGGCGCTGATCGGGGTGACCACCTTGAGCAGCATTGGGCCGGTGTCCAGGCCAGCTTCCATGCGCATCACGGTTACCCCGCTCTCGGCGTCGCCGGCTTCCACGGCGCGCTGGATCGGCGCCGCACCGCGCCAGCGTGGCAGCAGGGAGGCGTGGCTGTTGATGCAGCCCAGGCGCGGGATATCCAGCACTGCCTGCGGCAGGATCAGGCCGTAGGCGACCACCACCATCAGGTCCGGCTGCAGCGCGGCCAGTTCGGCCTGGGCATCGGCGTTGCGCAGGGTCTGCGGCTGGAACACCGGGATGTCATGGGCGACGGCCAGTGCCTTGACCGCACTTGGCATCAGCTTCTGGCCACGACCGGCCGGGCGGTCGGGCTGGGTGTAGACGGCCACGATCTCGTACGGGCTGTCGAGCAGGGCCTTGAGGTGTTCGGCGGCAAACTCTGGAGTGCCTGCAAAGACGATGCGCATGGAGTTCTCGCTTCAAAATAGAAAAAGGCTTGCCGGAGCAAGCCTTCAGGAAGGGGGGGATCAGGCTTGCTGGCGGTGCTGCTTTTCCAGCTTCTTCTTGATCCGGTCGCGTTTGAGCTGCGACAGGTAGTCAACGAACAGCTTGCCGTTGAGGTGATCGAATTCGTGCTGCACGCACACCGCCAGCAGGCCTTCGCATTCCAGCTCGAACGGCTTGCCGTCGCGGTCCTGGGCCTTGACCCGTACACGCAGCGGGCGGTCGACGTTCTCATAGAAGCCAGGCACCGACAGGCAGCCTTCCTGGTACTGGCCCATGTCGTGGGTCAGCTCTTCGACCGTGGGGTTGATAAAGACGCGCGGCTCGCTGCGGTCTTCGCTGAGGTCCATGACCACGACCTGCAGGTGCACGTTGACCTGGGTGGCGGCCAGGCCGATACCAGGGGCTTCGTACATGGTTTCAAACATGTCGTCGATCAGCTGACGCAGGGCGTCGTCGAACTCCGTCACCGGTTTGGCGATAGTGCGCAGGCGCGGGTCCGGGAATTCGAGAATGTTCAAGATGGCCATAAGGTCAGGCAGTCACTGTGCGTTCGGTTGAAAACTGAGCACACATAATAAAGGGAAACGGGGATTTCGGCACCTGGCAAGCTCGTCTAGGGTGTCTATGGGCTTGATAGCCCCCAGCCAATGGACAGGTTTTCAAAGTGTTACTCACAGAGTTATCCACAGGTTGTGCCACGTAGATGGCCCTGTTTCGATCAAGGACGATCCCCATGCCCAGTTACCATTCGTCGCTCTGCCCGCCTGCCGAACTGGAGGCGCGATTACGCCTGCATCGCCTGCCCGAGACAGGACTGCGACGTTTTCGCACCTTGCTGGATGCGTTCGGCAGCGCCTCTAGCGCGCTTAGCGCTCCCGGTTCGGCCTGGCGAGCGTTGGGCATCCCCCAAGCCACCATCGATGCCCGGCGCAGTGCCGAGGTCCGCGATGGCGCGCTGGCCGCAATGGCCTGGTTAGAGCGCCCCGGCCAGCATTTGCTGATGTGGGACGGCCCTGGCTACCCAGCCTTGCTGGCAGAAATCGACGATGCCCCGCCGCTGCTTTTTGTTGCTGGCGACCCGGCCTTGCTCGACCGCCCTCAGTTGGCCATCGTGGGCAGCAGACGTGCCACACCCCCGGCGCTCGACACAGCCCGGGCATTTTCCCGCTACCTTGCGCAGGCAGGTTTCACCATTACCAGCGGGCTGGCGGTAGGCGTCGACGGTGCCGCTCATCGGGCTGCGTTGCAGGCTGGTGGGTGCACGATTGCCGTGCTCGGCACGGGGCTGCAAAAACTTTATCCACAGCGCCATCAAGAGCTTGCGCAGGCGATGATCGACAACGGCAGTGCGCTGGTTTCCGAGTATCCGCTGGACGCCGGGCCACTGCCCGGCAACTTCCCACGGCGCAACCGCATCATCAGCGGCTTGTCGCTGGGCGTGCTGGTGGTCGAGGCCAGCTTGGCCAGTGGCTCGCTCATCACGGCGCGCCTGGCGGCCGAGCAAGGCCGTGAGGTGTATGCCATTCCGGGTTCCATTCACCACCCGGGGGCCAAGGGCTGTCACCAGCTGATCCGTGACGGGGCGCTGCTGGTGGAAAGTGTGGAGCAGATCCTGGAAAGCCTGAAGGGTTGGCAGAACCTGCCGCCTGCAGTTGTGGACAGGTTCGACCATCCCCTGCTTGCCCTGCTGCATGCAGCGCCTCAAACCAGCGAAAGCCTCGCACACTGCAGCGAGCTGCCGCTGGCCGAAGTGTTGGCGCAGCTGACCGAGCTGGAGCTGGAAGGCCGGGTCAGCAATGAAGCGGGGCGTTGGTTTGCCCGCGCGGGCTAAGTACACTGCGCATAAGCAAGGTATTCAGGCGGAGAAGCAGCAATGGTGAGCAGTTTTCGTGTGCAACAAGCCGCACGTGAGATCCGGGCGGGCGCAGTTATCGCCTACCCGACGGAAGCGGTCTGGGGCCTGGGCTGCGACCCGTGGAACGAGGACGCGGTGTATCGCCTGCTGGCGCTGAAATCGCGGCCTGTGGATAAAGGGTTGATTCTGATCGCTGACAACATCCGCCAGTTCGACTTTTTGTTCGAGGACTTTCCCGAAGACTGGATCGACCGCATGGGCAGCACCTGGCCGGGGCCGAATACCTGGCTGGTGCCGCACCAGGACCTGCTGCCCGAGTGGGTGACCGGGCAGCATGACACGGTGGCGCTGCGCGTCAGTGACCACCCGGTGGTGCGTGAACTGTGCGCACTGGTGGGGCCACTGATTTCCACCTCGTGCAACCCCGGCGGGCGCCCGGCGGCGAAGACCCGGTTGCGGGTGGAGCAGTACTTCCACGGCCAGCTGGACCTGGTGCTTGGCGGGGCGCTGGGCGGGCGGAAGAACCCGAGTGTGATTCGCAACCTGGCAACCGGCGAGGTTGTGCGCCCGGGCTGATACCGCTGGCGAGGGCTTCGCCCTCGATCGCCGGCAAGCCAGCTCCCACAGGTACTGCACATGGCTTGAAGCCGGTGCGCTCGGTGTGGGAGCTGGCTTGCCGGCGATTGGGCGGCAAACCCCTGCAGATTTTTCTGATTTTGTCTCGAATGGTTGGCCGGCACGTAGTTCGGGAAAATTCCTACTGCCCGCGTCGTCAGTCGTCACCTTCCCTGCAGAACCCCCTCCCTCTAGCTTGATGGCCAGGCGTCGCATGGGCGGCGCTCGATCTTTGCGCTAGCAAAGGCCGTCGTCATTCGGCGGGAGCACTGGGACAAATGCCGCTATTCGAAAATGCCGAATACCTGATAAGGGCGAATCTCGAGCAGCTTGCGTCCAACCATCGGGTCAGAGCGGTGGAAATCGGTAGATTCACCGCCGATCAGTTCGAAGCGATCAATAGGCAGAAAGAAGGGCAGGATTTGCCGCTGCTGGAGGACCCAGGCATCGTCTTTATTGGTAGCCATGCCTACAGGAGCCGGGTATTACGGGATGGTTACACCATCGATGACATGGTTCTGCAGATTGAGGCAGCATTGGCGGTGACATCGATCTGGAAAGGCGCCACGCACATGACGGCCCTTCGCAGCACGATTGGCCGCAATGATGGCTATGGCAATGAGGTCCTTGATGAGGCGATTTTTGAACTGACGGCCCGCAAGCCCAAGGCAGAGCTCTATTCCATCATCCCTAAAGGGGATAGAAACAAGCCCAAAAAATAAAGGCCGCTTAAGCGGCCTAAAGGGTGGGGATGCACTCGCCCGGATAACTTGAAACTCAACCGGCGCACCAGTACATCCACAAGCACAAAGGCTACCCTTCCGAATCTTTACGGTCAAGCCGGGACCTTTTTCTAGCGCGCTGTGCATGCGCTTCATGTTGGCTTTTACTGGATCAGGGTTTTCTGATTTTTGCCAAAATGGCTGTCCAGTTGGCCACTTCGGAAATATCCTACGAGCCGCGTCCTCTGCCATCACCTTCTCAGTGGGAACCTCTGCCCTTAGGCTTAAACCGTCGCCGAATAACTTGGCGATCGGGTGTGGTAACCCGGATGTGCGAATTCTGAATGGCAGCCATGGCGGCTGTGCGCGGGAGGCTTTCGAGCCTGCCGGGTTTGGGATTCGTCCGGTTTACCACCCCGCGTGCAGCTGCCACCCATTTCGTGTGGTAACGGATTGAGCGGCCGCCCTGATCAGGTGAATTCCCATGAGCAAGAAAATAGTCCCCGATCCACCCCTTCCATGCACCTCCACCCGCCCCTTCGGCCGCTGCGACGCCGGCCATGACCCGCTCTTCACCGTCAACCCGAACATTTCCGCCGAGGACGCTCTGGTCCACGTAGCCCTGTACCTGCGCAGCGCCTACGAAACCGGCTACAAAGCCCTGGACTACATGCGCGAAGAGGGCCGTGGCATGTTCTGGTCGAACCTGCATGCGATTGAAATGGCGGAGGGTGTGATTGAGGCGATACTCGATGGCATCGAGTCGACACCGCAGCCGCAAAAGAAGGTGTGAGGGCTGACAGGTGCCTGCCTTGAGGGTTTCAGCGCCTGTGACATCGAGCGCCGCCCGCGCGGCGCTTCGCGGGGCAAGCCCGCTCCCACATTTGTTTCGGGCCAATCCCTCCTGGGAAGTCACCGCTGCCCGCTTTGTTTGTTCCATTTGATATCGAGGGTTGCGCAACTGCGGTTCCTCGATCTGCAGCCATGCACCAAAGCTGCAACCCACCTGACACAGGAATAATTGGCCCGAAACAAATGTGGGAGCGGGCTTGCCCCGCGAAGCGCCGCGCGGGCGGCGCTCGATGTCACAGGCGCTGAAACTCTCAAGGCGTGCGCCTGGCCGCCCTGACGCAATTCCCCGCTTTTCTCAAGGCAACAAAACAGTCGACCCCACAGTCCTGCGCGCCGACAGCTCTGCCTGCGCCTTGGCCGCCTCGCTCAATGGATACCGCTGCTGGATATCCACAACCAGCTTGCCACTTGCAATCATCGCAAACAGGTCATCGGCCATGGCCTGGGTGTTCTCGGCATTATTGGCATAGGTCGCCAAGGTCGGCCGGGTGACGTACAGCGAGCCTTTCTGCGCCAGGATCCCCAGGTTCACCCCGCTCACCGCGCCCGAGGCATTGCCAAAGCTCACCATCAACCCGCGTGGCTGCAGGCAGTCCAGCGAGGTGAGCCAGGTATCGGCGCCTACCCCGTCATACACCACCGGGCATTTTTTGCCGTCGGTCAGTTCCAGTACCCGCTTGGCCACATCTTCGTGGCTGTAGTCGATGGTTTCCCATGCCCCCAGCGCCTTGGCCCGCTCGGCCTTCTCGGCAGAACTCACGGTGCCGATCAGCTTGG
Organism: Pseudomonas fortuita; assembly: GCF_026898135.2. Classification (NCBI taxonomy): domain Bacteria; kingdom Pseudomonadati; phylum Pseudomonadota; class Gammaproteobacteria; order Pseudomonadales; family Pseudomonadaceae; genus Pseudomonas; species Pseudomonas fortuita. Next base: position 74,542 of record NZ_CP114035.2, read on the forward strand.
CGCCCAGGGCCTTGGCCCACTGGCAGGCCAGCGAACCGACGCCACCCGCTGCGGCGTGGAACAGGATTACATCACCCGCCTTCACCTCATAGGTCTGCTTCAGCAGGTACTGCACGGTCAAACCCTTGAGCATCACCGCTGCGGCCTGCTCGAAGCTGATGTTGTCGGGCAACTTGACCAGGTTGGCCTCCGGCAGCGTATGTACTTCGCTGTAGGCACCCAGCGGGCCGCCGGCATGGGCCACGCGGTCACCCACCTTCAGGCGTGTGACACCCTCGCCCACAGCCTCGACCACGCCGGCCGCCTCAGTACCCAGGCCAGAAGGCAGGGACGGCGGAGCATACAGCCCGCTGCGAAAGTACGTGTCGATGAAGTTCAGGCCGATGGCGTGGTTACGCACGCGCACCTGCTGCGGCCCGGGCGGGGTGGGTTCGAATTCCACAAACTGCAGCACTTCCGGGCCGCCATGCTGGCTGAACTGGATACGCTTGGCCATCTCGCACTCCTGTAGTCGGGATCGGGAAAAGGCCTTCTATCGGACGCCTTTGCGTGATCGCCGTCAACTGCGGCGCGCGCGCTGGCGGTGGTATGCTACGCGCGAATTCTTCCCTGCCCGTTCCTGGTGACCCGATGACTAGCCGCACCGAGGCCGTGAAAGCCTACCTGCTCGACCTGCAAGACCGCATCTGCTCTGCCCTCGAAACAGAAGACGGCGGCGCCCGTTTCGTCGAGGATGCCTGGGTGCGCGAAGCCGGTGGCGGGGGCCGCACGCGGGTGATTGGCGACGGCAAGCTGATCGAGAAAGGCGGGGTCAACTTCTCCCATGTGTTTGGTACCGGTCTGCCCCCCTCGGCCAGCGCCCACCGGCCTGAACTGGCGGGCCGGGGCTTCGAGGCCCTGGGAGTGTCGCTGGTGATCCACCCGCACAACCCGCATGTGCCCACTTCCCACGCCAATGTGCGGTTCTTCATCGCCGAAAAGGAAGGTGAAGAGGCCGTATGGTGGTTCGGCGGCGGCTTCGACCTGACCCCATACTATGGCAACGAAGAAGACTGCATTCACTGGCACCGCGTGGCCGAACAGGCCTGCGCACCGTTCGGCGCCGACGTGTACCCGCGTTACAAGGCCTGGTGCGACCGCTACTTCCACCTCAAGCACCGTGGCGAGCCACGCGGCATCGGCGGCCTGTTCTTCGATGACCTGAACGAGTGGGACTTCGACACTTGCTTCGCCTTCATCCGTGCCATCGGCGATGCTTACATCAACGCCTACCTGCCGATCGTACAGCGCCGCAAGGACACGCCCTATACCCCGCAGCAGCGTGAGTTCCAGGAATACCGCCGCGGCCGCTACGTGGAGTTCAACCTGGTCTACGACCGTGGCACTTTGTTCGGCCTGCAATCCGGTGGCCGCACCGAGTCCATCCTCATGTCGCTGCCGCCTCAGGTGCGCTGGGGCTATGACTGGAAGGCCGCACCCGGCAGCGAAGAAGCACGCCTGACCGAGTACTTCCTGCAAGACCGCGACTGGCTCGGCCAGTAAGCCTGTGGATAACCAAGGAGCCGTCATGGACCAGTATGTCGTTTTTGGTAACCCCATCGGCCACAGCAAGTCGCCGCTGATCCACCGCCTGTTTGCCGAGCAGACCGGCCAGGACCTGGAATACGCCACCCTGCTGGCGCCGCTGGACGAGTTCAGCGATTGCGCGCGCGGCTTCTTCAAGCAAGGCAGCGGCGGCAACGTCACCGTACCATTCAAGGAAGAGGCCTACCGCCTGTGCGACAGCCTGACCCCGCGTGCCCAGCGCGCTGGCGCAGTGAACACGCTAAGCAAGCTGGCTGATGGCACCCTGCAAGGCGACAACACCGATGGCGCTGGCCTGGTGCGCGACCTGACGGTAAATGCCGGGGTCGAACTGGCTGGCAAGCGCATTCTCATCCTCGGTGCCGGTGGCGCCGTGCGAGGCGTGCTGGAGCCTATTCTGGCGCACAACCCGCAGTCCCTTGTGGTTGCCAACCGCACTGTGGAGAAAGCCGAGCAGCTGGCGCGTGAGTTCGATGAGCTGGGGCCGGTGGTGGCCAGCGGGTTTGCCTGGTTGCAGGAGCCGGTGGATGTGATTATCAACGCCACTTCGGCGAGCCTGGCCGGAGAAATGCCGCCGATTGCCGACAGCCTGGTCGAGGCGGGGCGCACGGTTTGCTACGACATGATGTATGGCAAGGAGCCGACGCCGTTTTGCGCGTGGGCTACCCGGCTGGGTGCGGCCAAGGTCCTCGATGGGTTGGGGATGCTGGCTGAGCAGGCGGCTGAAGCGTTCTTTATCTGGCGTGGGGTGCGACCGGATACGGCGCCGGTGTTGGCGGAGCTGCGCCGGCAACTGGCTCGGGGCTGAAATTGCCGGGGCCGCTTTGCGGCCCATTCGCGGCACAAGGCCGCTCCCACAAAGTACTGCGTACGCCGATCCTCTGTAGGAGCGGCCTTGTGCCGCGAATGGGCTGCGCAGCAGCCCCAGGATCTCAGCGTCACTCCTCAAACCGGATCGGACACAACTCCACCCCTTCCAGCTTCTGCAATTCCTCGATCACCTGCGGCCTGGCCCGGTGCAGGGTCAAACTCCCGCCCAATCTCCGCAACCGCCGCGCTTCGCGGTGCAACATATCCACACCCGAGTAATCGATAAAATTCACCTGCCGGGCATCGATCACTACATGCGGCCCCTGGCAGCGCTGCAAGCGCACCTGCAGGTAATGCGCCGCACCAAAGAAAATCGACCCGCCCACCCGCAACACATCCGCGTCCCCTTCCCGGCTTAGCTGCACCCGTGGCCGTGACGTGCGCTTGAGGTAAAAGAACAGCGAAGCCAGCACGCCTGCATAGATGGCCGTCTGCAACTCCAGCAACAATGTCGCCGCCGCCGTCAGCGCCATCACCAGAAACTCCGAGCGGCTGACCCGAAACAGCGCGCGAATCGCCCGATGGTCCACCAACCCCCAGCAGATCAGCAGAATGCTGCCAGCCATGGCGGGTATCGGCAGGTGCGCGATCAGGCCGGCGCCGGTAACGGCAAACAACGCCACCCACAGCGCCGAGAACACCCCAGCCATGGGCGAGCGGGCACCTGCCTCATAACTCAGGCCTGAGCGGGTGAAGGAACCGGCAGACAGGTAACCGGAGAAAAATGCACCGGCGATGTTCGACAGGCCCTGTGCGCGGATTTCCTGGTCGGGGTCGATCAGTTGTTCTGAACGTGCCGACAACGAGCGGGCAATCGACAGGCTGGTGACCAGCCCCAGCATGCCTACCGCCACGGCGCTGGGCAGCAGGCGCAGCATCAGTTCCAGATCCAGCAAAGGCAGCGGGCTGAAGGGTGGGAGTTGCCCGGTAAACGCCGCCACCCTTTGCACATGGCCAAAGTAGCCCGGCAACAGCCAAGCCAGCAGGCTGACCAGCATCAGGCTTATCAACAGGCTCGGCCAGCGTGGGCGCCACAGTTTGAAGGCTACGCCGATCACGACAGTGGCCAGGCCCAGAATAAAGGAAGGCAGGTCGACCTCCCCTGCATGGCTGGCCAGGTCCTGTACGGTTTTCAGTGCCGTGGCCTGGCTGGGCAGGTCCATGCCCAGCAGGTTGGGCAATTGGCCCAAGGCAATGACGATGGCAGCCCCCAGCGTGAAGCCGAGCACTACCGAGTGGGAGACGAAATTGACCAGCGCGCCAAAGCGCATAAGCCCGAGCAGCAACTGGAAGATGCCGCCGAGCAAGGTCAGCAACAGTACCAGGGTGATGTAATCGGCGCTGCCGGCCACGGCCAGCGGGCTGATGCTGGCGTAGAGCACGATGGAAATGGCGGCGGTGGGGCCGCAGATCAGGTGCCAGGACGAGCCCCACAGGCAGGCGATCAGCACCGGCACGATGGCGGCGTACAGGCCGTATTCGGCGGGCAGGCCGGCAATCAGGGCGTAGGCGATGGATTGTGGCAGGGCGAGGATGGCACCGCTCAGGCCGACCAGCAGGTCCTGGCGCAGGCTGCGGCCCGATTGGCGCGGGAGCCAGGTGAGGAAGGGCAGCAGGTGAATGATGCGATGCATGAGATATTCACATTTCCAAAGGTCCACTGTCCCCTGTGGGGCGGGTTTACCCGCGAATGCGTCGGTACATGCAATGCAGCATTCGCGGGTGAACCCGCTCCCACAGGGGGCGCGTCGTGTCTGAAACTACAGTTTGGCTTTCACGGCCTCCAGGGCATTGCCATCGGCCTTGGTAGTCACCCCAGCCAACCACCCTTCCAGCAACTCGGGATGCGTTTTAATCCAAGCCCTGGCCGCGTCATCAAAGCTGATCTTGTTATCCACAACCTCGGCCATGATGGCGTTTTCCATGTCCAGGGTAAATTTCAGGTTGCCCAGCAGCTTCGCCGCATTCGGGCACGCTTGTGGATAACCTTTGCGGGTCAGCGTGTACACTTCGCCCTTGGTGCCGAACCACTTTTCCCCACCGGTCAGGTAATGCATTTTCAGCTTCACGTTCATCGGGTGCGGGGTCCAGCCAAGGAAGGTGATGAACTGCTGTTTCTTCGCCGCCCGGTCGACCTGGGCCAGCATCGCCTGCTCGCTGGACTCCACCAGTTTCCACTGGCCAAGGTTGAATTCATTCTTGTCGATGATTGCCTTCAGCGACAGGTTGGCCGGTGCGCCGGAGCCGATCCCGTACAGCTTCTTGTCGAACTGGTCGGCATGCTTCTGCAGGTCGGCAAAATCCTTTACCCCGGCATTCCACACGTAATCGGGCACCGCCAGGGTGAACTCGGTTCCCTCCAGGTTGCGCGACAGCTGCTGCACATCGCCGTTGGCGATGAACTTGTCATGGAAGCCTTGATGCGCGGGCATCCAGCTGCCGAGGAAGGCGTCGACACGGCCGTCCTTGAGGCCGCCGTAGATGATCGGCACGGCCAGGCTGTCGATTTTCACCTGGTAGCCCAGGCTTTCCAGTAACAGCCGCGCCACGGCATTGGTTGTGGCGATATCGCTCCAGCCGGGGTCGGCCATTTTTACGGTACTGCATTGCGCGTCGCTGTCGGCGGCGTGGGCCGTGGCGGCGCCCAGGGCCAGGGCGAACACGGCGGCGGAGAACTTGTGCATGGCGGCCTCTCTTTTCAATCCAGGGGTGCGGGCTGTGGATAACGTGCCTTGCGCTCGAGGTCGTCGAGATCGATGTGGTTGCGCATGTACTGTTGGCTGGCGTCCACCAGCGGTTGGTGGTCCCAGCTTTTCAGCGTGCCGATAGCCAGCGCCTCGGCCACCAGGCGGCGGCGCCGCTGGCTGGCGAGTACCTGCTGGCGCAGGCTGGGGATATCCCAACGCTGTCGTGCTTCATCGGCAAATGCCTGCAGCAGCGCCTGGTGGTCCGGGCTGCCGGCGAGGTTCTCCCGCTCGTGCGGGTCGCGGCTCAGGTCATAGAGTAGACATGGGTCGTCTTCGCTGTACACGAACTTGTAAGGCCCGCGGCGGATCATCATCAGCGGGCCGACGGTGCCTTCGGCCATGTATTCGCCGATCACTTCATCGTGGCCGCCCTGCCCTTGGAGGTGGCCAAGCAGTGAGCGGCCGTCCAGGTGCAGGTTGTTATCCACAATGCCGCCAGCCAGTTCTACCAAGGTTGGCAGCAGGTCGCAGGTCGATACCGAGGCACTGACCCGAGCCGCCGCAAAGTGCTTGGGCGCATGGATCAGCAGCGGTACCCGCGCCGACATCTCGAACCAGTGCATCTTGTACCAGAGGCCACGCTCGCCAAGCATGTCGCCGTGGTCGCCTGAGAACACGATCAGGGTTTCGTCGGCCAGGTTGCACTCATCCAGGGTTTGCAGCAGCTGACCGATGTTGTCGTCAATGTAACTGCAGGCGCCGAAGTAGGCGCGGCGGGCATCGCGGATCTTGTCCACAGGCAGCGGCTTGTTCCACAGGTCGTAGACTTTCAGCAGGCGCTGCGAATGCGGGTCGAGCTCTGTCTGGCTCAACTCTGCACGGGGCATGGGGATATCCACACCCTCGTACCGGTCCCAGTAGCGTTTTGGAATGGTGTACGGATCGTGCGGGTGAGTCATCGAAACGGTCAGGCAGAACGGCCGACCGTCGTTTTCGCGCACATGGTCGTACAGGTACTGGCGTGCCTTGAACACCACCTCCTCGTCGAAATCCAGCTGGTTGGTACGCACGCACGGGCCGGCCTGCAGCACCGAGGACATATTGTGGTACCAGCTTGGGCGCACATCCGGTTCGTCCCAGTTCACTGCCCAGCCATAGTCGGCCGGGTAGATGTCGCTGGTCAGGCGCTCTTCGTAGCCATGCAGCTGGTCCGGGCCGCAAAAGTGCATCTTGCCTGACAGCGCAGTGCGGTAGCCCAGACGGCGCAGGTAGTGCGCATAGGTCGGTATATCGGCGGGGAAATCGGCGGCATTGTCGTAGGCGCCGATGCGGCTGGGCAGCTGGCCGCTGACCAGGGTGAAGCGTGACGGCGCGCACAGCGGGCTGTTGCAGTAGGCTGAATCGAACACCACCGCCTGCTCGGCCAGGCGGCTCAGGTGCGGCATCTGGACGGGCGAAGGGGCGTAGATGGGCATCAAGGGTGCGGCCATCTGGTCGGCCATGATGAACAGGATATTCGGGCGCGTCATGGTGGCTTCCATCGTTGAGGGTTATGCGATTTGCTTTCCTTCCAAGATGCGACTGCGGATAACATGGGTAAAGCCCATGCCGGGCAATAACTGGGATTAGCTGAGCTTATGTTTGAGCACCTTGCCGAGCTGTCGCTGGATACCTTGCGTGTGTTCGAAGCCGCGGCCCGCCTGCGGGGGTTTACAGCTGCGGCGCTGGAGCTGGGCACCACGCAACCGGCAGTAAGCCAGCAGGTGAAACGCCTGGAAGCCCAGCTGGGCACGCGCCTATTCGACCGTATTTATCGGGGCATCGAGCTCACCGAGGCCGGCCAGCTGTTGTTTGAACAGGTACACCAGGGCCTGCAAGCCATGGATGACGGCATTTCCCAGGCCAGCGGGCGCGGTCAGCGCGAAGTGCTGCAGGTGGCCACCGACTTTGCCTTTGCCGCGTTCTGGCTGATGCCAAGGCTGCAACGCTTTCACGAGGCTTATCCACAGGTGGATGTGAGCCTGGTGACCGGTGAACGCAGCCAGGGGATGTTGCGCCCGGACGTGGATGTGGCGGTGCTGTTTGGTGATGGGCGCTTTCATCAGGGTGAAAGCCGCTGGCTGTTCGATGAGGAAGTGTTCCCGGTGTGCAGCCCCCGGCTGACCGATGGCAAACCCTTGTCAGCCGTGGGTTTGCAACGATTGCCCTTGCTGCATTTGAAGGGCGAGCAGGCCAGCCGCTGGTTTGACTGGGCCGGCGTTTTTCGCGGGTTTGGCGTGGCCAGCCCACCGCCTGCGGGGCAGTTGCGGTTCGATAACTATACGTTGCTGATTCAGGCAGCGATTGCCGGGCAAGGGGTGGCGATCGGTTGGGGGCACCTGGTGGATGGGTTGGTGGAGCAAGGGTTGCTGTGCCGGCCGCTGCAGGGGAGTTTGCGCTCGCAGCGCGGTTATTACGCGGTGCTGCCGCCGCGCAAGCGGCGTGGGGCGCTGATCGAGCGGTTTGTGGGGTGGCTGGAGGATGAGCGCAGCCTTTGAGATTTTGGTGCTGCGCAGCAGCCCCGACGATCTAGACCACAAAGTTCAGATGCTCGCCCCGGTGCAGGTCCAGTTCCAGCATATCCGCCATCCCCGCCGCCACGCGTGCCCACCCCTCATCGGGCAACGCCTGCGGCATATTGATCAAGGTCCAGTGCAAAGCACTGCGCTGCAACCGATCAACCACCTGGTCCACATATGCCCGCTCTACCTCACTGTACTTGGCCGGCTCATCCAGCACAGCGAAATCGCCCACCAGCAACAGCCGGCGTATAGTCGTACGCTCAAGCCCCGCCACCAGCGCCTCGCTCAGGCGTGCTTGCCCCGGCAAGTCACCTGGCGCCAGCGCCGACAACAGGGCAATTACCGCCGAGCCGCCTGCCGCGCCCTGCTCTGCCTGGTCGGCATCGTCCAGCCCGCCTATCTTGAAGTGCAGGCCCGGGCGTGCGGTATGGCGGTTGAGGTCATCGACCACGGCGGTGACTTCGTGCTGGCGCGACAGCAGCTCGGCCATCATGGCTTTGCCCAGGCTGCTTTCAGGCCCGAACAGGACCAGTTTGAATACTGGGGTTTCGGCGTTTTTCACTGCATCACTTCCTTTGCAGGTGGTGATGGTTGGACCGCAATCAGGAGTTATCGTGCAGAGGATCAAGGGTTACCACGCCCACGTTTATTACGACGCAGCGACCATGGAGCAGGCGCGGGAGCTGTGCGAGGAGGCGACGCGGCTGTTTCCCGTGACCATGGGGCGCATGCATCAAAAGCCGGTGGGGCCGCATCCGGACTGGAGCTGCCAGCTGGCGTTCGGGCCTGAAGTGGTGGGGGTGGTTTTGCCTTGGTTGGCGCTGTACCGCAAGGGTTTGGTGGTATTCATGCACCCCGAAACCGGGGATGAACTGGCGGACCACCGGGATCATGCGATCTGGATGGGGGCCGTGCGGCCATTGAAGCTGTCGATATTTGGTGGGTAGATGTGTATTGCCTGTGCCGGCCTCTTCGCGGCACAAGGCCGCTCCTACAAGGCGATCGCAATACCCTGTAGGAGCGGCCTTGTGCCGCGAACGAGGGCGGAGCCCTCGCGATCAATTGCGAGCTGAGCGCACGCCTTCAGCCAGTGCCGAGCACAGGCTCAATACATCAGTCACCGCCTGATCGGCACTTTTGGCCTGGGCAATCTTGTCGACCAGCGCCGAGCCCACCACTACACCATCCGCCAGACGGGCGATGTTCGCAGCTTGCTCCGGGGTACGAATGCCGAAACCCACGCTGATTGGCAGATCGGTATGCCGGCGCAGGCGGGCAATGGCCTCGGTCACGTGCTCGGTGGTCGCTGAGCCGGCACCGGTCACACCGGCCACCGACACGTAATAGACGAACCCGGAGCTGCGCTCCAGCACGCGCGGCAGGCGCGCATCGTCGGTGGTCGGGGTGGTCAGGCGAATGAAGTCGATGCCTGCAGCCTGGGCCGGGGTGGCCAGTTCGGCGTCGTGCTCTGGCGGCAGGTCGACGATGATCAGGCCATCGACGCCCGCTTCCTTGGCTTCTGCCACGAACGTGTCCACACCAAAGCGGTGGATCGGGTTGTAGTAGCCCATCAGCACGATTGGCGTGGTGTGGTTATCCACACGGAACTCGCGCACCATCTGCAGGGTTTTGGCCAAGGTCTGGCCAGCTTCCAGCGCGCGCAAGGTGGCCAGCTGGATGGCCACGCCGTCGGCCATCGGGTCGGTGAACGGCATGCCCAGTTCGATCACATCGGCGCCGGCTGCTGGCAGGCCCTTGAGGATCTGCAGCGAGGCGTCGTAGCCCGGGTCACCCGCGGTGACGAAGGTGACCAGTGCCGAACGGCCTTCGGCCTTAAGTTCGGCGAAGCGTTGTTCAAGACGGCTCATGCCTGTTTCTCCTGGGCGGCCATGTGGCTCATGACGGTTTGCATGTCTTTGTCGCCGCGGCCCGACAGGCACACCACCATCAGGTGGTCCTTGGGCAGCTTCGGCGCGCGCTTGATGGCTTCGGCCAAGGCGTGGGAGCTTTCCAGAGCTGGAATGATGCCTTCCAGGCGGCAGCTGGCGTGGAACGCATCCAGCGCTTCGTCATCGGTGATGCTGACGTATTCGACACGTTTCACTTCGTGCAGGTAGGCGTGTTCAGGGCCGATACCCGGGTAGTCCAGGCCTGCAGAAATCGAGTGGGCGTCAGTGATCTGGCCGTCCGAGTCTTGCAGCAGGTAGGTGCGGTTGCCGTGCAGTACACCCGGCACGCCGCCGTTCAGGCTGGCGGCGTGCTTGTCGGTGTGCACGCCGTGGCCACCGGCTTCGACGCCGATGATCTGTACGCTTGGTTCTTCGAGGAACTCATGGAACAGGCCCATGGCGTTGGAACCACCACCCACGCAGGCAACCAGGCTGTCTGGCAGGCGGCCTTCCTTCTCTTGCAGCTGGGCGCGGGTTTCTTTGCCGATGATCGACTGGAAGTCGCGGACCATGGCCGGGTACGGGTGAGGGCCAGCGACAGTGCCGATCAGGTAGAAGGTGTCTTCGACGTTGGTGACCCAGTCGCGCAGGGCTTCGTTCATGGCGTCTTTCAGGGTGCCGGTACCGGCCGTGACCGGGACGATTTCGGCGCCCAGCAGTTTCATGCGGAACACGTTGGCCTGCTGGCGCTCGATGTCGGTAGCGCCCATGTAGATCACGCACGGCAGGCCGAAGCGGGCAGCGACGGTGGCGGTGGCCACGCCGTGCATGCCGGCGCCGGTTTCGGCGATCAGGCGCTTTTTGCCCATGCGCTTGGCCAGCAGCACCTGGCCGATGCAGTTGTTCACCTTGTGCGCGCCGGTGTGGTTGAGCTCTTCACGCTTGAAGAAGATCTTTGCACCGCCACAGTGCTCGGTCAGGCGCTCGGCGAAGTACAGCGGGTTGGGGCGGCCGATGTAGTCACGCTGGAAGTAGGCCAGCTCTTCGAGAAACTTGGGGTCTGCCTTGGCCGCTTCATATTCGCGGGCCAGGTCCAGCACCAGTGGCATCAGGGTTTCGGCCACGTAGCGGCCGCCGAACGAGCCGAACAGGCCATTGGCGTCGGGGCCGGGGCGGTATTGGGACTGGGTCATGGGGCGCTCCAGGGCGTAATGAATGAGTGATGGGCTTTACTGTAACCACGGCACGTCCGGCTGAAAACCGATAAGATTGCGCAAACTTGTCAGAAAAACTCACAGGTAAAATGGCCCACGATCTCCCTCCCCTGAATGCTCTGCGCGCCTTCGAGGCTACCGCCAGGCTTAACAGCGTCAGCCAGGCGGCTGAAGCGCTGCATGTTACCCATGGCGCTGTCAGTCGGCAGATCAAGGTGCTGGAGGAGCACCTGGGGGTGGCGCTTTTCGTCAAGGACGGGCGTGGCATCAAACTCACAGATGCCGGTGTGCGTCTGCGCGATGCCAGCGGTGAGGCCTTCGACCGGTTGCGCAGCGTGTGTACTGAACTCAGCCGCGATGTCAGCGAGGCGCCATTTGTGCTGGGCTGCTCGGGGAGCCTGCTGGCGCGTTGGTTTATCCCAAGGCTTGGTCGCCTGAAGGCGGATTTGCCTGAGCTGCGCCTGCACTTGTCCGCCGGTGAAGGTGATCTCGACCCACGTCGTCCAGGGCTCGATGCATTGCTGGTGTACGCTGAACCCCCGTGGCCGGCGGACATGCAGGTGCATGTGCTGGCTGAGGAGCGTATCGGGCCGGTACTTAGCCCGCATTTTGCCGGCTTCGATCGCTTGCGAGATGCGCCCGCCAAAGCCCTGCTGGACGAGGCCCTGTTGCATACCACCTCGCGGCCACAAGCATGGCCGACATGGGCAGGGCAACAGGGATTGGACCCGGCCGGGTTGCAGTATGGCCAGGCATTCGAGCATTTGTACTATTTGCTGGAGGCTGCGGTTGCTGGCCTTGGGGTGGCCATCGCGCCACAACCACTGGTGGCTGATGACTTGCGGGCCGGGCGCCTCAGCGCGCCATGGGGCTTTTCCCCTACCCGCGCAGCGCTGGCCTTGTGGGTGCCCCGGCGCGCCGCAGATGGGCGCGCCGAGCAGTTGGCGCAGTGGCTGCGCCGCGAATTGGAACGGCAGGCGGCTTAGTTGCGACGGGTCAGCAGGTAGGCCGCCAGCAGACCCAGGGCGCCAATCGCCACGCCCGCTGTGGTAACCGGGTGCTCCTGTGCGTACTCACGGGTGGCGATCCCGGTCTGGCGAGTGCGGGTCTTTACCTCCTCATAGGCATCGCTGAGCAAGCTACGCGAATGTTTCAGCGCGCTTTCGGCATTGCTGCGGATTGCCTTCACCGACTTCTGGGACTCTTCCGATGCGTCATGCTTGAGGTTTTCCAGGCTTTTCAGAAGGCTCTCGATCTCTGCTTCCATGCTTTCCAGGGATGATTTACGCAGCGAGTTGCGGTGCATGTTGACTCTCCTTTGCAGTATGGGCTGTAAGGTTGCGACCCTTGGCTTGCGCGAAAGTGCGATCGAACTTTCACCTTGGCGGACGGCTCGCAGGTAAACCGGGCCTACGCTGCTAGGCTGAATTTCACCGTTACCAAGGAGCGTGAACATGACTGACCATCACACGTACAAGAAGATCGAGCTGGTGGGCTCCTCGCCAACCAGTATCGAAGACGCAATCAACAATGCCCTGGCTGAAGCCGGCAAGAGCATCAAGCACCTGGAATGGTTCGAAGTGGTGGATACCCGTGGGCATATCCGCGACAACAAGGCGGCGCACTTCCAGGTCACGTTGAAGGTGGGCTTCCGTATCGCCAATAGCTGAAACATTGCGGGACTGGATGATCCCGGCTTGATGGGGTATTTAGAAGAGAGGCGCCTTGGCGGCGCCTTTTCTGATTTCATCTGCACAAGGAAAGCGATCGATGAATAAACTGATTCTGGCGCTTGGCCTGATGACACTGGCCGGTGGTGCGCTGGCGGCGGGCAAGCCGTGCGAGGAACTGAAGGCGGAGATTGCCGCCAAGCTCGATGCCAAAGGGGTTACTGGCTACAAGCTGGAGATCGTCAACAAGGGCGAGCCGGCCGGCAAGGTGATTGGCAGCTGCGAGGCGGGTACCAAAGAGATTGTGTACCGTCGCGGTTGATGCGTTTGCTTTTTCGCGGGCTCGCCCGCTCCCCCAGGTAATACACAGGGTCAGGCACCCGTGCAGTCCTGTGGGAGCGGGCGAGCCCGCGAAGAAGGTCAGGCGGTCTTGAGGGCCTGCGCCAACAGCTCATAGGACCGGATCCGGTCCGCATGCTCATACAGGTCACAGGTAAAGATCAGCTCGTCCGCCCCGGTCTGCTCCAGCAGCACCTCCACCTTGGCCCTTACCTTCTGCGGGCTGCCGATCATCGCCAGGCCGAGGAAACTGCCAACCGTATCCCGCTCATGGGGCAACCACAGCCCATCCATGCTTTCTACCGGCGGCTTCTGCATCAGGCTCTGGCCGCGAATCAGCGCCAGGATGCGCTGGTACACCGAGGTGGCCAGGTATTCGGCCCTTTCGTCGGTTTCTGCCACCACCATGGGGATGCCCAGCATCACATACGGCTTGTCCAGTGTGGTCGATGGCTTGAAATGATTGCGGTACACGCGAATGGCCTCGTGCATGTAGCGCGGCGCAAAGTGCGAAGCGAAGGCATAGGGCATGCCGCGCATGCCTGCCAGCTGGGCGCTGAACAGGCTGGAACCCAGCAGCCACATTGGCACGTCAGTGTCGTGCCCCGGCACGGCGATCACTTTTTGATCGTCGGTACGTGGGCCGAGGTAGCGCGACAGCTCCTCGACATCGTCCGGGAAGTCGTCCGGGCCGCCAGCACGGTCGCGGCGCAAAGCATAAGCCGTCATCTGGTCTGAACCCGGCGCACGGCCCAGGCCCAGGTCGATACGCCCCGGGTACAAGCTGGCCAGGGTGCCGAATTGCTCGGCGATCACCAGCGGTGCGTGGTTGGGCAGCATCACCCCGCCCGAGCCCACGCGAATGGTCGAAGTACCCCCGGCCAGGTAGCCGATCAGCACCGAAGTCGCTGAACTGGCGATGCCGTCCATGTTGTGGTGCTCGGCCACCCAGAAGCGGTTGTAGCCAAAACGCTCGACGTGTTGCGCCAGGTCCAGCGAGTTGCGCAGCGATTGCGCCGGGCCTGCATCGGCGCGCACGGGCACCAGGTCGAGGGTGGATATTTTCAGGTCACGCAGCTGCGTCATGGGAGCCTCCGTAAAGGTGGTTGGCCAGAGGCCTTTGTAACTCTGTATGGGCATATTCGGGGGATTCAATGTTTGCTGTGCGATTGGTCTGAACTTGCCGTAAGCCGCTGGCCTCTGAATCCATAACCACATAACCGAATGACCAGGAGGCAGTATGAAAAAGACAGCATCGGCGATCTGGCAAGGTGGCTTGAAAGATGGCAAGGGCCTGCTCTCTACCGAAAGCGGGGCGCTCAAGCAGAACCCGTATGGCTTCAACACCCGTTTCGAGGGTACACCTGGAACCAACCCGGAGGAGCTGATTGGCGCGGCGCATGCCGGCTGTTTCTCGATGGCGTTGTCGATGATGCTTGGGGAAGCAGGGCTGACAGCGGACCGGATCGACACCGCTGCCGAGGTGACACTCGACAAGCAGCCTGACGGTTTTGCCATTACGGCCGTGCATCTGGTGCTCAGGGCCAAGGTGCCTGGGGCCAGCGAGGCGCAGTTCCTGGACATTGCCAAAAAGGCCAAGGAAGGGTGCCCGGTGTCCAAGGTGCTGAACGCCAAAATCAGCCTGGATGCGGCGCTCGTGGGCTGAAGCGGCGCAACGGCAGCGGTTTGCTGTAGTCTAAACAGCGTCGGCAGCACGCTGCCTTTTCAGGAGCCGTTCCATGATTCGCGTAGCAATCGCCGTGTTGGCTTCCCTGGTCGCCGCATCCACGTTGGCGGCAGTCAAGCCGTGCGAGGAGCTCAAGGCTGAGATCGAGGCCAAGATCCAGGCTCAGGGTGTGCCGTCCTACACCCTGGAGATCGTGCCCAACAGTGAGGTCAAGGACCAGAACATGGTCGTCGGTACTTGCGATGGCGGCACGAAGAAGATCATTTACCAGAAGAATGATCAGTAGATTCGGGATTGTGGGGCTGCAAAGCAGCCCCGACTCACGGAATGCAGAACACGTTGCTAGGCTCGTTCACCAGTACCTTGCGGCTCGCGTCATACAGCAGCACCTGCGGTTCCATCACCGGCGCCCGCGCTTCCAGGCGGTAACGCTCGCCGGCCTTGAAGTCGTCAAAGCGCACGGTCAGGTAGCAGGTTCGGTCCCTGGGTTCAGACATGATGCCGCCTGAATAGATTTCGTAATCAAAGCGCACCACCAGTTCGTGCTTGCCCGGCGTTACCTGGAAGTAACGGCCGTCCTCCAGGCGCTTGCCATCGAGGCGGTCGGCCATGATCACCCGGCCAGGGGTCATGGTGTACAGATCGACCCAGGCCTGTTTGGGGTCGACGGGTGGCAAGGGGCTGGCGCAAGCCCCCAGTGCACTGAGGGCGATCAGCATCATGGGCTGGCGCATGGCAAAACTCCCACTTGCGATTTACACGTTACAAGCATAGCGCCGTTTGTACGGTTCAGGTGCGTTGGCAGCCTGCCGGTAAGCCTTGGCCGACCATTTTTTGCTGGTCGTCGTAGAGCTTGATCCAGGGACGGAAGCCGATACTGCCAGCGTGCAGCTGATAGCGCTGGCCGGCGCCGAAGTCCTTGAAGGTGAGTTTGACCTGGCAATCGCGCCACAACGGCTCGTCGACCGGGCCGATATTGCTGGGAGTGACCGGGAACTGATAGCGCACGGTCAGCTCGTGGCTGCCGGGCTGTACTTCGAAATAGCGGCTGTCGGCCCAGTCACGTTCATCGACCTGCACGGCGTCCAGCGAAGTGTTGTCGTAGGGGGTGAGGTCGATCCAGGCCTGGTTCGGGTCCGGGGCTGGCAACGTGGAACAGGCGGATATCAGCAACAGTGAACCGGCGACCAGCAATGCACGCATGGCGAAACTCCCCCTTGGCGAGATAGTCTTGGAGCGAATTGGCCTTGAGCGAGTCATACAGCCCGGATGCTTCGACTTTTTTTTATGCAGCGCTCAGGCCCTGGGGCACTCGACCGCGTTTTCACCCGTTTGGTTCCCCTGCTGGGGGCGATCCTGCTGAACGGTTGCAGCAGCGTCGCCTACTATGGGCAGCTGGCCGAGGGGCAGTTTCAGTTGCTGCGTGCGCGTCAGCCTGTTGCGCAGGTGGTGGCCGACCCGGCCACGTCACCGCAATTACGCTCGCGTCTTGCGCACGCTGAACAGGCGCGGGTTTTCGCCAGCGAGCAGTTGAAACTGCCGGATAACCGTAGCTATCGGGTGTATGCCGACATAGCCCGGCCTTATGTGGTGTGGAATGTGTTCGCCACGCCCGAACTGTCGCTGCAGCCGGTGACGCACTGTTTCCCGATTGCCGGGTGCGTGGCTTATCGCGGTTACTACCAGCAAGGTGCAGCACGCGGGGCGGCGGCGTTGATGCGCCAAGACGGCCTGGATGTGTATGTCGGTGGCGTGGAGGCTTATTCGACCCTGGGCTGGTTCGACGACCCGATCTTGTCATCGATGGTGGGTTGGGGTGATGAACGCCTGGCGACGTTAATTTTTCATGAGCTGGCCCACCAGCGCTTTTATGTGCAAGACGATACCGAGTTCAACGAATCGTTTGCCTCGTTCGTAGAGCAGGAAGGCACACGCCAATGGCGTGCGGCGCGAGGGCTGGCTGCCATTGGCGAAAACCAGGGGCGCCAGCGTGACCAGTTCATCCGCCTGGTGCTGGCCAGCCGCGAGCGGTTGCAGGCGATTTATGCCGGGCCGCTGGACGATGCACACAAGCGGCTGGCCAAGCAGGCCGAGTTTGAGCGTTTGAGGCGTGAGTACCGGCAGATGCGTGATGGCCAGTGGGGCGGCGACAAGCGCTATGACGCCTGGATGTATGGGCCGATGAGTAATGCCAAGTTGTTGCCGTTCGGGCTTTATGACCAGTGGGTGCCGGCGTTTGCGGCGGTGTTTCGTGAGGTGGGTGGGGACTGGCTTCGGTTTTACCAGCGGGTCGAGCAGTTGGGGCGGTTGCCGATTGAAGAAAGGAAAGCGGCGCTGCAGCGTCTGGTGGTTAGCCTGTGAGATTTTGGGGCCGCAACGCGGCCCCCTAGGGCACTCAAGCCTTGATGAATGCCTGATGCATCTCGGCCAAGGTCGCAAAGTGGTAGGCCGGCTCTTCTGCCATCAGTTCTTCCCGGCTACCAAACCCATACCCCACCGCCACCGCCTGTAAGCCATTGCTGCGCGCGCCAATCAGGTCATGTTTGCGGTCGCCGATCATCAGGGTCTGCGCCGGGTCCAGTCCTTCTTCATCCAGCAGATGGCGAATCAGCTCGACCTTGTTGGTACGCGTGCCGTCCAGTTCACTGCCGTAGATCACCTTGAAGTGTTGGTCGAAAGCGAAATGCCGGGCGATTTCGCGGGCGAATTCCCACGGTTTGGAAGTGGCGATATACAGCGTGCGGCCCTGCCCGTTAAGGGCTTCAAGCAACTCAGGCACACCTTGGAACACCAGGTTCTCGTAAAGGCCGGTGACGCGGAAACGCTCCCGGTAGAAGTTCACCGCGTCCCAAGCCTTTGCTTCGTCGAAGCTGTAGAACTGCATGAAGGCCTGCAGCAGGGGTGGGCCGATGAAGTGCTCGAGGCGGGTCAGGTCCGGCTCGTCGATGCCCAGCTTGGCCAGGGCATACTGGATCGAGCGGGTGATGCCCAGGCGTGGGTCGGTCAGGGTGCCGTCGAGGTCGAAGAGGATGTTTTGCTGTTGCATGTTCGTCTCGTTAGTCGGGTTTATTCCGGTTGGTCGTAGCCTTCGGCCAGGTGCTGGTCCTTGAGCTTCACGTAGTTGCCGGCGCTGTAGGAGAAGAACGCGCGCTCTTTGTCGTTCAGCAACCTGGCCTGTTTCACCGGGCTGCCCATGTACAGGTAACCACTGACCAGGCGTTTGCCCGGCGGTACCAGGCTGCCTGCACCGATGATCACTTCGTCTTCAACGATGGCGCCATCCATGATGGTGCTGCCCATGCCGACCAGGATGCGGTTGCCCAGGGTGCAGCCATGCAGCATCACCTTATGGCCAATGGTCACTTCGTCACCGATGATCAGCGGGAAGCCGTCCGGGTTGAACGGGCCGGCGTGGGTGATGTGCAGCACGCTGGCGTCCTGCACGCTGGTGCGCGCACCGATGCGGATGCGGTGCATGTCGCCGCGCACCACGGTCATGGGCCAGATCGAGCTGTCTTCACCAATCTCCACGTCGCCCAGCACCACCGCCGAACGGTCGACGAAGGCACGGAGTCCCACTTTCGGAGTGTGTTGCTGGAAGCTTCGGATGGCCATGATAGCGTCTCTCATCTGTGCCGATAGGCAGGCTGCCTGCTGCGGTCGGCGTCGATTGTAATTAAGATGGGGCAGTGTTTCTTCTGCCAAGGTATCCAAACCGTGACTGCGAACAACCCGCTTTTGCAATCCCACGATCTGCCGCCCTTCTCGCAAATCCGTGCCGAACACGTGTTGCCGGCGATCGAAGCGATCCTGGCCGACAACCGTAAAGCCATTGCCGAGATCCTCGAAAAGCAGGGCAAGGCCCCTACCTGGGCTGGCCTGGTGCTGGCGATAGACGAACTGAACGACCGCCTGGGCGCTGCCTGGAGCCCGGTCAGCCACCTCAACGCAGTGTGCAATAGCGCAGAGCTGCGCGAGGCTTACGAGTCGTGCCTGCCAGCGCTGAGCGCCTACTCTACCGAACTGGGCCAGAACCGTGCGCTGTTCGACGCCTACCAGGCGTTGATCAACAGCCCTGAAGCCGCCGGTTTCGACGTGGCGCAAAAAACTATCCTCGAGCATGCGCTGCGTGACTTCCGCCTGTCGGGTATCGACCTGCCGGCGGACAAGCAGCAGCGCTATGCCGAAGTGCAAAGCAAGCTCAGCGAGCTGGGCAGCCGCTTCTCCAACCAGCTGCTCGACGCTACCCAGGCCTGGACCAAGCACGTTACCGACGAAGCCGCGCTGGCCGGCCTGACCGACTCGGCCAAGGCGCAGATGGCCGCTGCGGCCCAGGCCAAGGGCCTTGAAGGCTGGCTGATTACCCTGGAATTCCCCAGCTACTACGCCGTGATGACCTACGCCAGCGACCGCGCCCTGCGCGAAGAGGTGTACGCCGCCTACTGCACCCGCGCCTCGGACCAGGGCCCGAATGCCGGCCAGTTCGACAACGGCCCGGTCATGCAGCAAATCCTTGACCTGCGCCAGGAGCTGGCCGAACTGCTGGGCTACAAGAACTACGCCGAGCTGAGCCTGGCCACCAAAATGGCTGAGTCCAGCGACCAGGTGCTGAGCTTCCTGCGTGACCTGGCCAAGCGTTCCAAGCCTTTTGCAGCCCAGGACCTGGAGCAGCTCAAGGCCTACGCCGCTGAGCAAGGCTGCCCTGAACTGGCCAGCTGGGACGCCGGCTACTTTGGCGAGAAGCTGCGCGAGCAGCGCTACAGCGTGTCGCAGGAAGCCCTGCGTGCCTATTTCCCGATCGATAAGGTGCTGGGTGGCCTGTTCAGCATTGTGCAGCGCCTGTACGGCATCGAAATCGCCGAACTCAAGGGCTTCGACAGCTGGCACCCGGACGTACGCCTGTTCGAGATCAAGGAAAACGGCCAGCATGTCGGCCGCTTCTTCTTCGACCTTTACGCCCGCGCCAACAAGCGCGGCGGGGCCTGGATGGATGGCGCCCGCGACCGTCGTCGTACTGCCGGTGGCGAACTGCAGAGCCCGGTGGCCAACCTGGTGTGCAACTTCACTCCGGCCGCACCCGGCAAGCCGGCACTGCTGACCCATGATGAAGTCACCACCCTGTTCCACGAATTCGGCCACGGCCTGCACCACCTGCTG
Organism: Pseudomonas fortuita; assembly: GCF_026898135.2. Lineage (NCBI taxonomy): Bacteria > Pseudomonadati > Pseudomonadota > Gammaproteobacteria > Pseudomonadales > Pseudomonadaceae > Pseudomonas > Pseudomonas fortuita. Next base: position 94,200 of record NZ_CP114035.2, read on the forward strand.
ACCCGCATCGAGCATGCCGGTGTTTCGGGTATCAACGGCGTGGCCTGGGACGCGGTCGAGCTGCCGAGCCAGTTCATGGAAAACTGGTGCTGGGAGCCAGAAGGCCTGGCACTGATCTCCGGCCATTACGAAACCGGCGCGGCCTTGCCTCAGGACCTGCTGGACAAAATGCTGGCGGCGAAGAACTTCCAGTCGGGCATGATGATGGTGCGCCAGCTTGAATTCTCGCTGTTCGACTTCGAGCTACACGCCAGCCATGGCGACGGCCGCAGCGTGCTGCAGGTGCTCGAAGGCGTGCGCGACGAGGTGTCGGTCATGCGCCCACCGGCGTACAACCGCTTCCCCAATAGCTTCGCGCACATCTTTGCTGGCGGTTATGCGGCGGGCTACTACAGCTACAAGTGGGCTGAAGTGCTGTCGGCTGACGCCTTCTCGCGCTTCGAGGAAGAAGGTGTGCTGAATGCCGAGACCGGCCGCGCCTTCCGCGAGGCTATCCTGGCCCGTGGCGGTTCGCGCGAGCCGATGGTGCTGTTTGTCGACTTCCGTGGCCGTGAGCCTTCCATTGATGCGCTGCTGCGGCACAGCGGCCTTACCGAAGGCGCTGCGGCGTGAGCGAGGTAGCTGTGAACAAGACCAAGAAGCGCTTCATTGCCGGGGCGGTATGCCCCGCATGCAGCGAGCCTGACAAGCTGATGATGTGGAGCGAAGACGACGTACCGCACCGCGAGTGCGTCGCCTGCGGGTTCACCGACACCCTCAACGAGCAGGGCTTGTCGGTGCCCAAGGAGCTCGGTACCCGGGTTAACCACCTGGCACCCAAGGCGGCGCCGGCCAAAGTACAGACGGTGCAGTTCTTCCCTAATCCGAAGCTGAAGAAACCGACAGAGTAAGCACTGGCTGTCGGATCAGAGGCGCTGGTGGATTCATGGTAGTCGCGATACTGTATGTAAATACAGTATAGGGGTTAGCCATGAATCCTCCAGCACCATTAAAGGGCCGTGGCACGGCGCACAATCCGCATAACCGCTTTGCCCCCAACCATTCGGTGGTCGAGGACGACGGCTGGTATCAGGAAGTGCCGCAGACCCAAGGCACCGAAGTGCGCAGCGAGACAGCGAAATCGGTCATCACCCGCAATACATCGCCCGACCTGCCCTTTGACCGCTCCATCAACCCTTACCGCGGCTGCGAGCATGGCTGCATCTACTGCTATGCCCGGCCTTCCCATGCCTATTGGGACCTCTCCCCCGGCCTGGACTTCGAAACCAAGCTGATCGCCAAGACCAATGCCGCCGAGATACTCGCGCAGCAGTTGAGCAAACCGGGCTACGTGTGCGCGCCGATCAACCTGGGCTCCAATACCGACCCGTACCAGCCGATCGAGCGGGACCAGTTGCTGACACGGCGCCTGCTCGAAGTGTTGCTGCGTTTTCGTCACCCGGTGACCATCGTGACCAAGGGCTCGCTGGTGTTGCGTGACCTCGACCTGCTGGCCGAAATGGCCCGGCAACGACTGGCGCGAGTGATGATCAGCCTGACGACGCTGGACGACGACCTCAAGCGGGTACTGGAACCGCGGGCGGCGTCACCCAATGCCCGGTTGAGGGCCATCCGCGTGCTACGCGAGGCGGGTGTGCCAGTGGGGGTGCTGTGTTCGCCGATGATTCCGATGATCAACGACAGTGAGCTGGAGCGCTTGCTGGAGGCTGCCAAGGAAGCTGGCGCACAGAGCGCGGCCTACATGATGCTGCGCCTGCCACTGGAGGTGGCGCCGCTGTTCGAGCAGTGGCTGCAGGACCATTATCCGCAACGGGCGGCCCATGTGTTGAGCCTGATCCGCCAGAGCCGGGGCGGCGAGCTGTATGACAGCCGGTTTGGTGCGCGCATGCGCGGGGAAGGGGTATTTGCCGAGTTGTTGGCTCAGCGCTTTGCCAAAGCCATGAAGCGGCTGGATTTTGAAGGGCGCGAGGCGCAGACGCTGGATTGCTCTGCCTTCTGCCCGCCCGGTGGGCAGATGCCCCTATTTTGATCTTTGAACAGATCACGGTTTTTGTGGGAGCGGGCGTGCCCGCGAACACCGGCGCAGCCGGTGCCATATACCGAGTTGCCCTTTTCGCGGGCATGCCCGCTCCCACAGGTACCTTGGAGGTCTCAGGTTCCCAAATGGGGCCTATTGCCAGCCCTCAATACAACTAATCCGAGTTAATAATTGCGCTAATACATATTGGCAGTTGATGTTTTTTTGCTATTATCCAGCTCCCGCCTTTTACATCTGGAACACCCGTTCTAGAGCCTCCGAATTAAGTTTCAGTTAAGTTTTCCCCGCTAGCGTAGGCAATCAGTCCACACCGACTGTGATCTATGGCCCGTGCGTGTCATCTAAAACCCTGCATAGCCATAATCTTTCCCCGGTAAAATGGATTTACCACCACACCGTCAAGAGGATGAATCATGCCCGTCAAGGACCCATCCAAGGTCGTTCCGGATGTACCCGCCGAGGGCGCCGATGCCGCCCTGAAGCACATCGTCGACGGCTTCCTGCGCTTTCACCATGACGTCTTCCCCGAGCAGCAAGAGCTGTTCAAGAAGCTCGCCACTGCGCAAACGCCGCGTGCCATGTTCATCACCTGCGCCGACTCGCGCATCGTCCCCGAGTTGATCACCCAGAGCTCGCCCGGCGACCTGTTCGTAACCCGTAACGTGGGTAACGTGGTACCGCCCTACGGCCAGATGAACGGCGGCGTTTCCAGCGCCATCGAATACGCCGTGCTTGCGCTGAAAGTGCACCACATCATCGTCTGTGGCCACTCCGACTGTGGCGCCATGCGTGCGGTACTCAACCCGCAATCGCTGACCAAGATGCCGACTGTTTCTGCCTGGCTGCGCCATGCCGAAGTGGCACGTACCGTGGTCGAGAACAACTGCTCGTGCGGTACCGAACACGAAACCATGCAGGTGCTGACCAAGGAAAACGTGATCGCCCAGTTGCATCACCTGCGCACCCACCCTTCGGTTGCCTCGCGCCTTGCAGCCGGTGAGCTGTTCATTCATGGCTGGGTTTACGACATCGAAACCAGCAAGATCGAAGCCTACGACGCCATCAGCGACAGCTTCCTGCCCCTGGCTGCTGGCGAGCCGGTCCCCTGCGCTACTCCGAGAGGCCGCTACTAAGCGACCCATCCACCGCTAGAACCTTGATAGCCGGCTGCACCCTGCTGGGGTGTGGCGCGGCCTTCGGCTGCCTTGAATTCCCTGACTGCCCTGCCGGCAAGCCCGCTGGCGGCCCGCGCTTGCGCGCTAGTCAGGGGCAAACGTGCCCACGGTCAGAGGAATGACCGTGTGACAAAGAAAGGAGAAACACGGTGAACATTACACAGTTGAAAGCGGCCCTGCCGCGTGAGTTGCTGGCGTCGGTGGTGGTCTTTCTGGTGGCCCTGCCATTGTGCATGGGTATCGCGATTGCATCGGGCATGCCGCCGGCCAAGGGCCTGATTACCGGCATTATCGGCGGGGTTGTGGTGGGTTTCCTCGCCGGTTCGCCATTGCAGGTCAGTGGCCCGGCCGCCGGCTTGGCGGTACTGGTGTTCGAGCTGGTGCGCCAGCATGGCGTTGCCATGCTCGGGCCGATCTTGTTGCTGGCGGGGCTGCTGCAGTTGCTGGCTGGGCGCCTGCGTCTGGGTTGCTGGTTTCGCGTCACTGCGCCAGCGGTGGTGTACGGCATGTTGGCGGGCATCGGCGTGCTGATCGTGTTGTCGCAGATACATGTGATGTTCGATACAGCGCCGCAGCCTTCGGGGCTGCAGAACCTGCTGGAATTCCCGTCCACCGTGGCCGCAGCCCTGCCACAGGAACGCTCAGGCTCCGGCTGGATGGCGGGTGCGCTCGGCCTGGGTACCATCGCTATCATGTGGGGCTGGGAGCGCCTGCGGCCCCAGCGGCTGCGCTTCGTCCCTGGGGCCCTGTTGGGTGTTGCAGCCATGACCGTCATCAGTATGTGGCTGGCCTTGCCGGTAAACCGGGTGCAGGTGCCGGCAGACCTGTCCGAGGCCGTCGACTGGATCCGCCCGGGTGACCTGATGCAACTGGCCGACCCTACCCTGCTGGTTGCCGCCTTTGCCCTGGCCTTCATCGCCAGCGCCGAAACCTTGCTGTCGGCTGCGGCGGTGGACCGGATGCACAGCGGCCAGCGTTCGGACTTCGACCGTGAGCTGTCGGCCCAAGGTATCGGCAACATGCTCTGTGGCGTGCTCGGAGCGCTGCCGATGACGGGCGTGATCGTGCGCAGTTCGGCCAATGTGCAGGCGGGCGCGCAGACACGGGCATCGGCAATCTTCCACGGGCTGTGGCTGTTGGCCTTCGTGGTGGTGTTGAGCAGCGTACTGCAGCAGATTCCGGTGGCGAGCCTGGCGGGTGTGCTGGTGTTTACCGGGGTGAAGTTGGTTGATTTCAAGGCGTTTCGTGGCCTGGGCCGTTATGGCCGCATGCCGATGTTCACCTATGCGGCGACAGCCCTGGCGATCATCTTCACCGACCTGCTGACCGGCGTGCTGCTGGGCTTTGCCCTGACCCTGCTGAAGCTGGCGTTCAAGGCGGCGCGGCTGAAGATCAACCTGGTGAGCCTGGAGAAGGCCGGGCACATGGAACTGCGCCTCAGTGGCGCGGCGACGTTCCTCAAGGTGCCGGCGCTGACCCAGGTGCTGGATACGGTACCGGCGGGCACTACGCTGCATGTGCCGTTGGGTAACCTGAGCTATATCGATCACTCGTGCCTTGAGTTGCTGGAGGACTGGAGCCGCAGCAATTCGGCCAATGGGTCACGGTTGCTGATAGAGCAGCGGCGCCTGAAGCGGCGGATCGAGGGGCGGTTGCGGACTACGGCGGGGGTTGGGGCCTGAAAACTTCTATCGCCTGAACTGGCCTCTTCGCGGGTGAACCCGCTGCCACAGGGACCGCGCAGACACTCAATGCTGTGCAGTACCTGTGGCAGCGGGCGAGCCCGCGAAGAGGCCGTTACTGGAATATCAGGCTGGTTGACCCAGCTCCACACCCAGCTGGCGCGACAGGCAAGGCCAGCGCTTCCACGCCTCGCCGGTTGCCGGGCTGCTCAGCTTCTCGCGGTACGCCTCCACCGACTCCACCGCAAAGCTTTCGTCATTGAGCATTTCGTCAACCGAGTGGTGCACCACTTCATCCAGCTGGTTGGCAAAGCTTTCGCCAATCAACTGGTGGGCAATCAGGTTGGCGACAGTGGTGTCGACCGGGATCAATGGCTGCTGGAAGTGGCGGATGTACAAGTCATTCACCTCTTCCACCAGGCGGTGCGCCAGGTAGGCCTCATCCAGCAAGCAGTCCAGGCCGACATGCCCTTGCATCACGCTGGGCGGCTGCAGGAAGTAGGCTTCGGCAATTTTCAGTACGGGTTTGATCTGCGATTCGATCCCGGCTTCGCGGGCGACCGCGTGGGCGGCCTCCAGCAGTTCCGGAACCTGATCGATGTAGGCGCTGACGAAGCGCGCCAAAGTACCCTGGGCGTCCTGCTCAGGCAGTTGGATCGAGGGATGCAGGTGGGGCAGTTGCAGCTCGAGACGCTCTTTCAATTGGCCGGTCTGGCCTTCATGTTGATGGGCTTGGCTTACCTGCTCGCGTACAGCAGCGATGTTCATGACAACTCCAGGGACATTACGTTTCAAACGGAAGACACTAAATTAGCTCGGTATACAGAATACCTAAGACGTATTTGTTATAAGTCGCGCAAACGTGTGCGCTATCAGGCATATAGCCGTGCCATTATTACGCCATTCCCCATCAAGCACGCGGCTTTCAGGCCATTCAGCCATTTCGTGAAGTTCATTTCACACGCTTCATTGCGTGCCATTGGTCGCTGTCTATACTCCCGTTGAACGTGATTCGTTGATGAGGCCCGACTGCTTTTAGCAGGGGCTCGGTCGTCGAAGCCAGGCAGTCTTGACCGCCGTTCCCTCTTGCCGCAGGCCACGCCTCCGGGACAACAAGAATTAGAAGGGGAACCCGCAATGATGCGACATCCACATGTCTGGATGGGCCTCCTGTTGTGGTCGGTTTTTGGTCAGGCCAATGCCGCCTGGACCGTGAACATGCACCCGGGGGCGACGGAAGTTTCCAACGCCGTCTTCGACCTGCACATGACCATCTTCTGGATCTGCGTGATCATTGGCATCGTGGTGTTTGGCGCGATGTTCTGGTCGATGGTCGTCCACCGCCGCTCCACTGGCCAGCAGGCTGCGCATTTCCACGAGCACACTTGGGTGGAAATCCTCTGGACCGTGGTGCCCTTCCTGATTCTGGTGGTGATGGCCATTCCGGCCACCAAGACCCTGATCGACATCTACGACGCCAGCGAGTCGGACATCGACATCCAGGTCACCGGCTACCAGTGGAAGTGGCACTACAAATACCTGGGTCAGGACGTGGAGTTCTTCAGCAACCTCGCCACCCCTGCCGATCAGATTCACAACAAGGCCCCCAAGGACGAGCATTACCTGCTTGAAGTCGACCAGCCGCTGGTGCTGCCGGTGGGTGCCAAGGTGCGCTTCCTGGTGACCGCCGCGGATGTCATCCACTCCTGGTGGGTGCCGGCTTTTGCGGTCAAGCGTGACGCCATCCCCGGCTTCGTCAATGAAGCCTGGACCCGTATCGAGAAGCCCGGCATCTACCGTGGCCAGTGCACCGAGTTGTGCGGCAAGGACCACGGCTTCATGCCGGTGGTGGTCGAGGTCAAGTCCAAGGCCGACTACGACACCTGGCTGGGCGAGCGCAAGGCTGAAGCCGCCAAGCTCAAGGAGCTGACCAGCAAGGAATGGACCCTGGAAGAGCTGGTGGCGCGTGGCGACAAGGTCTACCACACCACCTGCGTGGCCTGTCACCAGCCCGAAGGCCAGGGCCTGCCGCCGATGTTCCCGGCGCTCAAGGGCTCGAAGATTGCCACCGGGCCGAAGGAAGGCCACCTGAGCATTGTCTTCCACGGCAAGCCCGGCACGGCCATGGCCGCCTTTGGCAAGCAACTGTCGGAAGTCGACATCGCTGCTGTGGTCACCTACGAGCGCAATGCCTGGGGTAACAACAAAGGCGACATGGTCACGCCGAAGGACGTGCTGGCGCTGAAGCAGGCAGAAGCCAAGTGAACCGGGTTACTCGCGGCAACCAATGGGTTGCAGGAGACAGGACATGAGTGCAGTGATCGACGACCAAGCCCACGGCCATGACCATGCGCACGGCCCGGCCAAGGGCCTGATGCGCTGGGTGCTGACCACCAACCATAAAGACATCGGCACGATGTACCTGTGGTTCAGCTTCATCATGTTCCTGCTGGGTGGCTCGTTCGCCATGGTCATCCGGGCCGAACTGTTCCAGCCAGGCTTGCAGATCGTGGAGCCGGCGTTCTTCAACCAGATGACCACCATGCATGGCCTGATCATGGTGTTCGGTGCAGTGATGCCGGCTTTCGTCGGCCTGGCCAACTGGATGATCCCGTTGATGATCGGGGCGCCCGACATGGCCTTGCCGCGGATGAACAACTTCAGCTTCTGGCTGCTGCCGGCGGCGTTCCTGCTGCTGGTTTCGACCCTGTTCAGCCCGGGTGGCGGGCCGAACTTCGGCTGGACCTTCTACGCCCCGCTGTCCACCACCTATGCACCCGCCAGCGTCACCTTCTTCATTTTCGCCATCCACCTGATGGGCATCAGCTCGATCATGGGCGCGATCAACGTGATTGCCACCATCCTCAATCTGCGTGCGCCAGGCATGACCCTGATGAAGATGCCGCTGTTTGTCTGGACCTGGCTGATCACGGCCTTTCTGTTGATCGCGGTGATGCCGGTGCTGGCCGGCGTGGTGACCATGATGCTGATGGACATTCACTTCGGCACCAGTTTCTTCAGCGCGGCCGGTGGCGGTGACCCGGTGCTGTTCCAGCACGTGTTCTGGTTCTTCGGCCACCCCGAGGTGTACATCATGATCCTGCCGGCGTTCGGCGCGGTCAGCTCGATCATCCCGGCGTTCTCGCGCAAGCCGCTGTTCGGCTACACCTCGATGGTGTACGCCACCGGCGCAATTGCCTTTCTGTCGTTCATCGTCTGGGCCCACCACATGTTCGTGGTCGGCATCCCGGTAGTGGGCGAGCTGTTCTTCATGTACGCCACCATGCTGATTGCCGTGCCCACAGGGGTGAAGGTGTTCAACTGGGTCAGCACAATGTGGGAAGGCTCGCTCACCTTCGAGACGCCGATGCTGTTCGCCATCGCCTTCGTCATCCTGTTCACCATCGGCGGTTTCTCCGGGCTGATGCTGGCGATCGCCCCGGCGGACTTCCAGTACCACGACACCTACTTCGTGGTGGCGCACTTCCACTACGTGCTGGTACCCGGGGCGATTTTTGGCATCTTTGCCTCGGCTTACTACTGGCTACCGAAATGGACCGGCCACATGTACGACGAAACCCTCGGCAAGTTGCACTTCTGGCTGTCGTTCATCGGCATGAACATGGCCTTCTTCCCGATGCACTTCGTAGGGCTGGCCGGCATGCCGCGTCGCATCCCCGACTACAACCTGCAGTTCGCCGACTTCAATATGGTGTCGTCGATCGGTGCCTTCATGTTCGGCGCCACGCAAATCTTCTTCCTGTTCATTGTCATCAAGTGCATTCGCGGTGGCGCGCCGGCACCGGCCAAACCCTGGGATGGCGCCGAGGGCCTGGAGTGGTCGATCCCCTCCCCTGCGCCTTACCACACCTTCCAGACCCCACCGGAAGTGAAATAGGAAACCTGTCATGAACGGCCTGTCGCTGAAACGCCTGGTAACGCGCCTGTTGATGCTGACGGTGGTGATGTTCGCCTTCGGCTTCGCCCTGGTGCCGATCTACGACGTGATGTGCAAGGCCTTTGGCATCAACGGCAAGACCGGTGGGCAATACGAGGGCAGCCAGGTTAGCGACCCGTCGCGTTCGGTGCGGGTGCAGTTCATGTCGACCAATGCCAGTGACATGGTCTGGGATTTCTATTCCACTGCCGACCAGCTGGAGGTCAACCCGGGTGCGGTGAACCAGATGATATTCGTTGCGCACAATCCGACCGATCGGCCGATGAGCGCGCAAGCCATACCCAGCATCACCCCGGCCGAGGCCGCGGCGTACTTCCACAAGACCGAGTGCTTCTGTTTTACCCAGCAGGTGCTGCAGCCCGGCGAACGCATCGAGATGCCGGTGCGCTTCATCGTCGACCGCGACCTGCCGGCCAGCGTGAAGCACCTGACACTGGCCTACACCTTGTTCGACATCACCGCTCGCCACCCGCCGGTCGCGCATGTTGCGGCCCAGGACGTCCAGGGCGCCCGTTAAGGGAAGGAGAACAGCAATGGCAAGTCATCAGCACTACTACGTTCCGGCGCAGAGCAAGTGGCCCATCATCGCCACCATCGGCATGTTCATCACGGTGTTTGGCCTGGGCACCTGGTTCAACGACATGAAGGCCGGCCACCCGGAATCGCACGGGCCGCTGATTTTCTTCGTGGGCGCTTTGTTCCTGGCCTACATGCTGTTCGGCTGGTTTGGGGCGGTGGTCAAGGAGAGCCGCGCCGGGTTGTACAGCCCGCAGCTGGACCGCTCGTTCCGCTGGGGGATGAGCTGGTTCATCTTCTCTGAAGTCATGTTCTTCCTGGCCTTCTTCGGTGCGCTGTTCTACGTGCGCGTGCTTGCCGGGCCGTGGCTGGGAGGTGAAGGCGCCAAAGGGGTTGCACACATGCTGTGGCCGACTTTCGAGTTCACCTGGCCGCTGCTGCACACGCCGGATCCGAAACTGTTCCCGCCGCCCAAAGAAGTAATCGACCCGTGGCACCTGCCACTGATCAACACGATCTTGCTGGTCAGTTCCAGTGTGACCATCACCATCGCCCACCACGCCCTGCGCCGTGACCACCGTGGTCCGCTGAAATTCTGGATGGCCCTGACCATCCTGCTGGGGCTCAGCTTCATTGCATTGCAAGCCTTCGAGTATCACGAAGCCTATACCAAGCTGGGGCTGACGCTGGGGTCGGGGATCTATGGCGCGACGTTCTTCATGCTCACCGGGTTCCACGGTGCCCACGTGACCTTGGGCACGATCATCCTGATCGTGATGTTCGTGCGCATCTTGCGCGGGCATTTCAACCCCGAGAAACACTTCGGCTTCGAGGCAGCCAGCTGGTATTGGCACTTCGTCGACGTGGTGTGGGTGGGGTTGTTCATTTTTGTGTATGTGCTGTAGGGCCAATCGCCGGCAAAACGAGTGCAGTTTCAGAAGGGGGCGTGTGAAACCAGCTGACCGCTGAGCAAACCCCAGGCGACCAGGGCAATTGTCAGGGCCGCCAGGGTCACCCGCACGGTCAGAGCCTTCAGCAGACGCGTCGAGTTTTCGTCGTCCTTGACCAGAAACACCAGGCCACTGAACAGGCTGGCAATCGTGGCCAACAGCATCAGGACAATCGCGGCCTTGAGCATGGCGCTACTCCGGGGGGATGCGGTGATGTGGATAAGTATAGCGAGGCGCCCGTGAGGCGGTTTCGCCCAGGCTGGATTCCGACCCTGGTGGTGCTTGCACTGCTGCCAGGGCTGATCGCGCTTGGCTGCTGGCAACTCGGCCGGGCCGAGGAAAAGCGCGTGCTGCTGGCCACTTATGCCGAACGGCGGGTCGAAGCGCCGATCGCCACGGCCCAGCTCGCATCAAACGACGACAACGCCTTCCGCCGCGTGCACCTGTACGGCCGCTTCGATGCCGAGCACAGCGTGCTGCTGGACAACCGCATGCGCGATGGCCAGGCCGGTGTCGAACTGCTGCAACCCTTCCATGACCAGGCCAGTGGCCAGTGGCTGCTGATCAACCGCGGCTGGCTGCCATGGCCAGACCGCCGCGTGCCGGTGCATTTCAATACCCCTCCACAGGCCTTGGCACTGGACGCTTCGGTGTATGTGTCGCCCGGCAGCACGTTCCAGCTGCATCCCGACCCTGAAGGCGGCCAATGGCCGCACCTGCTCACCGCCGTTGATGCCGCGCAGCTATGGCCGCAGCTAGCCCGCGAAGGCTATGCCCATGAGTTGCGCCTGGAGCCCGGCCCGGCGGCCTATCGCCTGGACTGGCCGGTTGTCGCCATGGGCCCGGAAAAACACCTGGGCTACGCCGTGCAGTGGTTTGCCCTGGCGGGTGCACTGGTTCTGCTTTACCTCTATTTCGGCTGGCACCACAACAAGGAGAAACGCCATGGCCACCGCCACTCCACTGGACGTGCCTGAACGTAGCAAACCCAGAGCCCGCGGGCGTTTGCAGCTTTTGCTGATCCTGCTGGTAGTGCTCGGGCCGATGATTTTGGCCACCAGCATGTACAAGCTGAAGTTCTGGGTGCCGGAGGGCCGCAGCTACCACGGCGATATGATCGGCAACGGTGAGAGCCGTACTGATATCGGCGTGTCAGGCGAGGACGAGCGTTGGCAATTGCTGGTCAGCGCCCCCGAAGCCTGTGCCGAGGACTGCCAGCGCCTGGTGTACCTCGCCCGGCAGATCCAGGTGGGCCTGGGCCGCGACGCCAGCCGTGCCAGCCATGCACTGGCCACAGCCCAGCCGCTGAGCGCCGACTACCAGGCGCTGCTGGGCCGCGAGTACCCGCAGCTGCAACGCTACCCGCTGGATGCCCCGCGCTATTTGCAGAAGGTGGGCGAGCCTGGCCCGCAACTGTGGATCGTCGACCCCCACGGCAACCTGGTGCTGCGTTACGACGGCAAGGCCAACGGCAAGCATGTGCTGGATGACCTGCGCCACCTGCTCAAGCTGTCCAACATCGGCTAGGAGCCTGCCATGGCCAGACCTGGATTCCGCATCGCTGTGTTCGCCACCCTGCTGGCACTGCTGGTTGTCCTGCTCGGTGCCTATACCCGCCTGACCCATGCCGGCCTTGGCTGCCCTGACTGGCCGGGTTGCTATGGCTTCATCAGCGTACCCAAGAGCGAGGCCCAGCTCGCCCATGCCGAGCTGCACTTCCCCGATCACCCGGTGGAAGAGGCCAAGGGCTGGGCCGAGATGGTCCATCGGTATTTCGCAGGTACCTTGGCCATGGTGATTGCCCTGCTCGCCTTCCAGGCGCTGCGTCGGCATGCCCGCGATGGCCAACCGTATCGCCTGCCGGTGCTGCTGCTGGGTGTGGTGCTGGCCCAGGCAGCCTTCGGCATGTGGACGGTTACCCTGAAGCTGTGGCCGCAGGTGGTCACGGCGCATTTGCTGGGTGGCTTTACTACCTTGAGCTTGTTGTTCCTGTTGTCCTTGCGCCTGTCCCGTGCCTTTGCGCCTTTGCCGAAACTGCCGTTGAGCCTGCGGCGGATCGCTGCGCTGGCCTTGTTGGTGGTGATCGGCCAGATCGCTTTGGGGGGCTGGGTCAGTGCCAACTACGCAGCAGTCGCCTGCATCGACCTGCCTACCTGTCACGGCCAGTGGTGGCCGGCGGCGGACTTCAGCAATGGCTTCCACCTGACGCAGCACGTCGGCCCCAATTACCTGGGCGGGCAACTGGACAGTGATGCCCGCACGGCCATCCACATCAGCCACCGCCTGGGCGCGCTACTGGTGACTTGCGTGCTGCTGATGCTCAGCTGGAAGCTGCACCGCTGTGGCCTCCCCGGCCTGGCGCGGCTGGTAATGCTGGCGCTGGCCCTGCAAGTGGGCCTGGGTATCAGCAACGTGGTGTTTCACCTGCCGCTGGCGGTAGCTGTTGCGCACAATGCCGGCGGGGCGCTGTTGCTGCTGAGCATGGTGCTGGTGAACTACCGCATTCGAGTGGTCGACAAGGTTCGCGTGGGCGTCGGCCAAGGCTGGCGCCTGCGGCCGGTGGCCGGTGTGGGCATCTCCCATCACATGAGGAACGATTCGTGGCGACGCTTCTGAGCGCACGGCGGGCCAGTTGGCGCGATTACCTGGAGCTGACCAAGCCCAAGGTGGTGGTTCTGATGCTGATCACCTCGCTGGCAGGCATGTTCCTGGCCACGCGGGCGGGTGTCGGCTGGAGCGTGCTGCTGTTCGGCAACCTGGGCATCGGCCTGTGCGCTGGCGCTGCGGCGGTGGTCAACCATGTGGTGGACCGGCGCATCGATGCGCTGATGGCCCGTACCCACAAGCGGCCGCTGGCCCAAGGCCGGGTCGAACCGCTACCGGCGTTGCTGTTCGCTCTGGCGCTGGCGCTGCTGGGCATGGCCCTGCTGCTGGTGTTCACCAACGCCCTCACTGCCTGGCTGACCCTGGCTTCGCTGCTGGGTTATGCGGTGCTCTACACCGGCTTTCTCAAACGGGCCACGCCACAGAACATCGTCATTGGCGGCCTGGCCGGCGCCGCCCCGCCGCTGCTCGGCTGGGTGGCGGTAAGCGGCCATGTCAGCGCTGAACCCTTGCTGCTGGTGCTGATCATCTTCGCCTGGACCCCGCCGCACTTCTGGGCGCTGGCCATTCACCGCAAGGAAGAATACGCCAAGGCCGATATCCCGATGCTGCCGGTGACCCACGGGGAGCGCTACACCAAGCTGCATATCCTGCTGTACACCCTGATACTGCTGGCGGTGAGCCTGCTGCCGTATGCCATCCACATGAGCGGTTTGCTGTACCTGGCCTCTGCCCTGGCGTTGGGCCTGCGCTTCCTGCAATGGGCCTGGGTGCTGTACCGTGGCAGCCGGCCGCACGCGGCGATCGGTACCTTCAAGTACTCTATTGGCTACCTGTTCGCGCTGTTCATCGCGTTGCTCCTCGACCACTACTTGTTGCTGAACCTATGACCCGAACCCAGAAAACCGTCTTCATCCTCGTCGCCCTGGTCGCGTTGATCCTGGGCCTTACCGTCAACAAGGTGCTCAATGGCCGCGACCAGGCCAACCCCGCCGAGCTGATCGATGCCGGCATCATCCTGCTGCCGCAGAGCCGCAGCGTGGCCGACGTGACCATGACCAACCAGGACGGCCAGCCCGTGCAGCTGGATGACCTGAAAGGCAAATGGTCGCTGTTGTTCTTCGGCTACACCTACTGCCCGGACATCTGCCCGACCACTCTGGCCCAGTTGCGCCAAGTGAAGAGCGAGCTGCCCAAGGAAGCCGTCGACCGGCTGCAGGTGGTGCTGGTGAGCGTGGACCCGAACCGCGATACGCCGAACCAGCTGAAGCAGTACCTGGGCTATTTCGACAAGGACTTTGTCGGGGTGGCGGGGTCGATCGAAGATACCCAGAAGCTGGCCAATGCCTTGAGCATTCCGTTCATCCCGGCCGATACCAGCAAGCCGGGGTACACCGTGGACCACAGCGGCAACCTGGCGGTTGTCGGGCCGGATGGGCGTCAGCGTGGGTTCATTCGGGCGCCCTTCAACAACCAGAAGCTGGTGGCGCAGTTGCCTGGGCTTGTGAAGCGGGATTGAGATTTAGGGCCTGCTGCACAGGCCTTTCGCGGCGCAAGGCCGCTCCCCACATGGATCGGCGTACGCCTTACTTTATGGGAGCGGCCTTGTGCCGCGAAAGGGCCGCAAAGCGGCCCCGGGGATGTTGGATCAGAACGCCGGAACCACAGCGCCCTTGTACTTCTCGATGATGAACTGCTTCACCTCTGGCGAGTGCAGTGCAGCCGCCAGTTTTTTCATGTCTTCCGAGTCCTTGTTGTCCGGGCGGGCAACCAGGAGTCAGCGTGGGTTCATTCGGGCGCCCTTCAACAACCAGAAGCTGGTGGCGCAGTTGCCTGGGCTTGTGAAGCGGGATTGAGATTTAGGGCCTGCTGCACAGGCCTTTCGCGGCGCAAGGCCGCTCCCCACATGGATCGGCGTACGCCTTACTTTATGGGAGCGGCCTTGTGCCGCGAAAGGGCCGCAAAGCGGCCCCGGGGATGTTGGATCAGAACGCCGGAACCACAGCGCCCTTGTACTTCTCGATGATGAACTGCTTCACCTCTGGCGAGTGCAGTGCAGCCGCCAGTTTTTTCATGTCTTCCGAGTCCTTGTTGTCCGGGCGGGCAACCAGGAGTCAGCGTGGGTTCATTCGGGCGCCCTTCAACAACCAGAAGCTGGTGGCGCAGTTGCCTGGGCTTGTGAAGCGGGATTGAGATTTAGGGCCTGCTGCACAGGCCTTTCGCGGCACAAGGCCGCTCCCACATGGATCGGCGTACGCCTTACTTGGTGGGAGCGGCCTTGTGCCGCGAAAGGGCCGCAAAGCGGCCCCGGGGATGTTGGATCAGAACGCCGGAACAACAGCGCCCTTGTACTTCTCGATGATGAACTGCTTCACCTCTGGCGAGTGCAGCGCAGCCGCCAGTTTCTTCATGTCGTCCGAGTCCTAGTTGTCCGGGCGGGCAGCCAGGCGTCAGCGTGGATTCATTCGTGCGCCGTTCAACAACCAGAAGCTGGTGGCGCAGTTGCCTGGGCTTGTGAAGCGGGATTGAGATTTAGGGCCTGCTGCGCAGGCCTTTCGCGGCGCAAGGCCGCTCCCACATGGATCGGCGTACGCCTTACTTGGTGGGAGCGGCCTTGTGCCGCGAAAGGGCCGCAAAGCGGCCCCGGGGATGTTGGATCAGAACGCCGGAACCACAGCGCCCTTGTACTTCTCGATGATGAACTGCTTCACCTCTGGCGAGTGCAGCGCAGCCGCCAGTTTTTTCATGTCTTCCGAGTCCTTGTTGTCCGGGCGGGCAACCAGGATGTTCACGTACGGCGAGTCGCTGCCTTCGATGGCCAGGGCGTCTTTTTCCGGGTTCAGCTTGGCTTCCAGCGCGTAGTTGGTGTTGATCAAGGCGGCATCGACTTGGGTCAGCACACGCGGGATGGTGGCGGCTTCCAGCTCACGGAACTTGATGCTTTTCGGGTTTTCGGCAACATCCTTCACGGTGGACAGGATGTTCTTGTTGTCCTTGAGCTTGATCACACCGGCCTTGTCCAGCAGCAGCAGGGCGCGGCCGCCGTTGGTGGCGTCGTTGGGGATGACCACGGTGGCGCCGGAGGACAGCTCGTCCAGCTTCTTGATCTTGGTCGAATACACCCCCAGCGGCTCGATGTGCACGCCGGCCACGCTGACCAGTTGGGTGCCCTTGGCCTTGTTGAACTCATCCAGGTACGGCTGGTGCTGGAAGAAGTTGGCGTCCAGGCGCTTTTCGGCAACCTGTACGTTCGGCTGGACGTAGTCGGTGAATTCCTTGACCTTCAGATCAACGCCTTCTTTGTCGAGTTGCGGTTTGACGAAGTTGAGGATTTCGGCATGCGGCACCGGGGTGGCGGCAACGGTCAGGGTATCGGCGTGGGCCGAGAAGGCCGCAACAGCGGCAGCAACAGCAAGCAGCTTCTTCATTGATCACTCCTTGTGAGGGCCGCGACGGCCCCCGAACGGGTCGGCCAGGCCGACCCCATTGGGGTTACTTACGGGAAAAATGCACGACCAGTTTGTCGCCCACGCTCTGCAGTACTTGAACCAGTACCAGCAGCAGTACCACGGTCACGACCATCACGTCGGTCTGGAAACGCTGGTAACCGAAGCGGATAGCCAGGTCGCCCAGGCCACCGGCACCCACCACACCGGCCATGGCGGTGTACGAAACGAGGGTGATGGCGGTGACGGTAATGGCCGCGAAGATACCCGGGCGGGCCTCCGGCAGCAGCGCGCTGGTGATGATCTGGCGGGTGGTAGCGCCCATCGACTGGGTAGCTTCGATGATGCCGCGGTCCACTTCACGCAGGGCGGTTTCCACCAGGCGCGCGAAGAACGGCGTTGCACCCACCACCAGCGGCGGGATGGCGCCGGCAACGCCCAGCGAGGTGCCGGTGATCAGCACGGTGAACGGGATCATCACGATCAGCAGGATGATGAACGGCAGCGAGCGCAGGATGTTGACCACCAGCGAAAGCAGCGCATATACGCCCTTCTGTTCGAACATTTGCTTCGGCCCGCAGAGGAACAGCAGCACACCCAGTGGCAGGCCCAGCAGCACGGTGAAGAACAGCGAGCCGAACAGCATGATCATGGTGTCGATGGTGGCCAGCCAGATTTCGGCCCAGTCGACGTTGGCAAAGAAATTCAGGGCGTCCATCAACGCAGTACCTCCATATGTACGTCAGCTGCCTTGAAGCGGGCGAACGCCGCTTCCATGTCACCGCCGATCAGGGCGAGGGTGAGCTGGCCATAGGGGACATCCTTGATGCGGTCGATACGCCCGGCGAGGATGCTGTAGTCCACACCGGTTTCGCGGGCCACGGTGCCCAGCAGTGGGGCGTAGGTGGCGTCGCCCTGGAAGGTCAGGCGCACGATGCGGCCCGGCACGTGGGCAAAGTCGTCGCGTTGCTCGCCTTCGTCGACCTGCTCGTCTTCCTGGACGAAGCGCTTGGTGGTGGGGTGCTGCGGGTGCAGGAACACATCGGCCACCGAGCCTTGCTCGACGATCTGGCCGGCGTCCATCACGGCCACGCAGTCGCAGACACGGCGGATCACGTCCATCTCGTGGGTGATCAGCACGATGGTCAGCTTCAGCTCACGGTTGATTTCGGCCAGCAGTTGCAGGACCGAGGCCGTGGTTTGCGGGTCGAGGGCACTGGTGGCCTCGTCGCACAGCAGGATCTTCGGGTTGGTGGACAGGGCGCGGGCGATGCCGACACGCTGCTTTTGGCCGCCGGACAGCTGCGCCGGGTACTTTCTGGCGTGGTCCGACAGGCCCACGCGGGCCAGCAGCTCGGTAACGCGCTTGTCGATTTCGCTGCGCGACAGCTCGCCGGCCAGAGTGAGCGGCAGGGCGACGTTGTCGGCGACTGTCTTGGAAGCCAGCAGGTTGAAGTGCTGGAAAATCATCCCGATCTGCTGGCGGAAGCCGCGCAGCTGGCTGGCGTTGAACGCGGTGACGTCTTCGCCGTCGACGATGATCTTGCCGCCGGAGGGTTCTTCCAGGCGGTTGATCAGGCGCAGCATGGTGCTTTTGCCGGCGCCGGAATGGCCGATCAGGCCGAACACCTGGCCATCTTCGATGGTCAGGCTGGTCGGATTCAGTGCGGGGATTTCCCTACCGGCAACGCGGTAGGTTTTATGTACCTGTTGGAACTCGATCACGTAGCGAACCTTGTGGGGCGCATTGAAATTTGGGTCAGCGGTTAGCTGGGGTCGCGCATTTTAGCCTTTTCCAATAGCTGTTCTTAGCATTTATTTCGTAATGCACCAATCCTTCGGGCATATCGCGACAACTGGTAATCCTGATTGAACGCTCGGCCACGCCCTCCAGTCACTACTTGGACAAGCCCTGAACGGGCAAGCCTTAAGACTGATGAGGAGAGCCGATCATGCCCAGCAAGAAAACGGACGCGCCCAAGCAGAGTGAAGCCGCCGGCACCCAGACCCCTGACCGGGCCAATACCAATGCCAAGCTGCAAAGCCTGGAGGCCGACCGCAGTGATGCGACCGGGCATGCGCTGCGCACCAACCAAGGCGTACGTATTGCGGACAATCAGAACACCCTGAAGGCGGGTGACCGCGGGCCTTCGCTGCTTGAAGACTTCATCATGCGCGAGAAGATCACCCACTTCGACCATGAGCGGATCCCCGAGCGCATCGTGCACGCACGCGGTACCGGTGCACACGGGTTCTTCCAGAGCTATGGCAATCACGCGGAACTGACCAAGGCCGGTTTCCTGCAGGATCCGGAAAAGATCACCCCGGTTTTTGTGCGCTTTTCCACGGTTCAGGGCCCACGTGGTTCTGGCGACACGGTGCGAGATGTGCGGGGCTTTGCAGTCAAGTTCTATACCGACGAGGGTAATTTCGACCTGGTTGGCAACAACATGCCGGTGTTTTTCATCCAGGATGCCATCAAGTTCCCCGATTTTGTTCACGCGGTTAAGCCGGAGCCACACAACGAAATACCTACCGGCGGCTCGGCGCATGACACTTTCTGGGATTTTGTCTCGCTGGTACCGGAATCGGCCCACATGGTCATGTGGGCCATGTCTGACCGCGCCATCCCGCGCAGCCTGCGCATGATGGAAGGCTTTGGCGTGCACACCTTCCGGCTGATCAATGCCGAGGGCGTGGCCAGCTTCGTCAAGTTTCACTGGAAGCCGAGCCAGGGCGTGCATTCGCTGCTGTGGGACGAAGCCCAGAAACTGGCGGGCAAGGATACAGACTTCCAGCGCCGTGACCTGTGGGAAGCCATTGAAACCGGTGACTACCCGGAATGGGAACTGGGCGTGCAGATTGTGCCTGAGGCTGACGAACACAAATTCGACTTCGACCTGCTGGACCCGACCAAGATCATTCCCGAAGAACTGGTACCGGTTACCCCGCTGGGCAAGATGGTCCTGAACCGCAACCCGGACAATTTCTTTGCCGAGGTCGAGCAGGTTGCCTTCTGCCCTGGCCATATCGTGCCGGGTATCGACTTCACCAATGACCCCTTGCTGCAGGGCCGGCTGTTCTCCTATACCGACACGCAACTGAGCCGGCTGGGTGGGCCGAATTTCCACCAGATCCCGATCAACCGCCCGGTGGCGCCCAACCACAACAACCAGCGTGACGCGTTGCACCAGCACATCGTGCACAGGGGCCGTGCCTCGTATGAGCCGAACTCCATCGACGGCGGCTGGCCGAAGGAAACGCCACCTGCGGCGCAGGATGGCGGCTTCGAGAGCTACCAGGAACGCGTTGATGCGCACAAGATTCGCCAGCGCAGCGAGTCGTTTGGCGACCACTTCTCGCAGGCGCGGTTGTTCTTCCAGAGCATGAGCCCGACAGAGCAACAGCACATCATCAAGGCCTACAGCTTCGAACTGGGCAAGGTGGAGCGCGAGGCCATTCGTTCCCGTGAGGTGAACGAAATTCTAGCCAACATCGACCTCAAGCTGGCCGCCGCCGTGGCCGCCAACCTGGGGTTGCCGGCACCCAAGGCGGGCACCGTTCAGGTGAAGGGCAGCAAACTGGCCGAGTCCCCCGCGCTGAGCCAGATGAACCACCCGGGGGTTGTGGGCATCAAGGGGCGCAAGATAGCCGTGCTGCTGGCCGATGGCGTGGATGCCGGCAGTGTCGACCGGCTGGTCAAGGCGCTTGAGGCGCATAGCGCACGCATCATGCTGCTTGGCCCAACCTCGGCACCGGTCAAGGCTGCTGACGGCAAGGCACTGCCAGTGGATGCGTCGATGGAGGGCATGCCTTCGATCATGTTCGACGGGGTATTGGTACCGGCCGGCAAGGCCGCGCTGGATGCGCTGGGGGCGAGTGGGTTGGCCAAGCACTTCCTGCTCGAGGCCTACAAGCACCTGAAGGCGATCGGCTTTGCCAAAGAAGGCAAGGTGCTGGTGGACGCACTGGGCCTCAAGGAAGACAAGGGGCTGTTGCTGGGCGATGACCAGAAGACGCTGGACGCTTTCGTCAAAGCGGTCGAGGGGCATAGGGTGTGGGAGCGTGAAGCTGCCGCGGAGGCTGTGCCGGCCTAAGGGCTGCTTCGACACCCCATCGCGACACAAGGCCGCCCCTACAGGGATAGCAGTTCCCTGTAGGGGCGGCCTTGTGTCGCGATGGGGAGCACAGCGCCCCCAGATTCTCAATGCTGGTGCGGAACCAGAACCACCTGCGCCGGCAGCGAGCGCTGGATTTCATGCTTCTGCTTCAGCTCGAACCCGCTGTCGATCTTGCGCACGCGTTTCTCCAGCAAGGTCTTCAGCCACGGCGCATCGTCGGTACGCGGCACCTGAAACACCACTTCGCAGTCATAGCTCACCACATCGGCGGCAATGTCATCGAGCTGGCGGCGCATGGCACGGCTGTCAGTGGTCTTCAAGGCCACCACCGTGCTTGGCGCCGTTGGGTCAATGAGGCGTGCCTGGGGCTTGGATTCGGCGGCTTTCAAGGCAGCCTCCGCTTTTTCCAGCTCGGCCTTGCGTGCCTGGGTCAGGGGGTCGCCCCCGGTCACGGCCGGGGCTTGTGGCATCAGAGCTCGGGCGCGGGCCAGGGCGGTAGCCGCTGCGTTCACATCGCCCTTTTGCAAGACGATCTGGCTGCGTTGCAGGTAGGCTTCGGCCAACTGACGCTGGTATTGCTCCAGGCGTGCGTCGTCGGGCGACTGAGCCTGCAGGGCTGCAAGCTGGTCTTCGGCGGTGGCCAGTTCGTTGCTGGCGATGTTTTGTTGCAACTGCTGCCAGGCATCGGCTTGGGCAGGTGCGGTGGCCTGTTCGACCGGCGCGCTGGAGCAGGCACCCAGGAACAGGGAAAACGCGGCAACAAGCAGATAACGGGAGGCGAACGGCTTCATTCCTGCGACTCTCTATTTGCGCAAAAAGCGAGCAAGTCTACACCCAGGTGCGCACGCTCGAAAACAGGTCTTACAGACCCTTTACCCGGCAAAAGGTTGCAAGGCGTGCCTGCACACGCCCTGTCTTTCAGCGTTTCGGCAGGGCCAGGCTCAGCAAGAATAGCACCGCCGCGCAGACCACGATCGACGGGCCAGCGGGGGTATCCTTGAACCAGGACATGGCCAGGCCACCGCAGACGGCGGTGACGCCCAGCAAGCTGGCGCCCAGGGCCATCTGCTCGGGGGAGCGGGCGTGTCGCTGCGCCGCAGCAGCAGGGATGATCAGTAGCGAGGTGATCAGCAGCACACCGACGATCTTCATGGCCACGGCAATCACCACCGCAATCAGCAGCATCAATGCCAGGCGCAAGCCGGCCACCGGCAGGCCTTCGACCATGGCCAGTTCTTCGTGCACGGTAACCGCCAGCAGCGGCCGCCACAGCGCGGCGAGTAGCAGCAACACCAGCGCACTGCCGCCGAGGATCCAGGCCAGGTCGGTGGTGCTGATGGCCAGCAGGTCGCCGAACAGGTAGGCCATAAGGTCGATGCGCACGTCGTGCATGAAACTCAGTACCACCAGGCCCAGCGACAGGGTGCTGGGGGCGAGAATGCCGAGCAGGGTATCGGAGGCCAGCGGTTGGCGTTGCTGCAAGGTGACCAGCAGGATCGCCAGCAACAGGCAGCCGATAGTAACTGCCAGCGTCGGGCTGACATCCAGGGCGAACCCCAGGGCCACGCCGAGCAGGGCCGCGTGGGACAGCGTGTCGCCAAAATAGGCCATGCGTCGCCACACCACGAAGGAGCCCAGCGGGCCAGCCACCAGCGCCAGGGACAAACCGGCAAGCAGGGCGTAGAGAAGAAAATCAGCCATGCTTGCAGTGCTCTCCGTGAACATGGGTGCCAGGGGCGACCACCGAACCGTGCAGGTCGTGGCTGTGGTCGTGGTGATGGTGGTAAATGGCCAGGCTTGGCGCGGTCTGGCCGAACAGCTCGACGAACGCCGGGTCGCCGCTGACTTGCTCGGGGTGACCCGAGCAGCACACGTGACGGTTCAGGCATACCACCTGGTCGGTGGCGCTCATTACCAGGTGCAGGTCGTGGGACACCATCAGCACGCCGCAACCATGACGATCACGCAGGCGGGTGATGAGGTTGTACAGCTCGGTCTGGCCGACCACATCCACGCCCTGCACCGGCTCGTCGAGCACCAGCAACTGGGGTTCGCGCAGCAGGGCGCGGGCCAGCAGCACGCGTTGCATCTCGCCGCCGGAAATGGTCTGGATCGGGTTGTCGATGACCTGTTCGGCGCCTACCTCCTGTAGCGCCGACAAGGCTGCTGCACGGTCTACGCCGGGCACCAGGCGCAAAAAGCGCAGCACCGACAGCGGCAGCGTGGCATCGACCTGAATCTTTTGCGGCATGTAGCCAATGCGCAGCTTCGGCTTGCGCCATACCTTGCCGCGGTGCGGCTTGAGCAGCCCGAGTACGGCACGGACCAAGGTCGTCTTGCCCGCCCCGTTGGGGCCGATCAGGGTGACGATCTGGCCGGGGGCGACCGACAGGTCGATGCTGTCGAGCACCGCCTCGCCGCCATAGGTGACGCCGACCTGCTCAAGACGGATCAGGGCATCGCTCATGCCGCGCTCCGGCAGCTGCCGCACAGGCCGACCACTTCCACGGTCTGGGTCTCGACCGCAAAGCCCACGCCTTTGGCGCTGCTGATGATGGCCTCGCTGATGCTGCTCTGCTCCAGCTCGATGGCCACATGGCAGGCCCGGCAAATAAGGAACTGGCCCTGGTGCACGTGCTCGGGGTGGCTGCAGCCGATGAAGGCGTTGAGCGAGGCGATGCGGTGGACCAGGCCGTTTTCCAGCAGGAAATCCAGCGCGCGGTATACCGTGGGCGGGGCGGCACGGCGGCCGTCCTGCTCGCTGAGCACGGCGAGAATGTCATAGGCGCCCAGCGGCTTGTGGCTTTGCCACACCAGCTCCAGCACACGGCGGCGTAGCGCGGTCAGGCGCAGGCCTTGGCGGGTGCACAAGGCGTCGGCTTCAGCCAGTGCGCTGTGTACGCAATGGGAGTGATCGTGAGGACGGTTGGCCAGCGGCGTGATGGACATGGGCAGCGACGGTTCTGGATGGAGACGTTATTATGTTACCTGTTTCTGACGACTCGAGTATCCACCGTGTCCCGATTCCTAGCTCTGTTTGTCGCTTTCATCGCATTTTCCGCTCACGCCGATGTGCGTGTGCTCACCAGTATCAAGCCCCTGCAGCAGATTGCCGCCGCCGTGCAGGATGGCGTAGGCAGCCCTGACGTATTGCTGCCGCCAGGTGCCTCGCCGCACCACTATGCATTGCGCCCCTCCGATGTGCGGCGGGTAGGTGATGCCGACCTGCTGTACTGGATCGGCCCGGACATGGAGAATTTCCTGCCTCGGGTACTGGCGAGCCGTAGCAAGGCGACGGTGGCTGTGCAGTCGCTGACCGGCATGAAGCTGCGCCACTTTGGTGAGGACAGCCATTCCCATGAGGAAGAGGATCACGACGATCATGACCACGATCACCGCCCGGGCAGCCTGGATGCTCATTTGTGGCTATCGTCGGTCAACGCGCGGGTAATCGCGGCAAAAATGGCGTCTGACCTGGCCCAGGTCGACCCGGCTAATGCTGCCCGCTACCAAAACAACCTCAAGGCCTTCGACGAACGCCTGGATGCTTTGGATGAGCGTATCAAGGCGCGGGTGGCCGGTATTGCCGACAAGCCGTACTTCGTGTTCCACGAAGCGTTCGATTATTTCGAAGCTGAGTATGGCTTGAAGCACGCCGGCGTGTTCAGCGTGGCGTCCGAGGTGCAGCCTGGGGCGCAACATGTAGCGGCCATGCGCAAGCGCCTGCAGGAAGTGGGCAAGACGTGCGTGTTCAGCGAACCGCCATTGCGACCGCGCCTGGCCGAGACCCTGACTGCCGGGCTGCCGGTGCGTCTGGCCGAGCTGGATGCACTCGGCGGTACCGACCCGGTGGATGGCAAAGGGTATGAGCGCTTGCTTGAGAAGCTGGGTGGTGAGCTGGCGGGGTGCCTGGAACAGCTCTAAGCCTGTACCTGCCTCTTCGCGGGCATGCCCGCTCCCACAGAAACAACGATAACTTTCAGGGTTGTGTTATCCCTGTGGGAGCGGGCGTGCCCGCGAAGAAGCAGACGCGGTCTAGAGGGCGAATGGCAGGTGCAAGGCCACTTGCTGGCGCTGCGCCAGGCGCACTTCGAACTCGCTCGGGTCATGGATCATCACATCCATCCCGGCGAACGATTCTGCCGCAATCAGGCGCGACAGCCAGAACCGCACGCAGCCCACGCGCAACATTTCCGGCCACAGCTCGGCTTCGGCGGCAGTGAACGGCCGCAGCGCCGCATAGGCTGCCAGCAGTGCCTGGGCACGCGGTACATCCACTGCGCCCTGCTCGTCCAGGCACCAGTCGTTCACGGTGATGGCGATGTCATACAGCATCGGCCCGGAGCAGGCGTTGTAGAAGTCGATCACACCGGTCAGGTGGGTGCCTTCGAACATCACGTTGTCGCGGAACAGATCGGCATGCAGGTTGGACCGCGGCAAAGCCAGGATCTGCGCCTTGTGCGCGCTGATCTCTTGCAGTGCCGGCTGCAGCAGTGCGGCTTGCTCGGCGGACAGGCGTGGCAACAACTCGGCACCCGAAGCCAGCATCCAGTCCAGGCCACGGTCGGTCTTGCGCTCGATGATGTGCTCGCGGGTGGCCAGGTGAATGTGCGCCAGCAGCTCGCCGACCTGGGCGCAGTGCTGGTTGTTGGGCGCCTTGATGTGCTTGCCCGACAGCCGTGGCTGCAGCAACGCCGGCTTGCCACACAGCTCGCGCAGGCCGTTGCCGTCGCGGTCACGAACGGCATAGGGCACCGGCATGTCAGCGTCGTGCAGGGTGTCTAGCAGTTCTATGAAGAACGGCATGTCTTCGCTTGGCCCACGCTCGATCAGCGTCAGGACGAACTCCCCCTGTTCGAGGCTGACGAAGAAATTGCTGTTCTCGGTGCCGGCGGCAATGCCCTGGAAGTCGAGCAGACGGCCCAGCTCATACGGTGCCAGAAAGGTTTCCAGCTCAGGCCGGGTCACGGGGGTGAAGACTGACATGATGAAAATTTGCCCATACGGGCACTTCCGCCGGGAAGTGCCGGGTTGATGTGAACGGTGCGCGTCAGATTACCACTCGAAAATCTTCCAGGACGGAATCAGCATGTCCGGCTGGTCGGATCGAATGAAATTGGCATCAGTGCCATCAGCGCGCACCAGAAAATAAGGCTTGCCGTTTTTCGGCGTGATCTTGATCGCATACAGGAACCCGTTCTGCCGGTACTCCTGGATGGTTTTGTCGCCTTCCGTGCGAATGGTCACCTCGGGATCGGCCGAGGGGGCGTCGTCCGCCGCCAGGGTGACGACTGGCGTGGTTGCCAACAGGCCGAGCAGTAACAGGCGATTGAGTGTACGCATGATAACCTAGTCCCTTTGTCGTCAATGATTCTGGCTATTCTAGCGCCGGACCCGTCGAAAAGGTTGATTCTGCTCATGAGCCAAGCCCCCCTCGTCCTGGTGGACGGTTCCTCCTACCTGTACCGCGCCTTCCACGCGCTGCCGCCGCTGACCACGTCCAAGGGCATGCCGACCGGTGCGGTGAAGGGTGTGCTGAACATGCTCAAGAGCCTGCGCAAGCAGTACCCGGACAGCTTGTTCGCGGTGGTATTCGACGCCAAGGGCGGCACATTCCGCGATGCCATGTTCGCAGAGTACAAGGCAAACCGCCCAAGCATGCCTGACGACCTGCGGGTGCAGGTCGAGCCGCTGCATGCCAGCGTGCGGGCACTTGGCTACCCGCTGCTGTGCGTCGAGGGTGTCGAAGCTGATGACGTGATTGGCACCCTGGCGCGCAGCAGCGCCGCCCAGGGCCGCCCGGTGATCATCTCGACCGGCGACAAGGACATGGCGCAGCTGGTGGACGGGCACATTACCTTGGTCAACACCATGACCGGTAGCGTGCTGGACGTGGCTGGCGTGCACGAGAAATTTGGCGTCGGCCCGGAACATATCATCGACTTCCTGGCGCTGATGGGCGACAAGGTCGACAACATCCCCGGCGTACCCGGCGTTGGCGAAAAAACCGCTGTGGGCCTGCTGACCGGTATTGGCGGCGGCCTCAGCGACCTGTACGCCAATCTGGACAAGGTGCCGGCACTGGCCATTCGCGGTGCCAAGACCCTGCCGGCCAAGCTGGAGGAACACCGCGATGCGGCGTTCCTGTCCTACGAGCTGGCTACCATCAAGGTAGACGTGCCACTGGATGTCGAGGTCGAGGCGTTGGTCT
Organism: Pseudomonas fortuita; assembly: GCF_026898135.2. NCBI lineage: Bacteria > Pseudomonadati > Pseudomonadota > Gammaproteobacteria > Pseudomonadales > Pseudomonadaceae > Pseudomonas > Pseudomonas fortuita. Next base: position 120,901 of record NZ_CP114035.2, read on the forward strand.
GCGGTGAGCCTGATCGTGAGGCGTTGCTGGCGTTGTACACCGAGATGGAGTTCAAGAGCTGGGTTGCCGAGGTGCAGCGTGATGCCGCAAGGGCTGGCGATGACGTTGCGCCGGTCGAAGAGCCGGCAGCCAAGGTCGAGCCGCAGTATGAAACCATTCTTGACCAAGCCCGTTTTGAAGCCTGGCTGGAAAAGCTGCGCCAGGCGCCGCTGTTCGCCTTCGATACCGAAACTACCGGCCTTGACGCCCAGAAGGCGCAGCTGGTTGGCCTGTCTTTCGCTGTCGCGCCCCATGAGGCGGCTTATGTGCCGTTGGCCCACGACTATGAAGGTGCACCGGCCCAGCTGGACCGTGAGGCCGTATTGCTGGCACTGAAACCGTTGCTGGAAGACCCGGCCAAGGCCAAGGTCGGGCAGAACGCCAAGTACGACATCAACATCCTCGCCAATGGCTCACCCGCCATCGAAATGCGTGGCGTGGCCTACGACACCATGCTCGAGTCGTACGTGCTGAACTCCACCGCCACCCGTCATGACATGGATAGCCTGGCGCAGAAGTACCTCGACCACACCACCATTGCCTTCGAGGACATCGCCGGCAAGGGCGCCAAGCAGCTGACCTTCAACCAGATCCACCTGGACAAGGCCGGCCCCTACGCTGCCGAAGACGCCGACATTACCCTGCGCCTGCACCAGGCGTTGCAGGCGCGCCTGGCACAGACGCCTAGCCTGCAGCCGGTGCTGATGGACATCGAGATGCCGCTGGTGCCGGTGCTGGCCAAGATCGAACGCCAGGGAGCGCTGGTCGATGCTGCGCTGCTGCATGTGCAAAGCGGTGAACTGGGCGTGAAGATGGCCGAACTGGAGCAGCGCGCCTACGCGCTGGCCGGTGAAGAGTTCAACCTCGGTTCACCCAAGCAGCTGGGCGCGATCCTTTACGACAAGCTAGGCATGCCGGTGCTGAGCAAGACCGCCAAGGGCCAGCCATCCACTGCCGAAGCCGTGCTCGATGAGCTGGCCTTGCTCGGTTATCCACTGCCTGAGGTACTGATGCAGTACCGCAGCCTGAGCAAGCTCAAGAGCACCTACACCGACAAGCTGCCGGGCCAGATCAACCCCCGCACCGGGCGTATCCATACCTCCTATCAGCAGGCAGTGGCAGCCACCGGCCGGCTGTCGTCGAGCGACCCGAACCTGCAGAACATCCCGATTCGTACCGCCGAAGGCCGGCGTATTCGCCAGGCGTTCATTGCCAGCCCGGGTTACAAACTGCTGGCGGCGGACTATTCGCAGATCGAACTGCGCATCATGGCTCATCTGGCCAAGGACGAAGGCCTGCTGCACGCCTTCCGCAACGACCTCGATGTGCACCGGGCAACGGCGGCGGAAGTGTTCGGTGTGGCCCTGGAAGACGTCACCACCGACCAGCGCCGTAAAGCCAAGGCCATCAACTTCGGCCTTATCTACGGGATGAGCGCCTTTGGGCTGGCCAAGCAGATCGGTGTCGACCGCAAGCAGTCGCAGGACTACATCGACCGCTACTTCGCCCGCTATCCGGGCGTGCTGGCCTACATGGAGCGCACCCGTGCCCAGGCCGCCGAGCAAGGATTTGTCGAAACCCTGTTCGGCCGCCGCCTGTACCTGCCAGACATCAACGCCAAGAACCCGGCCCTGCGCAAAGGCGCGGAGCGTACGGCGATCAACGCGCCGATGCAGGGCACTGCCGCCGATATCATCAAGCGGGCCATGGTCAATGTGGATAACTGGCTGAGCGAGAGCGGGCTGGATGCCCGGGTGATCCTGCAGGTACACGACGAATTGGTCCTGGAGGTGCGTGAGGACCTGGTGCAGCAGGTGAAAGATGAAATTCGCCAGCACATGAGCCAGGCCGCACAACTGGATGTGCCGCTGCTGGTGGAGGCAGGAATTGGTGCGAATTGGGACGAAGCTCACTGATTGAGCGCGGAAAGCTGTGTAGGATCTGCGGCGTAGTGACGCGGATCCTGGCACTGCTCAGTGCCGTCGGTATGGAAGTTTCATGAAACTATCGCAAATAGTTTTCAGGGCTTCGGAACTAAACCGGTGAAGCGGAACTCAGAGTAACTGAATGGCTGGTGAAGCCCTTCGATGCTCCTATGTTGTGTTAAGTGTTGGCAGATATCTGGACCCCGCCCTAGCGGTCCGGACTTGGACCCCGAACTTCCCCCTCCCCATACGAAGTCCGGGGTTTTTTTTGCCCGGAATTTGGGTCGACCGTACCGGCCTCATCGCCGGCAAGCCAGCTCCCACAGGGGTATCACTTCCCTTGAGGCCTGTGTTGAACCTGTGGGAGCTGGCTTGCCGGCGATAGGGCCCTCAAACAGCAGGCTTGTCTTCCAGCTCCATCCAGCCCGCCAGCACGCGGTAGGCGTCTTCCACGCCCAGGCGCTTGGGTGCCGAAAACAGCTGGATGGTCACGCCATCGCCCCAGCCCTTGCGGATTTCCGACTGCACTTTCAGCAGGGTGTTCTTGCCCGCGCCGTGGGTCAGCTTGTCGGCCTTGGTCAGCAGAATATGCATGGGCATATGGCTGGCCTTGGCCCAGTCGAGCATCATTTTGTCGAAGTCGGTCATCGGGTGGCGCACGTCCATCATCAGAATCACGCCGCGCAGGCACTCACGGCTGCCCAGGTAGGCTTCCAGGTGTTTTTGCCAGTGTTGCTTGAGCGGGATCGGCACTTTTGCATAACCGTAGCCCGGCAGGTCGACCAAACGCCGTTCATCGTCCAGACTGAAGAAATTCAGCAGTTGGGTGCGCCCGGGGGTTTTCGAGGTGCGCGCCAGGCTGGCATGGGTCAGGGTGTTGAGGGCGCTGGATTTGCCGGCATTGGAGCGGCCGGCAAAAGCCACCTCGTAACCCTGGTCGTCCGGGCATTGTTCGACCTTGGCAGCGCTGAGGGCGAATGTGGCTTTCTGGCAGAGGCCGAGGATGGGGTTCTTGACTTGCATGGGATATCCGATGTGGGTGTTGCCTGACTCTGAAGGCCCGAGCCTGGCAAGCGGTGTCGTTTCCGTTTGGATGGCGGAAGTATATAATGCCCCAGTTTTTGTGTGCTCATTCTCCCAGCGAAGGAGAACGGGCATGGGGTGTCGAACAATAGCTCGCGCATCAGAACGCAGCGCGGCCCCCAACCCTGAAGGTCGTTCCGCATGGCGAAATGGCTGCTTGCTGTCGGTATGTTCCTGCCGGTTTTCAGCGCACAGGCTACACAGGATCCCGAGGTGTTGTACAACCGCACGTGTGCGGCCTGTCACACCGGGCAGTTGCCACAGGCACCCAGACAGGGTGACCGGGCAGCATGGGAGCCAAGGCTGGCGCAAGGCATGGATGTACTGGTGAAGCACGTGACCCAGGGTTTCAAGGCTATGCCGCCGCGTGGATTGTGCATGGACTGCAGTGCCGAGGACTACCGTTTGGTCATCCTTTGGATGAGCGGCAGTCCCGATACATAACATTTCACCCTTAGCCGTGTTGGATTAGCTGATGAACAAACTAGTCGTGAGTCTGCTGTTGACCCTGGGTGTCGCAGGTGCGGCCACTGCTGCGCAAACTGTCAAGGGCGATGCCGCCGCCGGTCAGGCCAAGACGGCCGTCTGTGGCGCCTGCCACAACCCCGACGGCAATAGCCTGGCACCGAACTTCCCTAAACTGGCCGGCCAAGGCCAGCGTTACCTTGAAAAACAACTGCACGATATCAAGTCGGGCAAGCGCACGGTGCTGGAGATGACCGGCATGCTGGCCGCGTTCAACGACCAGGACCTTGCCGACATCGCCGCCTATTTCTCCAGCCAGAAAGGCAGCGTGGGTGCCGCCGATCCCAAGCTGGTCGAACGTGGCCGTGCGCTGTTCAATGGCGGCGACCTGGAGAAAGGCATGCCTGCCTGCACCGGTTGCCACTCCCCCAACGGCGCAGGTATTGCTTTGGCCGGCTTCCCGCACCTGAGCGGCCAGCACTCGCAGTACGTGACCAAGCAGCTCACGGACTTCCGCGAAGGCAACCGCACCAACGATGGTGATGCCATGACCATGCGCACCATTGCCGGCAAGCTGAGCAACCACGACATCGAGGCGTTGGCCAGCTACATCCAGGGCCTGCATTAACTTTCGGTTAATGTTGTAGGCCAATGATGAAAGGGCGGCCGGGCCGCCCTTTTTTCAGTCCGCAGCCGTTACACTACAGAACTCGATCCCTTCCCGGCCTGTCTCAGTGCAGGTAGGGTCGTGGCGACCTATGACTGCTCAGGAGTAAAGCATGCGTAAACTGATTCTCAGCGCCGCGCTGGTCGCTGCCAGCGTATTGGGTATGACTGCCGTCCAGGCCGCCGAGCCTGTTGCTGGCAAGGAATACTTCGAGCTGAGCAACCCTGTTCAGGTTTCCGTGCCTGGCAAGATCGAAGTGGTCGAGCTGTTCTGGTACGGCTGCCCACATTGCTACCACTTCGAGCCGGTCATCAACCCCTGGGTTGAAAAACTGCCACAGGATGTCAACTTCAAGCGCGTACCGGCCATGTTTGGCGGCCCATGGGACGCTCATGGCCAGATGTTCCTGACCCTCGAAGCCATGGGCGTCGAGCACAAGGTGCACGCCGCGGTGTTCGACGCCATCCAGAACCAGAAAAAGCGCCTGACCGACCCGCAGGACATGGCTGACTTCCTCGCCACCCAAGGTGTGGACAAGGACAAGTTCCTGGCCACCTTCAACTCGTTCGCCATCAAGGGCCAGGTCAACCAGGCCAAGGAACTGGCGAAGAAGTATGAAATCACCGGCGTACCGAGCATGGTCGTCAACGGCAAGTACCGCTTCGACCTGGGTACCGCAGGCGGGCCGAAAGAGGTGCTGGACGTCGCCGACCAACTGATCGCCAAGGAGCGCGCCGCCAAGTAGGCGGCGTAACCCATGCCCCGCTTCAGAACCACGCGTGGCATTGGCCTGCACCAGCCGCAGGTCAACGAGCATCACCTGCAGGCCTCCGGCCTGCCCGAGGATGGTCGACTGCGGCTGCTCAGTTTCAACATTCAGGTCGGCATCAGCACCGAGCGCTACCGGCATTACCTGACCCGCAGCTGGCAGCACTTGCTGCCGCACAACGGGCGTGCCGGCAACCTGCAGAAGATTGGTGAATTGCTGGCCGACTTCGACCTGGTGGCCTTGCAGGAAGCCGACGGTGGCAGCATGCGCTCGGGCTACGTCAACCAGGTCGAACACCTTGCCCAACTGGGGGCCTTCCCTTATTGGTATCAGCAGCTCAACCGCAACCTTGGGCGTTTTGCCCAGCACAGCAATGGCGTTCTCAGCCGGCTGAAGCCGCAACTGCTCGAAGATCACCCGTTGCCCGGCCCGGCCGGCCGTGGGGCGATCCTGGTGCGTTTTGGTGAAGGTGAAGACGCCCTGATCGTGGTGATGATGCACCTGGCGCTAGGAGCCAAGACCCGCGCCCTGCAACTGGGTTACATCCGCGAGCTGATTGGCGGTTACCGCCACCAGGTGCTGATGGGCGACATGAATACCCATGCCGCCGACCTGCTGGAGCACTCGCCGTTGCGCGATCTGGGCCTGATTGCCCCGCAAGTCGAGGCAACCTTCCCCAGCTGGCGTCCGCAGCGTTGCCTGGACCATATCCTGCTCAGCCCAAGCCTCACGCTGGAGCGTGTCGAGGTGTTGGCGCGGCCAATTTCCGACCACCTTCCCGTTGCTGTCGAGATTCGATTGCCTGATGCATTGACTGTGGATACGCTGCCGGCCTTGAGCTAATTGCCATCACCGTTTGCGGACCCCGGCATGACTGAAGACGCTGAGCGCTGGAAAGAAAAATACCTTAAAAGCATCGAGCAGCAAGAAAAGCTCGAACGCCGCTGGGACGCCCGTCTCGACCTGCTGCGTCGTGGTCTGGTGCGCAGCACCCTGGCTGCCGAAGGCAGTGACAAGGTGGTGGACGCGTGCATGAAGGAGATGCGCGAGGTTATTCGCAGCGACAACATGGATGCTGGCCTCGCCGGGTTGATTCCGCGCCTGGAAAAAGCGGTGCTGGACTCCGAACAGCGCCGGGAAACCCGCATGAATCAGGTCAGCGATGCGTTGGCCGCGCTGGTCGGCCAGCTGCAAGGCTTACCGCTGCCCAGCGATATCTCGCGGCCGTTGAAAAAGCTGGCAAAAAAACTCGATGGTGGGGTTGCCCAGTCCCGCGATCTGCCGCCGCTTTTGGGCGAGCTGAGCGGCCTGCAGGGGCTTGCACTGTCGGCCCTTGGCAAACAGGCGGACGAAGCCCGGCCCGGCTTTTTGCAACGGTTGTTTGGCAGCCGTGAGGACGACCCACAAGGCGAGCCTGTGCCGATGCCTGTTGCTGAGGCGCCCCAGGCTGTACAGGCCAGTACCGAAGCCCCGCAGCGTGACGATGTGGATGCGCTGCAACCGCTTTCCGCTTCGGCCGCCGAAGCGATCGGGTTGCCCGAACCGGATCTGGAGGTGTCTGGCCCGGCGCTGATTGAAACAATTGAAACATCAGCCGCCCAGCTGCCGCAGGATGATGCGCCCGACCTGGGGGCTGACGTCAGGGAACCTCTGGCAGAAGCACAGCCGGCACCCACGCTCGAAGAAACCTTCGGCGAAGACGGCCCCTATGCCCTGCCCTACGCGGTTGAACCGCCGTACAGCCAGGTTGCGGCGCACATCGAAAAGACCCTGATCGGCCTGCTCGATGACCTGAGCCTGCCCGAACGGCACAAGGCTCAGGCGCTGGAAATGCGCGAGCGAGTTGCCCGTGGCCTGAACTGGTACGAGCTGATCCCGGTGCTGGATGACCTTGCCGTGCTCATGCTGGCGATCACTGACAGTGGCCAGCACGAATTCGAAACTTATCTGCAACAGCTCAATGAGCGCCTGGAAGGGTTCCAGAGCCACCTGCACGAGGCCAGCGCCGGCCACGCCGACAACAGCTTTGCCGCTCGCGAGCTGGATACCCAGTTGCGTGAGCATGTCGATGGGTTGCAAACCAGTGTGCAGGGCGCCGCTGACGTCGATAGCCTCAAGCACATCCTGGAAAACCGCCTGGAAGGCCTGCTGGTCACCATGGACGAGCACAAGCACGAACGGGATCGCCGCGAGCAAGAGCTGGCGGGGCGCCTGCAAGGCCTGTCCGAGCGGGTGGCAAACATGGAGCACGAAGCGCTCGGTTACCGCGAGCACCTGGAAGAGCAGCGCCAGAAAGCCCTGCTTGACCCCCTGACCGGCCTGCCCAACCGCGCGGCCTGGAGTGAGCGGGTAGAGCGCGAAATGGTCGAATGGCAAGAGAACGGCGGCCATCTGGCCATGGCTATCCTCGACCTGGATCACTTCAAACGCATCAACGACAGTTATGGGCACCTGGCGGGTGACAAGGTACTGAAGATTGTTGCGGACCAGTTACGCAAGCGCCTGCAGGGTCGTGACTTCATCGCCCGTTTCGGTGGTGAGGAATTCGTCCTGCTGCTCCCTCAAAGGTCGCCGGCTGCCGCTGCCCAAGTGGCGGAAGTCATGCGGGCCACGGTGGAAGCCTGCCCGTTCCACTTCAAGGGCGAGCGGGTGGTCATTACCACCTCCATCGGCCTGGCTGCTTTTCGCTCCGGGGAGCGCGCCGACCAGGTACTCAAGCGCGCCGATGCGGCGCTGTACCGGGCCAAGGAGCAGGGCCGCAACCTGGTCGAACAGGGCTAGCCTGCAAACACTGACCCACGGTAAGCGCGGCCATGGGGAGCACGTTATACTGTAGCGCTGATTCGCTGAGGCCACTGACGTGCTTTCTACGCTAAAAAAAACGCTGATCCCCTTTCTGCTGTTGTCTATCGCCGGTTGCTCGACGGGCCTGCGCATTGACCGCAGCCACCCCTCGGCCAACCAGGACAACCGCATCCAGTTCGTTGTCCTGCATTACACCAATGCTTCGCTGGAGCGCTCCCTGGCGTTGCTTACCCATGGTGAGGTCAGCAGCCATTACCTGATCGGCGACGGCCCGGCGACGGTGTATCAACTGGTGGATGAGAACAGCCGTGCCTGGCATGCCGGTGACAGCCAGTGGCAGGGGCGCACCTGGCTGAACTCCTCGTCCATTGGGATCGAGATCGTCAATCCGGGGTTTACCGACACACCGAACGGCCGGGTCTGGCACCCTTACAGCGAAGCGCAGGTGCAATCGCTGATCGCGCTGCTCAAGGACATTGTCAAACGCAACAACATCGAGCCGCGGCACATCATCGGCCACAGCGATATTGCCCCGTTGCGCAAGCTGGACCCGGGGCCGCTGTTCCCGTGGAAGCGCCTGGCTGATGCCGGGCTGGGTATCTGGCCGGATGCCAACGCTGTGGCGCGGCAGCAGGCCTACTTCAGCGTCAACCCGCCAGGCATTGGCTGGTACCAGCAGGAGCTGGTGCGGTTTGGCTATCAAATCGAGCAGACCGGGGTGCTGGATGTGGCCACCCGGCATGTGATTGCCGCGTTCCAGATGCGCTTCCGCCCTCAGCGCTTCGACGGCATGCCGGATGCGCAGACGGCAGCGATGCTGCAGGTGCTTAACCGCATGCGCTGAGCCCTGCAGGAGCGGCCTTGTGTCGCGAACGGGCCCCAAAGCGGCCCCGGTGACCAGGCAAAAGCTGAGATCCCGGGGGCTTTGCAGCCCGTTCGCGACAAGGCCGCTCCTGCAACGGCCTGCGTAAACTGCGGATAAGCGCCAAACGGTGAGGGTGATTCTCGATTCAGTTGCTATACCTTAGTTATCAACTGGATGCCTTTGATGTCAGCCATCATCACCCTGCTGCGCCAAATTTTTTACCGTCCCTGGATGCTGGCCTCCTTGGCAGCGCTGGCCAGCGCCGCCCTGTTGCTCTCTGCCAGCATTGGCATTGCCCTGCAACAGATGAAGCAAAGCGAGAGCGAGCAGATGAACGCCCAGGGCGAGCGATTTCTCGACCGCCTCGAACAAGTGTTTGGCCAGTTGCGTGAAGGGGTCGACCTGTTGCAGGCGCAGCCCTTGCGTGGCTGCAGCCCGGCGATGCTGGCGGCGTTGCAACAAGTGGGCCTGAGCTCGCGGTTCATTTATGAAGCGGCTTATGTGGACGGTGATGTCGCCTGCTCCAACCGTGGCGATGAGCGGGCGTTCGAACCTCTGCGGGCACCCGACATTCAGGGGCCGACCTACAGCTACTGGTTGAACACCACCACCGAACCCAACGAGAACCTGGCTGCACTCATGCTGGGCCGGGGCAAGTTCGTGGTCTCCACCTCGCGCGGGCACCTGACCGACGTGGTCGATCTGCCCCCGGGCGGCAGCCTGGTGGTGGTGCTGGACAACGGTGCCCGGGCCATTCCGGTACTCGGCCCGCCCCAGGTATGGCCACCGCCCTCCGCATGGTCGAACGGCCACAAGTCATTGCTGGAACTCAGTGATCGGCTGATCTACCGAATGCCGACCAAGTCGCCGGATTACCAGCTGGTGCTGATAGCCCCGAGGGCGAGCCTGCCGCTGAGGATGAACGGCATGCTCTGGTTGCTGTTCCCCGGTAGCGTGCTGGCGGCCTGCTGCATCGGTTGGCTGGTACTCCAGTTGATCCTGCAACGACGGTCGATGAGCTCGGAGTTGCAGAATGCCTTGCGCCGTGGCGAGCTGCAGGTGCTCTATCAGCCAATCATCGAGCTCGACAGCCGGCGTTGCGTGGGTGCCGAGGCGCTGGTGCGCTGGCGTCGACCGGACGGCACCCTGACCAGCCCGGACTTGTTTATTCCGCTGGCGGAGAACACCGGGCAGATTCGCCAGATCACCGATTTTGTCCTGCAACGGGTGCTTGAACAGCTTGGGCAGCTACTGCGCTCGCACCCCAAACTGTACATATCGATAAACCTGGCGGCATGCGATGTGATGGTGCCGCGTATTGGTCGGGTGGCGGCCCGCCTGTTGGCCTTGCATCGAGTGGCGCCCAGCCAGATTGCCTTTGAGGTGACCGAGCGTGGCCTGATCGATGTGGTGGTAGCCCGTGACAACCTGCAGGCGCTGCGCGCCGTGGGGCATCAGGTGCTGATCGACGATTTTGGTACGGGTTATTGCAGCCTGGCCTACCTGCAGACCTTGCCGGTGGACTGCCTGAAAATCGACAAGGCGTTCATCGATGCCCTGGGCCATGATGCCGCCAGCAGCGGCGTTGCCCCCCATATCATCCGCATGGCCCATGACCTGCACCTGCGGGTGATCGCCGAAGGGATCGAGTTCGAGGACCAGGCGGTGCTGCTGAACAGCGAGGGGGTCAACTATGGCCAGGGCTGGCTGTTTGCCCGGCCTCTGAACGCCCGGCAATTTGCCGAGCTGGTGACCCGCGGGCACCTCCCGCGGCGGGTATAGGCGCGTTACCGCATTCAGACCGGCAACGCCATGTAGAACTGGGTCCCCTGCCCCGGTCGGGAAAATACACCCATGCGACCGCCGTGCAGCTGGACGATCTCCTTGCACAATGCCAGCCCCAGCCCAGCGCCGCCTTTCTTGCGACCTACCTGCACGAAGGGTTCGAAGATGCGCCCCTGCTGCCCATAGGCGATGCCCTCGCCGTTGTCCTCGACACTGATGATGACCCGTTCCGCATGCCGCCGGGCATGCAGGCGGATACGCCCGCCGTTGGCAGTATGGCGGACGGCGTTGTGCAGCAGGTTGTCCAGCACGCGGTCCAGCTGGGCGGCATCGGCCTGGATGCGCGGCAGCGGCGCTTCCAGTTCCATGGTCAATTCGATCTGCTTGTGCGCTGCCTGCTCCGCAAACCGCAGTCGCGCCCGCTCAAGCAGCTCGTCGAGGGAGCATGGGGCCAGGTCCAGCTTCTGCAGCCCGCTCTGGTAGCGCGAGAAGTTCAGCAGGTCGTTGATCAGCTGGGTCAGGCGCTGCATTTCTTCGCCGATGGTTTCCAACAGGTCGTTCTCGCGCGCCTCGGGCGGGAATTTTACCCGCTCGCGCAACAGGCCGAAGGCCATGTGCATGCCAGTCACCGGGGTACGCAGTTCGTGGGAGGCGCGCAGCACGAACTCGCTGCGCACCCGCTCGAAGGCCCTTTGCTCGGTCACATCGTGCAGCACCATCACCGCACCCAGGATTGGCCCCTGCGGGTGGCTGACCGGGGTCAGGCTGTAGGTGAGCAGGCGTGATTCTTCATCAACCTCCATGTTCAAATCGTCAGGTGGGCGGTCGAGGTTGCCTCCGCGTAGCACCTGGCGCAGCTGTTGCTCAAGCTCGGGGCGCTGCAAGGCTTCTGCGAGGCTGCTGCCGACGCGGCTGTCGTTCCAGCCCAGCTGGCGCTGCGCTACCGGGTTGAGGTGCTCGAGGCGGCCTTGGCGGTCGATGATCAGCAGACCGTCGTCAATGCTGTCGAGCACGGCCTGTAGACGTTGCTGACCAGCCAGCAGTTCGTCAACGTTGGTGGCCTGGTGCTTGCGCAAGGCATCGGCCATCAGGCCAAAGCGACGGGTCAGCTGGTTGAGCTCGGACGCCTGAGTGACCGGCAAGGTGACGTCGAAATTGCCTTTGCCCAGCTGGTCGGCCGCCTTGGCCAAGGCTTCGATCGGCTGGCCGAAACGCCGGGCGATGTTGTGCGCGGTGATGAAGCCCAGTACCAGCACCACCAGGCCCATCAGGCCCAGTACACCGCTGACCAGCAAGGCTCGGTCACGGGTGCGTTCCTCGCTACGGGTAATCAGGTCCAATGCCTGCTTGTGGGAATCGATCAGGTCGCTGCGGACCTGGTTGAATGCGGCCCCCAACGGCTGATCGAGACCCATGCTGCGAGCGGGTGCGGCGCTGTCGCGATAGGCCTGGAGGAAGGCCTGGTAATTGCTGCTGGCCTTGCTGAAACCGGTGCGTTCACCGCCTTGCTCCAGCCCTTGATTGAGCAGGGCCTGGAAGTTTTCCTGTAGCAGCCGCAGGCTTTCCGGGGCGGTGTCTTCATCCAGGATCAGGGTCAGCTGTTCGCCCAGGTTCTGGCGCAACTTCAGGCCCACTTCCAGGGCATGGGTGGTTTCACGCACCAGCTGCTGTTGCACTGTGGCCATCTGCAGCACGCTGACCAGGCCCAGCAGGAGCCCTAGCAATGCCACGGTCACCAGCGCCGAGATGCTGAGGAAAAGCCGCGTGCGCAGCTTCATGGGTGGCCACTTCATAGGTTGTACTGCTTGCGCTTGCGGTACAGGGTTGAAGCATCGATGCCCAAGGTCTTGGCGGCTTGGTCCAGGGTGTCGCTGGCGGCCAGCACGGCGCCGATATGGGCGCGCTCCAGCTCATCCAGGCTCAGGGCGGCGCCCACGCGCGGGGCATTGCTGGCGGGTTGTTCGCCCATGCCCAGATGGCTGATTTCCACGCGTTCCTGCGGGCAAATGATGCTGGCCCGTTCCACCACGTTGCGCAGTTCGCGAATGTTGCCAGGCCATCGGTAGTTGAGCAGGGCCGAGCGTGCCTCGTCACTGAACCCGCGAGCGGGGCGGGAGTATTCCTTGACGAAGCGGGCCAGGAAGCGGTCCGCCAGGGTGAGGATGTCCTCACTGCGCTCGCGCAGCGGTGGCAGGTGCAGTGTGATGACGTTCAGGCGGTACAGCAGGTCTTCACGGAAGCGGCTTTCGCGCACCATCTCTTCGAGGTTCAGGTTGGTAGCGGCCAGAATACGCACATCTGCACGTCGGGTGACCGGGTCGCCTACGCGTTCGTATTCCTTGTCCTGGATGAAGCGCAGCAGTTTGGGCTGCAAGGTCAGCGGGAAATCGCCGATCTCGTCGAGGAACAGCGTGCCACCATCTGCCTGGCTGACCCGCCCCAAGGTGCTTTCGCTCGCGCCGGTGAAGGCGCCACGGGTATGGCCGAACAGCTCGCTTTCCATCAGCTCGGCGTTAAGCGACGGGCAGTTGATGGTCACGCAGGCTTTGCGTGCACGCTTGCTCCAGCCATGGATCGCCCGTGCCAGCTCGCCCTTACCGGTGCCGGACTCGCCCAGGATGAGGATGTTGGCGTCGGTGGTGGCGACCTGGCGGGCGGTTTCAAGCACCGCCATCATGGCGGGGCTATGGGAGTCGAGGCCGTCCTTGGGTTTGCGGACTTCACCTTCCAGGGCTTCCAGGCGCGCTGAAAGCTGGCGCACCTCCAGTTGCTTGGCCGTGGCCAGGCGCAACTGGTCGGGGCTGCACGGTTTGACCAGGTAGTCGGCAGCGCCGGCCTGAATCGCGTCTACCGCAGTGTCGATCGCCGAGTGCGCGGTAACGATCACCACGCGCATCCACGGGGCCTGGATACGCATCTGCGCCAGCACATCGAGGCCGTTGTCTTCACCGAGGCGTAAATCGAGGAAGCACAGGTCGAATACCTGTCGCTGCAGCAAGGTTTCGGCCTGGGCGGCGCTGTTGGCCGTGGCCACGCTGTATCCCTCGTCTTCCAGGCAGTAGCGGAAGGTGCGCAGGATCGCGGACTCGTCATCCACCAGCAGAATGCGGCCTTGGTTGTCCTGGGCTGATTCCATTTCCTGTGCTCCTTAGGGATAGATCTTTATTTAGTGTGGGAAAAATCGGGCAAGTTGCATGGTCAATTCTGAAGGATTCTGTCCTTTGCATGCTAGCCAACGGCCAAACGATACGTAAAAACCGCTATTTGCCAATGATTTACTTAGAGGCACGCACTGGCACATTGGTTGCGATGTTTTTCAGATTTTGCCTACGAAGGAGGAACAGCCATGCCCTTTTCCCTGCGTACTGCCGTTTTGGCAGCCACCCTGCTGCCAATTTTCACCCCGGCCGTGGCCGACCCGGTGCAGGACGCGCGCCTGGAAGGTGCCCTGCAAACCGCCCTGACACTGAACCGCATGCTCGACCCATTCCGTATAAAGGTTGAAGTGGACGGCAAGCAGGCGCGGCTTTCCGGTGAGGTGGAGAGCGAGGTCGAGCGGCAGCTGGCCGAAGATGTGGCCCGGGCCACCCGGGGCATCGAACACGTTGAGAACCAGTTGCAGGTCAATGCCCAACTGGTCGAGCGCCCGCTGGAGCAGCGTGCCTACGCCCAGCGCCTGGAGGACGCCACCCTGGCGGCGGTGATCCGCGCCCGGCTGTTGTGGAGCCGCACCACCGAAAAAGCACCTATAGAAGTACAGAGCAGCGACGGCGTGGTGACGTTGCGCGGCAGGGTCGACAGTGCCGAAGCCAAGGAGCTGGCAGGCGTGGTGGCGCGTACCACCGACGGCGTGCACTTGGTCAATAACCTGATCAGCCTCGATACCGCCGCCATGGCCAAGGCGCGGGAAACGCCGGTGGGGGCGCCAACCGGGCCGCAGCCGAGTGACAGCTGGATCATCGACAAGATCCAGAGCAGCTACCGCTTCAGCCGCAACCTCGATGGCCTGAACCTGAAGGTGGCCAGCGAATCGGGGATGGTCAGGCTGTCGGGTGAGGTGGTCAGCGCTGAGCAGAAAACCATCGCCGTGGAGATCGCCCGGCAGATCATCGGCGTACGCGGGGTAGATGCCGACCTGCTCAAGGTGGCGACCAAGGTTGAGGGATGATCGTGCAATTCGCACGACCCTGCAGGCGACATCGTGCAGGATACGTCCTCGCGGTTCACTCGATGATTATGTAAGTTATTGATTTATAAGGATTTTAATTAAATCAAAAGGCTGGCATGCAGGCTGCAATTACCTGTTCAGGTTTGAACAAAAATTACAGCAGGAGGAGCCGGCATGAACCGCCAATCCGTCAACCGCTCACAGATCGCCGCACTGCCTTTGCGCCAGATGCTCACGCTTGGCATGGCGCTGCTGCTGACCTTGGCTGCTGGCCTCTTCTATTACAGCTGGCAGACAGCGCGTCTGGCTGACCAGGTGGCAGCTCAAACTGCCCTGTTGACGCAAATTCAGGCAACCCGTGCCAACACCCTGGTCCAGGCGGCTGACCGCCTGCCAGCGGGCCAGGCCACTGCCTCACCGGCCACCCTGGAAAATGTCGTACCCCGGGACCGCTGGGTTTTCTGACCTGCCGACCCGATCGATTCCGCAAAAAGAAAGGAGAACTACCATGCTGAGCTGGGCTATCACTTTCCTCATCATCGCCATTGTCGCTGCCGTACTGGGCTTCGGTGGTATAGCGGGCGCTGCGACGGGTATCGCCAAGATCCTGTTCATTGTCTTCCTGGTGTTGTTCGTAGCCTCCTTCTTCTTTGGACGTGGACGAGGTTGAAGATGAGCAGGAAGCTTTGTTCGGCCCTTGCCGCCGCCCTGTTGCTGGGCGGCAGCGCGGCGGCCATGGCGGCCAATGACGGCCAGGTCCGGGTCGACCAGTTGCTCGGCTCGGACCCGGAGTATCGGGATACCTGGCAGGACACGATCAAGGGCGAGGAACGACTGCCCGATTGGGTAGTCAATCTGACCGGTAGTGCCCAGCAGCAGATGTCTGCCGTTACCGAAGACGGCGACAAATACTTGGTCGGCCCCCTGTGTGAAAAACAGGACAACTGTACCTACAAGCGGCTGATCGTGGCCTTCAGCTGGGACAAGGATGATGCCTACGGGATGCTCGTGGAGGTACCCGAGGGTTTGCCCAGCGACAAATCGCCCACTCGCCATGCGCAGTATCGCTGGCTGGGCAAACCCGATGACGGCATGAAGGCGATGCTGCAGGAGCAGCTCAAACGTGACCCTAACTGGTACTGAGCATTTTTTGCCGGTATTGCGGTGAAAGGTTATCGACTGTCACGTAATAGAAGCTGAACCTTTCTATAGTTCAGCCTTCTATGATGCGCCGCCCCGAGGAGGGGCAGCACATGACCAGGGGGCCGGGCTGTTCTGGTTGCTAGAGAACCGGAGTGGCCTAGGGGTACAGGGAGTGCCTCCAGCAATGGGCCGGGTCAGGAAAGGCGGAATCGGAAGTATCAGGTCGGCGGTGTCACAGGGACACCTTGCAGACCTGACTTCCGAGGAGCCATGTAGGAAACGTCCCTTCCCTTGCGCGTTTTTTCCCTCAAGACACATTTTGTCTCGACCGTACATCAACTTTTTTTCGACCTCGATGGCGCTTCTTCAAGTGTCATTTCCGCCATTCGGATTGTCGAACAGGCCATCTTTCATGTGCTTTGCATACCGTCAAATCTGCCGAAATATGGCGGTTTGGACTTGTTCGGGATTCCGAACGTTATAAATCAAGCACTTGCCGACGCTCTGTTTTAGTGCAAATCGATATGCGTAAACGGCATGGGGTATGCGTTTCCGGCATTAGATTTCCCCCTTTGCCATCGCAATAGTTGCCGCCTTTTTCGCTGGCACGAGCGCCCTGTCGCTCGCCTGCGCTGTCCTTACATGAAGTCGCCGGAAGGAAGATTTGCTGCCCGTGACCTGGCCTATGGCTTTGTCACGGGCGTTTTCGTCCGGTGCCATGACCACTAGAACAAAGGGTAAAGACATGAAGAAGGCAAAACTGAGCCTCGCCTGGCAGATCGTCATCGGTCTGGTCCTGGGCGTTGCAATCGGCGCGCTGCTGAACCACTTCAGCGCGGAAAAGGCATGGTGGATCAGCAACGTTCTCCAGCCCGCCGGTGACATCTTCATTCGCCTGATCAAGATGATCGTCGTCCCGATCGTGATCTCGTCGCTGATCGTGGGTATCGCCGGGGTTGGCGACGCGAAGAAACTGGGCAGTATCGGCCTGAAGACCATCATCTACTTCGAAGTGGTGACCACCATCGCCATCGTCGTGGGTCTGGTGCTCGCCAACCTGTTCCACCCGGGCGCCGGCATCGACATGAGCACCCTGGGTACCGTGGACATCTCCAAGTACCAGGCCACTGCGGCTGAGGTGCAGCATGAGCACGCGTTCATCGAAACCCTGCTCAACCTGATTCCATCGAACATCTTCGCAGCGCTGATGCGTGGCGAAATGCTGCCGATCATCTTCTTCTCGGTAATGTTCGGCCTGGGCCTTTCTAGCCTGCAGGCAGAACTGCGTGACCCGCTGGTACGCACCTTCCAGGCTGTATCGGAAACCATGTTCAAGGTCACCCACATGATCATGAACTACGCCCCGATCGGCGTGTTCGCCCTGATCGCCGTGACCGTGGCCAACTTCGGCTTCAGCTCGCTGCTGCCGCTGGCCAAGCTGGTGCTGCTGGTGTACTTCGCCATCGCCTTCTTCGCCTTCATGGTGCTGGGCCTGGTAGCCCGCGTGTTCGGCTTCTCGGTGATCAAGATCATGCGCATCATGAAAGATGAGCTGATCCTGGCCTACTCCACCTCCAGCTCCGAAACCGTGCTGCCGCGTGTGATCGAGAAGATGGAGAAGTACGGCGCACCGAAGTCGATCTGTTCGTTCGTGGTACCGACCGGCTACTCCTTCAACCTTGACGGTTCGACCCTGTACCAGAGCATTGCGGCCATCTTTATTGCCCAGCTGTACGGTATCGACCTGTCGTGGAGCCAGCAGTTGCTGCTGGTGCTGACCCTGATGGTCACCTCCAAAGGTATCGCCGGCGTGCCGGGCGTATCGTTCGTGGTCCTGCTGGCCACCCTGGGCAGCGTAGGCATCCCGCTGGAAGGCCTGGCCTTCATCGCAGGTGTCGACCGCATCATGGACATGGCCCGTACTGCACTGAACGTGGTGGGCAACGCCTTGGCTGCACTGGTCATCGCGCGCTGGGAAGGCATGTACGATGCGGCCAAAGGCGAGCAGTACTACGCCTCGCTGATGGCCGACAAAAAGGAAGCTGTAGTCGCTGGCGAAACCGCCAAGCGCTGAGCCTTACCGCTGTTTGATAAAGAGCCCCGACCTGTCGGGGCTTTTTGTTGTCTGTGAGATCTTGGGCCGCGTTGCGGCCCTATCGCGACGCAAGGCCGCTCCCACAAGGGCGGGCGTTCACCGATCTTTGTGGGAGCGGCCTTGTGTCGCGATACGAGGGCGCAGCCCTCGCCTGCGATCGCCAGTCAGGGGCTGCGATACGCTATCATTCGGGCATTTTTCAGGGGGTACACGCGGATGCTCAACGGCCTTTGGCTTGGCTTTTTCCTGGTGGCGGCGGTGTCCGCCCTGGCCCAATGGCTGGTAGGCGGGAACGCTGGCATCTTCGCGGCAATGGTCGAAAGCATCTTCGCCATGGCCAAGCTGTCGGTCGAGGTGATGGTGCTGCTGTTCGGCACACTGACCCTGTGGCTGGGCTTTCTGAAGATCGCCGAAAAGGCCGGTATCGTCGAATGGCTGGCCAAGGTGCTGGGCCCGCTGTTTGCCCGCCTGATGCCGGAGGTGCCGCCCGGCCACCCGGCTCTTGGCCTGATAACCATGAACTTCGCCGCCAACGGTCTGGGCCTGGACAACGCCGCCACGCCGATTGGGCTCAAGGCCATGCGCGCGCTGCAGGAGCTGAACCCCAGCAGCACCACCGCGAGTAACGCGCAGATCCTGTTCCTGGTGCTCAACGCCTCGTCGCTGACGCTGCTGCCAGTCACTATCTTCATGTACCGGGCCCAGCAGGGCGCGCCAGACCCGACCATGGTGTTTCTGCCCATCCTGCTGGCGACCAGCGTCTCGACCCTGGTCGGCCTGCTGTCGGTGGCAGTGATGCAGCGTTTGCGCCTGTGGGACCCGGTGGTACTTGCCTACTTCATCCCCGGCGCCTTGCTGCTGGGAGGGTTCATGGCCTTTCTCGGCACTTTGTCGGCGGCCGCGCTGGCCAGCCTGTCGTCTATCCTGGGCAACCTCACGCTGTTTGGCGTGATCATGCTGTTCCTGGTGATAGGTGCCCTGAAGCGGGTGAAGGTGTATGAAGCCTTTGTCGAAGGCGCGAAGGAAGGCTTCGATGTGGCCAAGAACCTGCTGCCCTACCTGGTGGCGATGCTGGTGGCGGTGGGTGTGCTGCGCGCCTCTGGTGCCCTGGAGCTGGCCCTGGACGGTATCCGTCATGCGGTGAACTGGATGGGCCTGGACACCCGCTTTGTCGAGGGCTTGCCCACCGCGCTGGTCAAGCCGTTCTCTGGCAGCGCAGCACGGGCCATGCTGATCGAGACCATGCAGACCCAAGGCGTGGACAGTTTCCCGGCCTTGGTGGCGGCAACGGTTCAGGGCAGCACCGAAACCACCTTCTACGTACTGGCCGTGTACTTTGGCGCCGTGGGCATCCAGCGCGTGCGCCATGCGGTAGGCTGCGCACTGCTGGCCGAGTTGTCCGGGGTGATCGCGGCGATCTTCGTCTGCTACTGGTTCTTCGCCTGAACCTTCAACTGATCCTGGTTGGCCTGGGCAATCGTCCAGTTCACCACCTGCCCCACCAGCTGGTCGCTGGCCTGACCAAAGCCGGCGACCACCGCTGACACCTGTTTGTCGGCAAGGGGCTGGCGAATCTCGAAGCGCTTGCTGGCCAGGATGCGCTGGTTGCGCCCCTGAACCAGGCGGGCATCGTAGCGGATCACCACTTCCACCGCCCCGCCCGGGCGGTACTCACTCTGAAACGCCTGCAACTCGCCAGCCAGCTCGTAGTCGGCCTGCAGGTTGCTGTCGTCGGCACTCAAGCGCTGCACCTGGCCGTCACGCTGGAAACCATCGAGCAGGCGGTTGCGTAGCAGTACCGGGGCCGCATCGCTCCAGCGCGCGCCCTTGTAACTGCTGACCACATCGCCTTGGGGAATGACGGCAATGCGCGGGCCAGCCAACACCTCACTGGCCAGCGGCTTGTTCAGGCGCAATGACCAGTCCAGCGGCGCCGCTGTGCGGCTGGGCTGGTTCACCGGCAGGCGGTAGAGGTCGACGGGCTCGCTCTGGGGCAGGATCGAGCAGGCACTGGCCAGGCTCAGCGAGGCCGCCAGGGCCAGCAGGCGCAACGACGGTTTCATGGCTGGAACTCCTTGTTGTTGTCGCGGCCGAGCAGGTAGCCGCTCGGGTCGGCCTCCAGTTGCCGGGAAATGCCTTTGAGCGCGTTGAGGGTTTCGCGCAGCTCGCGAATGGCTGGGGTTAGCTGGTTCAGGCCTTGTGCGCCGTCGCCGAGGGCCTCGCTGTTGTTCTTGAGCAGGTTGTTGATGGTTGCCGTACTTTCAGCCAGTGACTGCATGGCCTGCTCGGCGCTGCCGATCGCCTGTTTGCCTTGGCTGCCGAGCAGGCCGTTGGCGTTGCGCATCAGCGCCTGGGTTTCGGCCAGGGTCGCGCTGGCCTGCTTGCCCACCTGCACCAGCTGTTCGATGGCCTCGGCGATGCCACCGTGCTGCCCGGCAAAGGCGCCGGTGGTCTTGTCGAGGTTGGCCAGGGTGTTGCTGAGGTGGCCGATGTTGTCTTCCGAGAACATCTGGTTGGCGTTGTGCAGCAGCAGGTTGACGTTGGTGACGAGATCGCTGCTGTCATTGAGCAGGCGCGAGATCGGCGACGGCGAGGCAATGATCACTGGCAGCTTGCCGTCCTTGCCCTTCAGTTCAGGGCTGTGCGGAGTGCCGCCGCTCAGCTGGATGAACGAGTTGCCTGTCACGCCGGCCAGGGTCAGCTTGGCCTGGGTGTCTTCTTTCACTGGGGTGTCGCCGCTCAGGCGCACCCGGGCCAGTACCCGACGCGGGTCCTTCGGGTCCAGCCGCAGGGTAGATACATCACCCACCTTGATACCGTTGTACTGCACCGGGCTGCCGCGCGACAGGCCGGAAACGGCTTCGTTGAACACCACTTCGTAATCCTTGAAGGCGTCATCGACACTGGACTTGGTCAGCCATAGGCCGAACAGCATGGCACCAGCCACCACCAGGACGGTGACCAGGCCGATAAGGACATGATGGGCTCGGGTTTCCATTGCTCAGCGCTCCTGCCTGGCACGGGTGGCAGCCTGCTCGGCTGCGCGCCCGCGTGGGCCGTGAAAGTATTCTTGAATCCAGGCGTCGTTGGTCTGCTCGACCTCGGCCAGCGGGCCGGCCACCAGGACCTTTTTTTGCGACAGCACCGCGATGCGGTCGGTAATGGTGTACAGGGTGTCGAGGTCGTGGGTGATGAGGAACACCGACAGGCCCAGCGCATCACGCAGCGTCAGGATCAGCTGGTCGAATGCGGCGGCGCCGATCGGGTCCAGGCCGGCGGTGGGCTCGTCAAGGAACAGGATGTCCGGGTCCAGTGCCAAGGCGCGAGCCAGCGCTGCACGCTTGATCATGCCCCCTGACAGCGAGGACGGGTACTTGTCGGCGGCCGAGATTGGCAACCCGGCCAAGGCCAGCTTGACGCCGGCCAGGTGCTCGGCATCGGCGCGGGACAGCCCGGCGTGTTCGATCAACGGCAAGGCCACGTTTTCGGTGACGGTCAGCGAAGAGAACAGTGCGCCCTTCTGGAACAGCACGCCGAAGCGCCGTTCGACCAGTGAGCGCTGTTCTTCGCGCAGGCCCGCAAGGTCCTGGCCGAACACCTTGATCAGCCCTTCATTGGGCCGGCGCAGGCCAATGATGCTGCGCAGCAGTACCGACTTGCCGCTGCCCGAACCACCGACCACGGCCAGGATTTCGCCACGGTAAAGGTCCAGGTCGAGGTTTTCATGCACAACCTGGCGGCCGAAACGGTTGCAGATGCCGCGGGCTTCGATCACTTTTTCCCGAGCATTCACCAGCCCATCTCCATGAAGAACAGGGCGGCCACGGCGTCCAGGACGATGACCACAAAAATCGACTGCACCACCGCAGAGGTGGTGTGTGCGCCCACCGATTCGGCGCTGCCGCTGACCTTGAAGCCTTCGAGGCAGCCGATGGCGGCGATCAGGAAGGCGAAGAACGGCGCCTTGGCCAAGCCCACCAGGAAGTGCTGCACGCCTATATCGGTTTGCAGCAGCGAGAGGAACATCGCCGGCGAGATGCCCAGCGACAGGGCGCATACCACTGCACCGCCGACAATGCCGCAGATCATCGCGATGAAGGTGAGCAAGGGCAGTGAAATCAGCAGTGCCAGTACCCGTGGCACCACCAGCAGCTCCATCGGGTTCAGGCCCAGGGTACGGATGGCGTCGATTTCCTCGTTGGCCTTCATCGAGCCGATCTGCGCGGTGAAAGCGCTGGCGGTGCGGCCGGCCATGAGGATGGCGGTCAGCAGCACGGCGAACTCGCGCAGGAACGAGAACGCCACCAGGTCCACGGTGAAAATGGTCGCGCCGAATGCGGCCAGTACCGTGGCACCGAGGAAGGCCACCACCGCGCCCACCAGGAAGGTCAGCAAGGCGACGATGGGGGCCGCGTCCAGCCCGGTCTGTTCGATATGTGCCACAACCGGCGTGAGGCGCCAGCGGTGCGGTGTCAGGGCGCGGCGTAGCAGGGTCTCGAGGATGACACCGATGAAACCGAGCAACTGCATGGAGTCTTGCCACAGTGTGCCGACGGCACGGCCGATGCGTTCCAGCAGCATCAGCAGGACGTTGCGCTCGGGCTCCTTGACCGGGATGCAGTAGTCCTGGACCGAGCAGTAGACGTTCTTGAGCAGTGCGCGGCTGGCTTCGGGCAGGTCCTCGGCACAGTGTGACAGGCGTTCTGAGCCGAGCAGCTCGGCCAGCAGCGAGGCCCCGGCGGTGTCCAGGCGGCCCAGCTGGCTGAGGTCGGCGACGGCGTCAGCAGTGTAGTGCGCGCGTAGCTGCTCGCTCTCGCGCCTGAGGCTGGCGTAGTGCGCCAGTGTCCAGTCACCGGTTATGCGCAGGCAGGCCGGTTGGCTGCTGGCATCCAGGGTGGCGCTGGGTGGGGTCATAGGCTCCATGCAATTGACTCGGCGCTAAGGCTTAAGGGCTGATCATAGCGCAGCCGGCATGGGCTGTTAGGTGATTATGTGCTGTGTGTTGATGCCCCGGGGGCGCATAGCGCCCCTTTCATTTACTGCGCTGGCGTGTCGTCGACCACCTTGAAACGCAGTACCCCAATCACCTGGCCATCTTCGGTCAGCACCCTCACCTGCCACTTGCCCACCGGGTTTGGCGGGAAGTTCTGCTTGTGGGTCCAGGCCCGGTAGCCTTCCTTGCGCCCGCCATGGATGTCCAGGGCGATGCGGTCCACCTCTTTGCCGTCCTTTTGCCACACATGGTAGATCCGCTCGTTCAGGCCGCGTGGTGCGTTGATGGCGGTGTAGGCGTACAGGCCGCTGCTGCGTATGCGGCTGGCGGCAATTTCGTCCAGCGACTCGCCGGGCTGGCGGTTCAGCACTTCGGTACTCACCGCCACCTCGGTCATCCACAGGGTTGCTGGCGGTACCCAGGAGCGCAGCAGCCAGCCCCCGGCACCGACCGACAGGGTGACCAGCACCAGCGCCACGGCGCGGCGCCAGTTGTTGATCGGGAAGCTGCTGGCCAGGCTGGGGAAAGACAGCGCCATGGCCGCGATCAGGGCCAGCTTGAAACTCTGCGCGGTGGTCAGGTGCAGGATGATCGGCAGCGCGGTCAGCAGGGCGGCGAACAGCGTCAGGGTATGCAGCGCCAGGAACAGCCAGCGCCGTGGTGCCAGCCATTTGTAGTACAGCGGATCGATGATCGAAATCAGGCCTGCGGCACCGAGCAAACCGGTGAACACCAGCTGGCCGCTGTTCCAGGTGGTGGTGATGAAGAAGAACGGCAGCACGAAGAACAGCGTTTCCTGGTGGATCATCTGCGTCGCGTAGCGCAACAGCGGCTGCGGGATTTCGCGGTTGAAAGTACGCGCGAACAAGCCGGTGAGGGTGTTTTCCAGCATCAGCCAGACCCAACTGACCAGCATGAGCACGGCAACCCAGCTGGCCAGGCCGGCTTGCCTGTCGACCAGGATGAAGCTGCCTATACCGGAGAGAAAACCGCCGAGCGCGATGATGCCGGGGTAGCGTTTGAGCAGTTCGATGATGCGCTGGACGATATGGGGAATTTGGGGCATTAGGGGCTACAACAGAAAGGATGAGTTGGCTGTCCGGGCCCCTTCGCGGGCATGCCCGCTCCCACAGGGTTCGGCGATGCAGTCCCTGTGGGAGCGGGCGTGCCCGCGAAGGAGGCGGTACTGGCAAAAGGATACCGCCGATTCACCGCTGCCGTGTAGCACCACTCGGCCGTTCAGGCCCATGCCGCCGCCAGCGCAGCAACCCTGCTGCCAGGACCACCCCCACAAGCAAGGCGATCAAGCCGTAAAGCTCGTCATAGCCAAGCAACGGCTTCTCGATGCGCACATAGCCATCTTCCTTGAGCAGTTCTTTCAGCGCCTCATTGGCCTGTTCAAGGCTGACCTGGCGCAACTTGCGCACCGGGTTCGCAAAACGCCCGTCGGTATAGTCGTTCAGCGCTCCCCAGTAGTAGTCGGCCAGGGCACTGTTGCCCTGGGTGCTCCAGCTTTCCTTGGCCACGCTGGCGTCCTTGATGCGGGCGAAGGTGTCCGGGTCGAGGCCTTCCTTGCGAAGGTGTTCGAACAGGGCCTGCATCACCTTCACTGCCTTGTCGATGTCATCGCGCTCCAGGTCGGCGTTGAGGCTGAGCAGGCCGGTGTCGCCAAAGCTCTCACGCTGCACCGTGGGTCCGTAGGACAGCCCGTTGCGCAGGCGCAGCTGGTCGTACAGCGCCCAGTCCAGGTAGCGTGACAGCAGGTCGAGGGTGGACTGGTGGTCGTTGTCCAGCACCGGTTCGATGAACAGCCAGTGCAGCTTGACGCCATCGCCCAGCCAGCCGCGGGTCAGGTCGCGACGCTGCTCCGCCTGTTGGGTGATGCTTTCAAGGTTGCGGCGCTCTTCCGGTTCAGTGGCGGGTAGCTCGCCAAAGGTGCGCTCAAGATAGGCCGGTAACAGGCGGTCAAGGCCACCGACCATGATCAGGGTCATGTTGTTGGCGGCGTACCAGCGATCACGCAAGGCTTGCACCTGCTCCAGGGTCATGTCGTCGATATTGGAGCGCTCCGGGCATTTCAGGCCCAGCTCGGTGGCCAGCTGGTCGCTGGCAGGGTGGCCGATGTCCTGGCGGTCGAGCCAGCGCTGCAGGTGGCCATAATGGCCGCCATCTTCGCGCTCGATGATGCGCTTGGCAGTGGTCAGGGCTTTGGCGTCGATGCGGGTATCGCGGATAACCGCCAGCAGCAGGTCGAGGACCTTGCGCTGGTTGCGCGCCGGGGCTTCGATGACAAAGGTGGTGTCGGCGCTGCTGGTGTAGGCGTTCCACTCGCCACCCAGCGCTTGCAGGCGCTCTTCCAGGCCGCCCTCGCCCGTTTCGTCAATGCCGCTGAACAGCAGGTGCTCAAGCAGGTGCGGCAGTTCTTTCTGCTCGCAATCGAAGTCGTCCAGGCCCACCCCGACCACCAGGCGGATTGCCACGTGGTCACGTTCGTAGCCGTTTTTCAGGATGATCTGCAGGCCATTGGGCAGCAGGTAGCCCTCGACTCGCGAGCGGTCGAGGGCCAATGAGGGCAGGCTGCAGATCAGCAGGCAAACGAACATCAGGCAACGCATGGGCGAGCGAGGGTCCTTTTGTAGGCAGAATCAGGGCAGACGGGCTTCGTCCGGTACGCTGTCGAGCATCAGGCCGCCGGTGTCCGAGCCGCCTAGTACCACATAGGCACTGCTGCAGAACAAAGAGTTCAACCGTTTCATGTCGGCAATCAGTTCCAAGTGTAGCGAACTGGTCTCGATGCTTTGCACCACCTTACGCTGCAAGCGGCTGACATGGGCGTGCGCCAAGCGCCGTTCCTGGGCGCGAAAACGGCGTTTTTCCCGCAGCAGCAAGCGGGCGCTTTCCGGGTCGGCGCTGAGAAATACCGACAGGCCCAGGCGCAGGTTGGCCAGTAATTGCTCCTGCAGGCCGGTCAGCTCCTCCAGGCCTGTCTGGGAAAACTCCCGGCGCTGGCTGGTTTTTTGCTGCTGGACCTTGCGCAACATGCGCTCGATCAGGTCGCAGGCCAGCTTGAGGTTGATTGCCAGTTCGATGATCTCCGCCCAGCGGCGGTTGTCCTGCTCGCTAAGGTCTTCGCGGGACATCTGCGCCAGGTACAGTTTGATCGCGCTGTACAGGGCTTCGGCGTCTTCGGCCAAGGCGCGAACCTGCTGTGGCAGGGCGGTCTGGGTTCCGCGCAGGGCGCCGAGCATGGCTTCGAGCAGGCTGTCGACGATATCGCCCAGGCGCAGGGTTTCGCGGGCGGCGTTGGCCAAGGCCAGGCTGGGCGTTTCCAGTGCCGAAGCGTCCAGATGGCGTGGGCGCACTTGCCCGTTACCGGTTTCGCGCTCAGGCAGCAGTGTGTTGCACAGCCGGCCCATGAGTTTGACTGTGGGTAGCATCAGCAGGCAGCGCAGCGTGTTGTAGAGCAGGTGAAAGCCGATGACCAGCTCTTGGGGGCTGAAGCTGAGCGAGTCCATCCACTCCACCAGTGGGTGCAGCACCGGGATGATCAGCACCAGGCCGAACAGCTTGTACAGCAGGCTGCCCAAAGCTACCCGGCGCCCGGCGGTGTTCTGCATGCTGGTGCTGATGAAGGCCAGCAAGCCACTGCCGATGTTTGCGCCGACCACCAGGCCGATGGCCACCGGCAGGCTGATGACTTCGGCGCCGGCCAATGTCGCAGTGAGCAGCACGGCGGCCAGGCTGGAATAGGAAATCATGGCGAACATGGCGCCTACCAAGGCGTCCAGCATGATGTCGCCGGTCAGCGAAGCAAACAGCACTTTTACGCCTTGTGCATGGGTGATAGGCGCAGCTGCCTGCACGATCAGCTCCAGTGCCAGAATGATCAGGCCAAGGCCGATACCTACCCGACCTAATTGGCCAGCGCGCGTCTGCTTGCGCGAGAGGAAGAAAATAACGCCCAGGAAAATCAGCAGCGGTGACAGCCACGACAGGTCGAAGGTCAATACCCGGGCCATCAACGCGGTACCCACATCGGCACCCAGCATGATCGCCAGGGCCGGGGTCATGGCCATCAGGCCCTGGCCGACGAAAGACGTGACCAACATGGCGGTGGCGTTACTGCTTTGCACCATGGCGGTGACCAGAATACCGGCTATGAAAGCCAACGGACGCTTGTCCATGTTCTGGCTGATGATGCGCCGCAGGTTCGAACCGAATACCCGAAGGATGCCGGTACGCACGATGTGGGTGCCCCAGACCAGCAGCGTCACGGCCGAAAGCAGGTTGAGCAGGGTCAACATGGCGAAGGCCCCCTGTTGCACTGGCCCATAGGGCCCAGAAAAAGAAACGTGAGCGTTTGAAGAATTTTCGGTGCTCACTCAAAGCTTTAGTTGTTTTGCGCAGCTGTCGCCAGCTTCGCATGGCAGTCATTTATTTGAAACACATGGAAATGAATGATTGCCTGTGCGCGCTTTTTTGCGGGGTGAAGCCCGCTCCCACAGGGATCGTGTTCAGAAAGCGGGCATGAAAAAGGGCCCCGAACGAAGGGCCCTTTGGTTTTCCTGCACTCCCTGGTTTTATTGACCCGGGATGTCCTTGCGCAGTTTCACCGGCTCCTGTTCTGTGCCTTTCTTGCGGGCCGAGGCAGTGCGCATGCGGATGTTGATAGCTTCCACTGCCAGCGAGAAGGCCATGGCGAAGTAGACATAACCCTTCGGTACGTGCACCTCGAAAGCCTCGGCGATCAGCACGGTACCGACCACGATCAGGAACGACAGTGCGAGCATTTTCAGCGACGGGTGTTTGTCGATGAAATTGCTGATCGCACCGGCGCACAGCATCATCACCAGCACGGCTACGACGATGGCGGCGATCATCACCGGTACGTGGGAAACCATGCCCACTGCGGTGATTACCGAGTCCAGCGAGAACACGATGTCGATGATGGCGATCTGGATAATGGTGTAGAAGAACTTGCCACCTGCGCCTTTTGGCTCATCCGGGCTTTCGTCCTCGCCTTCCAGGCCGTGGTAAATCTCTTGCGAGCTTTTCCACAGCAGGAACAGGCCACCGAAGAACAGGATCAGATCACGTCCGGAGATGCCCTGGCCGAACACCACGAACAGGTCGGCAGTAAGGCGCATGACCCAGGTAATCGACAGCAGCAGCATGATGCGGGTAACCATGGCCAGGGCCAGGCCAAAGATCCGGGTGCGCGGCTGCATGTGCTTGGGCATGCGGCTGACCAGGATCGAGATCATGATGATGTTGTCGATACCGAGGACGATCTCAAGCGCGGTAAGGGTAAAAAAGGCAACCCAGATTTCCGGGCTGGTCAGCCATTCCATGTAGTTTCCTTCGAGCGGTAATGGCGACGCGCCCCGGTGGGACGCGTCGCGTAGGTGATACGTCAGTATTAAAGACTACTGAACAGCGGGAAAATCCCCATCAGCAGTGCGGCGAGCATTATGCACAGGCATACCAGCACTGCCCACTTGAGCGTGAAGCGCTGATGATCGCCGAACTCGATACCGGCCAGGGCCACCAGCAGGTACGTGGAGGGTACCAGCGGGCTGAGCAGGTGTACCGGCTGCCCGACGATCGACGCACGGGCCATTTCCACTGGGGTGATGCCGTAGTGGCTGGCGGCTTCGGCCAGCACGGGCAGTACGCCGTAGTAGAAGGCATCGTTGGACATGAAGAAGGTGAACGGCATGCTCACGATCGCGGTGATTACCGCCAGGTATGGGCCCAGCGCTTCTGGGATGACTGCCAGCAGGCTCTTGGACATGGCGTCGACCATGCCGGTACCCGACAGGATGCCGGTGAAGATGCCGGCGGCGAAGATCAGCCCGGTCACGGCCAGCACGCTGCCAGCGTGGGCGGCTATACGGTCCTTCTGCTGTTGCAGGCACGGGTAGTTGACGATCATGGCGATGCTGAAGGCGATCATGAACAGCACTGGCAGCGGCAGCACACCGGCGATCAGCGCGACCATCAGGGCGGCGGTCAGCGCACCGTTGAAGTACAGCAGTTTGGGCCGACGTGCTTCCGGAAATTGCGAAACGGTGATTTCGCTGTGGTCGATGTCATCGGTCGGCAGGTGCAGCTCGCCCAGGCGGGCACGTTCCCGTTTGCCGTACATGTAGGCAATGGCCAGGATCGCCAGCACGCCGAACAGCATGGCCGGGATCATTGGCACGAAGATGTCCGACGGGTCGACGTGCAGGGCGCTGGCGGCGCGGGCAGTGGGGCCACCCCACGGGGTCATGTTCATGACCCCGCCGGCGAGAATGATGAGGCCGGCCATGATCCGCGGGCTCATCCCCAGGCGGCTGTACATGGGCAGCATGGCGGCGCAGCAGATCATGTAGGTCGTGGCGCCGTCACCGTCGAGGGAGACCACCAAGGCCAGCACGGCAGTGCCGACAGAGACTTTGAGCGGGTCGCCCTTCACCAGCTTCAGGATCTTGCGCACGGCCGGGTCGAACAGGCCAGAGTCGATCATCAGGGCGAAGTACAGGATGGCGAACATCAGCATCACGCCGGTAGGTGCGAGCTTGCTGATGCCTTCGAGCATCATGGGGCCGATCTTGGCAGAAAAGCCCCCGAACAGGGCAAACAGGATGGGTACCAGAATCAACGCGATCAAGGCCGACAGGCGCTTGGTCATGATCAGGTACATGAAGGTGATGACCATGGCAAAGCCGAGGAAGGTCAGCATGGCAATACTCCAGGCGTGGCGCGGCGAAAGGAAAGTCGATTCGGGCGGATCAGCGCGTCAGGCGCTGCGCGGGGAGCATGCGGAGAGGTACTGCAGGAAGGCGGGCACAGGAATACATCAGAATCACCATTGTTGTTGTTGATTGGGCCGGGCGCGGTATTTACCGGCGCCCTGGCTGACCGGTCTTGTGCCGGTAGTGGGGGCTATCCTATGAGGGCAAGCTTTCAGCCAGCTTTCGCTGAAGCAAAGGCGACGAGAGGTAGGTGATGCAGAATGTGACCGAAGGGGGCTGTCATTGCGGCGCCTTGCGTTACCGATTGGAGGGTGACCTGACAGACGTTGCCCACTGCCATTGTACGATCTGCCGCCGGGTAAGCGGCGGGCTGGTGGTCACCTGGCTCACCCTGCCCGGTTCGGGGTTCAAGTGGCTGGCGGGCGAACCCAACTGCTATGTGGCGCCGGCCAGTTGCAACCGGTACTTCTGCGGGCATTGCGGGGCGCATGTGGCGCTGGTGACTACGCACAGCCCTGAGACGGTTGACGTGACGGTGGCGACGCTGGATCACCCGGAGCGGGTGCGGGCCACCCGGCATATCTGGGTGGGTAGCCGGCTGCCCTGGTTGCATCTGGATGAAGCTTTGCCAGAAGAGGATGGCGAAAGCCAGTAAGCAATTGTGCTGGTGCTGCAGGCCCTATCGCCGGCAAGCCAGCTTCTACAGGTACTGCGCAGTACTCAAGGCCTGTGCAGAATGTGTGGGAGCTGGCTTGCCGGCGATAGGGCCGGTACAGCCTTCCTTACAATTGCAGGCCACCCGCAGCTTTATGCAGCGCCCGCAAATGCTCACCGATCTGTTTCACATTGGCCTCGACGGCGGCAATTTCCTTGGCGCGCGATGGCTCCAGCAATGCCCTCACCTCTTTGTCCAGGCTGGTACTCAAGCGCAACAGCTGTGCCTGGCGTTCGCTGCTCACCTGCTCAAGGTGCTTACGCTCCTCGGGTTGTGGCAGCCCGTAGCCTTTGGCATCGAGCAATTCTGCAGGGCGGCTGAGGAAACCGCTGTTCGCGAGCATCTGCTTGAGGGTGGCGTCAGCTTTGTTGATGCTGCCATCTTTCAGCGCCGCTGCATTCAGGTAGCGCTGCTTGACCTCGTCCTGGGCCAGCAGCAACTGCCGGCGCAGGCTGGCCTGTTCCAGCAGCAGCAACGCAGCGCTGGTGCGCAGGTCGGCTTTGGCGAACCAGGGGCGGCGTTGCTCGGCATCCAGGGCCAGCCAGTCTTCCACCAGGGCCTGCTTGATCGGCAGCTGCTTCCTCAGTACCTCGAACATCGCCTGGTAGCGGTCTCGGTAGGAATCGAAGCGGTAGCCAAGGCGTAATGCCTCGCGCGGGTTGTCCAGCACGCTGGTATCGGCCAGCCCCCTGCCCTTGAGCACGGCCAGCAAACCGTTGGGCATGATGCTGTCGAGGTCGTTCAGGCGTGGGTTGGCGGTGCCGCTGCGCAGCAGTTTCAACGACTCCACCGCACAGTTGTTGGACAGGAACCAATAGTTGCCGTCATAGCTCCAGTGCATCTCGGCTGCCTGACGCACCAGGCTCTCGACTTCTTCGCGGCTGAGCCTCAAGGGTACCGAGGCCAGGCTACGCAGTTCGGTCTTGGTGTACTCATCGATCACCTGCCCCAGCGGCAGTACGAACAATCGCGAGGGGTAGACACCGACCAGGCCGTCCCAGCTGGACAGCTGCACATCGTTGACGAAGGCGCGGTACGACAGCACCAGGCTCTGGTCGAGGTCAAGGCGGCAGTCCGGCCCGCGTGGGCGGCCGGGCTTGCAGATCACCAGGCGCAGCATGCTGTGGCCCCAACGGCTGACCAGGTTCTGGTTGGCTTCGGCCAGCAGGTAGTCCACTTCATAGACCCGCTCGGGATCGATTTCACCCAACGGCTGGCGAGCGAAGTCGCTGCCAGCGTTGATGAACGGCAGGCCCTTGACGCAAGTGTCCTGTTGGGGGGCCCAACCGAAGTGCTCGCGCAGATACTGGTTCAGCGCCGGGCGGCGACAACCGTAGCTCGGGTCGAGGAGAAAATACTCCATGTTGACCGCGATGTACTCCTTGGGGCTGCTCAGTTCATAACTGTCGGGGCTGCGCACGAACTGGCCGTTGTGCTGTTCGCGCTCGCCGCGTCGGCCCACGTACTGCTGCCAGCCAGCCAGGTCGAGCAGGCGCGGGTCGTCGCTAAGGGTGAAGCGGCGCTCGGCTTGGCCGCGGCACGCTTCTGGCAGGCCGATCTTGCCCAGCGTGCCTTGCTGGCGCTTGCAGCGGGCAATCAGCGAATTCTCGGCAGCGGGCCACAGGCGGGCACGGTCGTAGATATGGGTGAGCTCATGCAACACGGTGGCCAGCAGTTCTTCACGCACTGTGCCGTGTGGGCGATTGGTACGCTCGGTTGCGGCGCTGCCGTCGGTGAGGCTGGGCAGCAGGCGACGGTTGAGCTCAAGGGTGGACACCAGCGATGCCTGGCCGTAGGCATCGGCCGGCAGGGTGTCGCTCCAGCTCACCCGCACGCGGCGGTCCAGCTGCTGCTTGAAGCGAGGGGGCAGTTTGCCCATGGCCTCGTCAAGCAGTGCCTGGGTGGCTTGGGTTTGTTGTGGGTCGAGGCCCGATGCCTGCAGCTGGAGCTGCAGGTCGGCCAATGCGGGCGTACCGAGCAGCGTCAGGGCGCAGCCGAGCAGCCAGGTACGCATGCGGTTCACAGCGCGAGGATGGCTTCAGCCAGTACCTGGTCGCTGGCGCCACGTGCTTCTGGCACACGCTCGCGCAGAGTGTTGAAGGCGGCCTCAAGCTGGACACCGCGAATGTCGCCATTGCTGGCGACGAAGCTGGCGGCGTCATCGTGCGCTTCGCGGACTACTTTGGAGTCGCGAATCGAGGTGGTGGTGTCTGAGGTGAAGTCGATCGAGCGGCCAAAGGCACGCACGATGATGTTGCTGGTGGCCACCAAGGTCTGTGCATGGGCCAGGTCGGCCAGCAGCAACATGCCGAGGCTAGCGGCAATCAGCGGTTTACGCATGGAGCATCTCCGAAAAAATACAGGGAGTCAGATGTAGCTATTGGACGAGAATTGCCTGCGCCAGTTCCAGGTCGCCGACGGCGTGCTGTGAACAATTGTGGCGTAATGATTCCAGCGCGGCTTCCAGCCGAACACCGCGGATCTGGCCGTCGCTGGCAACGAAGGCAGCAGCATCATCGCGCGCCTGGCGAACCAGCTTGCGATCGAACGGTGCGCTGGTGACCTGGCTGGTGACATAGCCAGTGATGACCATGCCTTGCGTGGTGGTATCCATGGCATGGGCACTGGCCATACCTGCAACAGAGAACAGCAGTGGCAACAGATAACGCATGGGCTCTACAACGGCTGGGAACGTGGGTGACAGAAGCGCGTGTAACTGGGCAGGTGCTGAGCAGCGCAGTTGCACGGCTTATTCGGGGTCAGAGCGCCAGGATAGCCTGGGCCAATTGCGCGTCGCTGGCTTGCAGGTCAGGCATCTGCGAACGGATGTGCAAAAAAGCGCTTTCCAGCTTGGCCCCACGGATGTCGCCCTGGCTGCCAACGAAGCTGGCGGCGTCGTCACGGGCGGCCTGCACGATCTTGTCGTCTTTGAACGAAGAGGTGACGTCGGAAGTGGCATCGGTGGATGCGGCCACCGCGCCGACAACGGCGTCGGTGGTGACAACGAAGCTGGTGGCGTTTGCGGTGCCGGCCAGGCTCAGCATCAGGGCGGCGCCAATCAGGTATTTACGGGACATGATGGTGGACTCCTGGACTAGGGTCGGGTGGTGGTGCTTATCGGACGCTGACACAGCTCGTCACGGTACGTTTAACAGCGGCTTTCAACAGACTGTTAAGCCAAGCGTATCACGCGCCGTTGTTTGTGGAAGTTAATGAACGGCACGCCAGTAAACTGTGCTGGCTTGTTTTGTGTTTATAAAAACTGTACCTATTGACCTTGAAGCGCTCTGCCGCGCGGCCTGGACATAAAAAAACCCGTCGCAGTCACCTGCAACGGGTTTGGGAATTCGCGGTGCCGGCCTAAGCCGGCAAGCCGGTGCTTAGCGCCAGAAAGGCTTGCTCAGCTCTTCGTAACGCTGCGACTCGCTGATACCGGCGTCGGCCAGCAGACGGCTGTCCAGGCGAGCCAGTTGACGGCGGCTGGCCATACGGCGCTGCCACAGCAGCAGGGTAGACAGCGCGCGCAGCGGCATCGAGGTGTTGGATTGCTGGGCGTTGCTTTCAAAAACCAGACCGGAACTGAGGGTACGTTCCATGATGCTTCATCCTTCCGCTTATGGCGGGATTAGGTAGTGATTTAACTGATGCCAATGATCCTCCTCTGCTGTCCATAACAGTAGATACAGTTCTGTAGTAAGACGATGGCTCAGTTAACTGTGTAACCCTACTGTTGCACTCGAAAATGGCGTAACTGTACCGGTCCGCACTTTGGTGGTGCGTTTTAACGTTGGATAGCGGCGTTTACAGGTATAGCGAGGCAAGGCAACCAGTACAGTAGTACAGTTTTATTTGGTCGCAGTGAATGGGTGTACGAGTAGAAGGATTTGACTGTCATGGCCCTTTTGCGGGTTTGCCCGCGAAGAGGCCGGAACAGCAGAAGCAGGGCTGCTGTTCCGTCCGGTATTTGGGTCAGCTAGCCAGCATACGACCAGTTTCTTCCAGATTTTCGTGCCAGCTCAGCGCTTCGCGCAGGATGTGCGGGGTATGGCCGCCACGCTGGCACGCACGCTCGAAGTAATCGTTCAGCGCAGCGCGGTAGTCCGGGTGCACACAGTTGTCGATGATCGCCCGTGCCCGCTCGCGAGGCGCCAGGCCACGCAGGTCGGCCAGGCCTTGCTCGGTGACCAGGATGTCTACGTCATGCTCGGTGTGGTCTACATGGCTGACCATCGGCACCACGCTGGAAATCGCGCCGCCCTTGGCAATCGACTTGGTGACGAATACGGCCAGGTGGGCGTTGCGGGCGAAGTCACCCGAGCCGCCGATGCCGTTCATCATCCGGGTGCCGCACACGTGGGTGGAGTTGACGTTGCCGTAGATATCGAACTCCAGTGCGGTGTTGATCCCAATGATCCCCAGACGACGTACCACTTCCGGGTGGTTGGAGATTTCTTGCGGGCGCAGCACCAGCTTGTCCTTGTATCGCTCCAGGTTGCCGAAAACGTCGGCATTGCGGCGGCCGGACAAGGTGATCGAGCTGCCCGACGCGAAGCTCAGCTTGCCGGCGTCGATCAGGTCGAAGGTGGAGTCCTGCAGTACTTCGGAGTACATGGTCAGGTCTTCGAACGGCGACTCGATCAGGCCGCACATCACCGCGTTGGCGATGCTGCCAATACCGGCTTGCAGTGGGCCGAGCTTGTTAGTCATGCGGCCAGCTTCAACTTCTTGCTTGAGGAAGTTGATCAGGTGGTCGGCGATGCCTTGGGTTTCGTCATCCGGCGGCAGTACGGTGGACGGGGAGTCCGGCTGGTTGCTGATGACAATGCCGACAATCTTGGCCGGGTCGATCGGGATGGCGGTGCTGCCGATGCGGTCGTCGACCTTGACCAGTGGGATTGGCGTGCGGGTCGGGCGGTAGGTCGGGATATAGATATCGTGCAGGCCTTCGAGGTTGGGGTTGTGCGAGAGGTTGATCTCGACAATCACCTGCTTGGCAAAGATCGCGAAACTGGCCGAGTTGCCTACCGACGTGGTTGGCACGATGTGGCCTTGCTCGGTGATGGCCACGGCCTCGATCACCGCAATGTCCGGAAGCTTTAGCTGCTGGTTGCGCAGTTGTTCGACAGTTTCCGACAGGTGCTGGTCGATGAACATCACCTGGCCGTCGTTGATGGCCTTGCGCAGGGTGCTGTCAACCTGGAACGGCATGCGGCGAGCCAGCACACCGGCCTCGGTCAGCTGCTTGTCCAGGTCGTTGCCCAGGCTGGCGCCGGTCATCAGGCTGATTTTCAGTGGCGACTGCTTGGCACGTTCGGCCAGGGCATGCGGTACGGCCTTGGCTTCGCCGGCGCGGGTGAAACCGCTCATGCCGACGGTCATGCCGTCCTCGATCAGACCAGCGGCATCAGCCGCACTCATTACCTTGCTGTGCAGGGAGGACAAGCGGATACGATCACGGTACATGGATTGTTATCTCGGGCTACTGAAACTACTGCAGCGCAGTCTAGAGATTTCGCCCATTGCCGTCCCACGACCATGGTCGTATGAGAAGCCTTGAAGTCGAGCCGTTGATCCGGATCAATAAAAGGAAAGCCCCGGCAGAATCTGACCGGGGCTTCCTTTATATCAGTTGGTTTGCAGCCGTGGTTTTCACTCCACGGCCTTCACCATGTCCTCGATGACTTTCTTGGCGTCACCAAACACCATCATGGTCTTGTCCAGGTAGAACAGTTCGTTGTCCAGGCCGGCATAGCCGCTGGCCATGGAGCGCTTGTTGACGATGATGGTCTTGGCTTTGAACGCTTCGAGGATTGGCATACCGGCAATTGGCGATTTGGGGTCGTTCTTCGCCGCCGGGTTGACCACGTCGTTGGCGCCCAGCACCAGCACCACGTCGGCCTGGCCGAATTCGGCGTTGATGTCGTCCATCTCGAACACCTGATCGTACGGTACTTCGGCCTCGGCCAGCAGCACGTTCATGTGCCCGGGCATGCGGCCCGCCACGGGGTGGATGGCGTACTTCACGGTTACGCCGTTGTGGGTCAGCTTCTCGGTCAGCTCCTTCAGCGCGTGCTGGGCACGGGCCACCGCCAAGCCGTAACCCGGGACGATGATCACGCTGTCGGCGTTGCTGAGCAAGAAGGTGGCATCGTCGGCCGAACCGGACTTCACGGGGCGCTGCTCTTTCGAGCCTTGCGCCGCGCCGGCATCGGTATCGCCGCCAAAGCCCCCAAGGATGACGTTGAAGAACGACCGGTTCATCGCCTTGCACATGATGTACGAGAGGATGGCACCGGACGAACCCACCAGGGAGCCTGCGATGATCAGCATCGAATTGTTCAGGGAGAAGCCGATACCGGCCGCCGCCCAGCCCGAATAGCTGTTGAGCATCGACACCACCACGGGCATGTCGGCGCCGCCGATCGGGATGATGATCAGCACGCCCATGACGAAGGCCAGGGCCAGCATCAGGGTGAAGGCGCTGTAATGACCAGTGAAGGTGAACAGCAGGCCCAGGGCGATGGTGGTCAGACCCAGGATCAGGTTCAGCTTGTGCTGGCCGGGGAACTGTACCGGTGCGCCCTGGAACAGGCGGAACTTGTACTTGCCCGACAATTTGCCGAAGGCGATAACCGAGCCGGAGAAGGTAATGGCGCCGATGGCTGCGCCCAGGAACAGCTCCAGGCGGTTACCGGTGGGGATCGGGTCGGTGATCGCGGCAACGATGCCCATCGACTGCGGCTCCAGCACGGCAGCGATGGCAATGAACACCGCAGCCAGGCCGATCATGCTGTGCATGAAGGCGACCAGTTCCGGCATCTTGGTCATCTCGACGCGCTTGGCCATGATCGAACCCGCGGTACCACCGACCAGCAGGCCGACGATGACATAGCCAATACCGGCGGTGGCCAGCTCGGCGCCCAGCTTATAGATGAGGCCAACCGTGGTGAGCATGGCGATGCCCATGCCGATCATGCCGAACAGGTTGCCGCGCCGTGAGGTGGTTGGGTGCGACAGGCCCTTGAGCGCCTGAATGAAGCACACCGAAGCGACCAGGTACAGAAGTGTTACCAGATTCATGCTCATGCTTACTTCTGCCCCTCGTTCTTGGCTTTCTTCTTGAACATCTCAAGCATGCGGCGGGTGACCAGGAAGCCACCGAACACATTGACCGCAGCCAGGGCTACGGCGAGAGTGCCCATGAGCTTGCCGGCTGGGGTCACAGTCAGCGCGGCAGCAAGCATGGCGCCGACGATTACGATGGCAGAGATGGCATTGGTCACGGCCATCAGCGGCGTGTGCAACGCCGGGGTGACGTTCCACACCACGTGGTAGCCCACATAGATGGCCAGCACGAAGATGATCAGGTTGTAGATGCCATGGGAAATCAGCATGTCTTCCATTGTCGTGCTCCTTAGCCGTTCTTGCGGACGACTTGACCATCACGGCACATGAGGCAGGCCGCGACGATGTCGTCTTCGAGGTTGATGACCAGTGCGCCGTCCTTGTCGAACAGCAGTTTCATGAAGTCCAGCAGGTTGCGCGCATACAGCGCCGAGGCATCGGCACCCAGCTGGGCCGGCAGGTTGGTCGGGCCGACGATGGTCACGCCATTCTCCCGTACTACCTGATCAGCAACGGTGAGTGGGCAGTTGCCACCCTGGGCTGCGGCGAGGTCGATGACCACCGAGCCGGGCTTCATCTGCGCCACGGTCTCGGCACTGAGCAGGATCGGAGCCTTGCGGCCGGGGATCAGTGCGGTGGTAATGACGATGTCCGCCTGCCTGGCTCGCTCGTGCACGGCTTGGGCCTGGCGTTGCATCCAGCTGGCTGGCATCGGTCTGGCGTAACCGCCGACGCCTTCGGCGCACTCGCGCTCCTCATCGGTCTCGTAAGGCACGTCGATGAACTTGGCACCCAGCGACTCGATTTGCTCCTTCACTGCCGGGCGTACGTCGGACGCTTCGATCACCGCACCCAGGCGCTTGGCGGTGGCGATGGCCTGCAGGCCGGCAACGCCCGCCCCCAGGATCAGCACGCGCGCGGCCTTCACGGTGCCTGCAGCGGTCATCAGCATGGGCATGAAGCGTGGGTAGTGATGGGCCGCCAGCAACACAGCTTTGTAACCCGCGATGTTGGCCTGTGACGACAGCACGTCGAGGCTCTGCGCCCGCGAGGTGCGGGGAGCGGCTTCCAGGGCGAAAGCGGTGATGCCGCGTTCGGCCATCTTGGCGATCAGTTCGCTGTTGAAGGGGTTGAGCATGCCCGCCAGGAGGCTGCCACTGTTGATCAGGGCCAGCTCCTGGTCGTTGGGTGCGACCACTTTGAGTACCAATTGGGCGCCGTATGCATCGGCTGCGCTCCCTAGGGAAGCGCCTGCGGCCTCATAGGCACTGTCCGGAATGCTGGCGTTGAGCCCTGCCCCCCGTTGGACGGTGACCTGATGGCCTTGGCCAATCAGTTTCTTGATGGTTTCCGGGGTCGCAGCGACCCTTGTCTCACCGGTCTGCGTCTCGAGAGGAACACCAATGTGCACGACTATTTCTCCTGCGGTGACCTTTTGTCTTTGTATGAGCCAGCACACTTCGGATGGTGCGCTGGGGCGGCTGTGGAGCGCCGACCCGCCGATTCCCGGGCGGGCGAAGCATTTTGCAGACGAACCCGGGGGCCTTCAACCGGTTATGGAGCGAAACGAAGTTAAAACTACAAGTCACCCTGTGACCGCTTGTCGCAGCGGTAAGGCTCCAGCCCGTCAAGCATGGGCTATTGGCAGATTAGGAGAAAAAATCAAAAATATTTGGGTTGATACGCTTACGGCACGGTGAATGTCGCAAAATCACCCGCAAAGCCGCGTGGTTAGCAGGGTTAAAGGGTATTTCCAGGCGGGCATAACAGTTTATGGATATGCGACAAATACATATATCTGTAGGTGTTTAAAATAATTGACTACAGGGTCAATTTGTCGCACTTCATCAAGCTGTTGCGGTGTAGGCCCAGGCCTGGCTCACCAGCCAGTCTCGGAAGGCGCGCAGCGAAGCTGACTCTACCTTGCGATCCGGAATCATCAGATAGTAGGCCTTGTCGCTGATCAGGGCATGCCTGTTAGCGACCACCAGCCTACCCTCCCCCAACTCGCGCTGGATCAGGAACGGTGGGATCAGTGCGACCCCCATTTCATGTATGGCCGCCTGGGCGAGCATCGAGAATAGTTCATAACGCGGGCCTGTCATGTCGCGTGGCACATTCATCCCTAGGCTGCCGAACCACTGCCGCCAGGCGTAGGGGCGCGTGCTTTGCTGCAGCAGTGGCAGTTGGGCGATGCGCTGTGCTTCGAGTATGCCCTGCCCGGCCAGCAATGCCGGGCTGCAGACGGGGACCGGGTTCTCCCCCATCAGCCGGTGCGACTGGGTGCCGGACCAGTCGGCATCACCGAAATAGATTGCGGCATCGAAGGGGGTGTCGGCGAACAGGAATGGCCGGGTGCGGTTGGTGAGGTTGACCGTCACCTCTGGGTGGCGTTGCTGGAAGTCCTTGAGGCGCGGAAGCAGCCATTGGGTACCAAAGGTAGGCACTACGGCCAGCTCGATCACGCTGGCGCCCTGCTGACCCATCACCGACAGGGTGTCGCGCTCTACCGCGTCCAGTTGAGCGGCAACCTGACGACTGTAGGACAGGCCGGCCTCGGTCAGCTTCACGCCGCGGCGGGAACGGCGGAACAGTTCCACATTCAGAAAAGCCTCGAGGCCGCCGATCTGCCGGCAAACGGCACCCTGTGTCAGGGCGAGTTCCTGGGCGGCCTTGGTAAAGCTCTCGTTGCGTGCCGCCGCCTCGAAGCAAATCAGAGCGGTGGTACTGGGGATCTTGCGGCGCATGTACGTCAACCTCACTCGTAAGGCTGTCTTTGTGGTGTTTTGCCGATTTACGAAGTGACAAATTATCACTAATTGGTGCGCAATCCTCGTTTGTCCCGGCGGCCGATCGGGCCTAGGCTCAAACGCACAAGAAACTGCCCCCTATTACGAGGATTTCGCTCATGGCCGGTAAAGCAAGCTTCCACTGGATCGACCCACTGCTGCTGGATCAACAGCTCACTGAAGAAGAGCGCATGGTGCGTGACAGCGCTTATCAGTTCGCCCAGGACAAGCTTGCCCCGCGTGTGCTCGAGGCTTTCCGCCACGAGCAGACCGACCCGGCGATCTTCCGGGAGATGGGTGAAGTCGGCCTGCTGGGTGCCACCATTCCCGAACAGTACGGTGGCAGTGGCCTGAACTACGTGTGCTATGGGCTGATTGCCCGAGAGGTCGAGCGTATCGACTCGGGCTACCGTTCGATGATGAGCGTGCAGTCGTCGCTGGTGATGGTGCCCATCAATGAATTTGGTACCGAGGCCCAAAAGCAGAAGTACTTGCCCAAGCTGGCCAGTGGCGAGTGGATCGGTTGTTTTGGTCTGACCGAGCCCAACCACGGCTCCGACCCTGGCTCGATGATCACCCGTGCCAGGAAGGTCGACGGCGGCTACCGTCTGACCGGCAGCAAGATGTGGATCACCAACAGCCCGATCGCTGATGTGTTCGTGGTGTGGGCCAAGGACGATGCAGGGGATATCCGCGGCTTTGTCCTGGAAAAGGGCTGGCAGGGCCTCAGTGCCCCGGCCATTCATGGCAAGGTCGGCCTGCGTGCCTCGATCACCGGTGAAGTTGTCATGGACAATGTGTTCGTGCCAGAAGAGAACATCTTCCCGGATGTGCGCGGCCTCAAAGGCCCGTTCACCTGTCTCAACTCTGCCCGTTACGGCATCTCGTGGGGGGCGTTGGGTGCGGCCGAGGCGTGCTGGCACACCGCGCGTCAGTACACCTTGGACCGTCAGCAGTTCGGCCGCCCCCTGGCTGCCAACCAGCTGATCCAGAAAAAGCTGGCCGACATGCAGACCGAAATCACCCTGGCGCTGCAAGGCTGCCTGCGCCTGGGGCGCATGAAGGATGAAGGTACCGCTGCTGTGGAAATTACCTCGATCATGAAGCGCAATTCCTGCGGCAAGGCGCTGGATATCGCTCGCATGGCGCGCGACATGCTGGGTGGCAACGGCATTTCCGATGAGTTTGGCGTGGCCCGTCATCTGGTAAACCTGGAGGTGGTCAACACCTATGAAGGTACTCACGACGTGCATGCACTGATCCTGGGGCGTGCGCAGACCGGTATCCAGGCCTTCTATTAATAAGGAACCAGCCCATGGGCGCGCTATCACATCTGCGGGTGCTGGACCTTTCGCGCGTGTTGGCCGGCCCATGGTCTGGCCAGATTCTCGCTGACCTGGGCGCTGACGTTATAAAGGTGGAGCGCCCGGGCATTGGTGACGATACCCGCGCGTGGGGGCCGCCTTTCCTCAAGGATGCCGAGGGTGAAAACACCAGCGAGGCGGCTTACTACCTGTCGGCCAACCGTAACAAGCGTTCGGTGACCATCGACTTCACCCGGCCTGAAGGGCAGCGCTTGGTGCGTGAGTTGGCGGCGAAGTCCGATATTGTCATCGAGAACTTCAAGGTGGGTGGTTTGGCGGCCTATGGGCTGGACTACCAGAGCCTGAAGGCGATCAACCCGCAGCTTATCTATTGCTCCATTACCGGTTTCGGCCAGACCGGCCCGTATGCCAAGCGTGCGGGTTATGACTTCATGATCCAGGGGCTGGGTGGGCTGATGAGCCTGACCGGCCGCCCGGAGGGTGAGGAAGGCGCGGGGCCGGTCAAAGTGGGTGTGGCGCTTACCGACATCCTTACCGGGCTGTACTCAACGGTGGCCATGCTTGCCGCCCTTGCCCATCGGGCGCAGACCGGGGTGGGCCAGCATGTCGACATGGCGTTGCTCGATGTACAGGTAGCCTGCCTGGCGAACCAGGCC
The DNA here is from genome assembly GCF_026898135.2 of Pseudomonas fortuita. NCBI lineage: Bacteria > Pseudomonadati > Pseudomonadota > Gammaproteobacteria > Pseudomonadales > Pseudomonadaceae > Pseudomonas > Pseudomonas fortuita. The sequence continues at coordinate 163,053 of NZ_CP114035.2, forward strand.
ATGAATTACCTGACCACGGGCAAACCGCCTCGGCGCCTGGGCAATGCGCATCCCAATATAGTGCCCTACCAGGACTTCCCGACGGCGGATGGCGACTTCATTCTTACCGTGGGCAACGACAGCCAGTTCCGCAAATTCGCAGAAGTGGCCGGGCAGCCACAATGGGCGGACGATCCACGCTTCCTGACCAATAAGCAGCGGGTGGCCAACAGGGCCGAGCTGATTCCACTGATCCGCCAGGCCACAGTATTCAAGACAACCGCCGAATGGGTTGCCCAGCTGGAGGCTGCTGGGGTGCCGTGCGGGCCTATCAATGACCTGGCTCAGATGTTTCAGGACCCACAGGTGCTGGCGCGTGGGTTGGCGGTGAACATTCCGCATCCATTGGCGGGTAGCGTGCCGCAGGTAGCCAGCCCTATACGGTTGTCGGAGACGCCGGTGGAGTACCGACGGGCGCCGCCGCTGCTGGGTGAGCATACCGAGGCGGTACTGGGGGAAGTGCTGGGGCTGGAGGCAGGTGAGGTGCAGCGCTTGCGGGAGGCCGGCGTGCTGTAGAAGCGGCGGGTGCTATATAAAAGCAGGGAGGCCGCCAGGCCTCCCTGCTTTGCTTTTCAGCGATATTACGGTTTCTTGAAATTAATGGTTGACGCCCTTTCGAATCCCCTTATAATGCGCCCCACTTCCAGCGACATCGGAACGACAAACTCCTTGAGATTCAATGAGTTAGGTAGTTAAGGTGGCGTTGAAAGGGCTACGATCGAATGATCGCAAGCGGTTGAAATGGTGGTTGACAGCGCTTCTAAACGCTGTATGATTCGCCTCCCGCTACGAGAGATCGCAGCGAGCCAAGTGTTTGAAGCTAAACGAGTTTCTCGCAAAAAACTTCAAAATAAACGCTTGACAGGCTCTGAGGAAAGCGTAGAATGCGCGCCTCGGTTGAGACGAAAAGCTCTTAACCAAACGCTCTTTAACAAATCGAATCAAGCAATTCGTGTGGGTGCTTGTGAGTATGGACTGATAGTCAAAAAGATTATCAGCATCACAAGTGACCATGCGAGAAATCACATAGTCATTTGAGATTGCTGAGCCAAGTTTAGGGTTTCTTAAAAACCCAAGCAGTATTGAACTGAAGAGTTTGATCATGGCTCAGATTGAACGCTGGCGGCAGGCCTAACACATGCAAGTCGAGCGGATGAGAAGAGCTTGCTCTTCGATTCAGCGGCGGACGGGTGAGTAATGCCTAGGAATCTGCCTGGTAGTGGGGGACAACGTTTCGAAAGGAACGCTAATACCGCATACGTCCTACGGGAGAAAGCAGGGGACCTTCGGGCCTTGCGCTATCAGATGAGCCTAGGTCGGATTAGCTAGTTGGTGAGGTAATGGCTCACCAAGGCGACGATCCGTAACTGGTCTGAGAGGATGATCAGTCACACTGGAACTGAGACACGGTCCAGACTCCTACGGGAGGCAGCAGTGGGGAATATTGGACAATGGGCGAAAGCCTGATCCAGCCATGCCGCGTGTGTGAAGAAGGTCTTCGGATTGTAAAGCACTTTAAGTTGGGAGGAAGGGCATTAACCTAATACGTTAGTGTTTTGACGTTACCGACAGAATAAGCACCGGCTAACTCTGTGCCAGCAGCCGCGGTAATACAGAGGGTGCAAGCGTTAATCGGAATTACTGGGCGTAAAGCGCGCGTAGGTGGTTTGTTAAGTTGGATGTGAAAGCCCCGGGCTCAACCTGGGAACTGCATCCAAAACTGGCAAGCTAGAGTACGGTAGAGGGTGGTGGAATTTCCTGTGTAGCGGTGAAATGCGTAGATATAGGAAGGAACACCAGTGGCGAAGGCGACCACCTGGACTGATACTGACACTGAGGTGCGAAAGCGTGGGGAGCAAACAGGATTAGATACCCTGGTAGTCCACGCCGTAAACGATGTCAACTAGCCGTTGGAATCCTTGAGATTTTAGTGGCGCAGCTAACGCATTAAGTTGACCGCCTGGGGAGTACGGCCGCAAGGTTAAAACTCAAATGAATTGACGGGGGCCCGCACAAGCGGTGGAGCATGTGGTTTAATTCGAAGCAACGCGAAGAACCTTACCAGGCCTTGACATGCAGAGAACTTTCCAGAGATGGATTGGTGCCTTCGGGAACTCTGACACAGGTGCTGCATGGCTGTCGTCAGCTCGTGTCGTGAGATGTTGGGTTAAGTCCCGTAACGAGCGCAACCCTTGTCCTTAGTTACCAGCACGTTATGGTGGGCACTCTAAGGAGACTGCCGGTGACAAACCGGAGGAAGGTGGGGATGACGTCAAGTCATCATGGCCCTTACGGCCTGGGCTACACACGTGCTACAATGGTCGGTACAGAGGGTTGCCAAGCCGCGAGGTGGAGCTAATCTCACAAAACCGATCGTAGTCCGGATCGCAGTCTGCAACTCGACTGCGTGAAGTCGGAATCGCTAGTAATCGCGAATCAGAATGTCGCGGTGAATACGTTCCCGGGCCTTGTACACACCGCCCGTCACACCATGGGAGTGGGTTGCACCAGAAGTAGCTAGTCTAACCCTCGGGAGGACGGTTACCACGGTGTGATTCATGACTGGGGTGAAGTCGTAACAAGGTAGCCGTAGGGGAACCTGCGGCTGGATCACCTCCTTAATCGACGACATCAGCCTGCTGATGAGCTCCCACACGAATTGCTTGATTCATTGTAAAAGACGATGCTGTAAAGCGACCCTGTTATAGGTCTGTAGCTCAGTTGGTTAGAGCGCACCCCTGATAAGGGTGAGGTCGGCAGTTCAAATCTGCCCAGACCTACCATTACATGGTTTAGCCGTAGAATACGGGGCCATAGCTCAGCTGGGAGAGCGCCTGCCTTGCACGCAGGAGGTCAGCGGTTCGATCCCGCTTGGCTCCACCACTTTCGCCGTACGCAGTAGCTAGTCAGAACTTAGAAATGAACATTCGTGAATGAATGTTGATTTCTGACTTTTGTCAGATCGTTCTTTAAAAATTCGGATATGTGATAGAAATAGACTGAACACCAGTTTCACTGCTGGTGGATCAGGCTAAGGTAAAATTTGTGAGTTCTGCTCGAAAGAGCGACGTGCGAATTTTCGGCGAATGTCGTCTTCACAGTATAACCAGATTGCTTGGGGTTATATGGTCAAGTGAAGAAGCGCATACGGTGGATGCCTTGGCAGTCAGAGGCGATGAAAGACGTGGTAGCCTGCGAAAAGCTTTGGGGAGTCGGCAAACAGACTGTGATCCAGAGATCTCTGAATGGGGGAACCCAGCCAGCATAAGCTGGTTATCTTGTACTGAATACATAGGTGCAAGAGGCGAACCAGGGGAACTGAAACATCTAAGTACCCTGAGGAAAAGAAATCAACCGAGATTCCCTTAGTAGTGGCGAGCGAACGGGGACCAGCCCTTAAGTTGGTTTGAGATTAGTGGAACGCTCTGGAAAGTGCGGCCATAGTGGGTGATAGCCCCGTACACGAAAATCTCTTATCAATGAAATCGAGTAGGACGGAGCACGAGAAACTTTGTCTGAATATGGGGGGACCATCCTCCAAGGCTAAATACTACTGACTGACCGATAGTGAACTAGTACCGTGAGGGAAAGGCGAAAAGAACCCCGGAGAGGGGAGTGAAATAGATCCTGAAACCGTATGCGTACAAGCAGTGGGAGCCTACTTGTTAGGTGACTGCGTACCTTTTGTATAATGGGTCAGCGACTTATATTCAGTGGCGAGCTTAACCGAATAGGGGAGGCGTAGCGAAAGCGAGTCTTAATAGGGCGTTTAGTCGCTGGGTATAGACCCGAAACCGGGCGATCTATCCATGGGCAGGTTGAAGGTTAGGTAACACTGACTGGAGGACCGAACCGACTACCGTTGAAAAGTTAGCGGATGACCTGTGGATCGGAGTGAAAGGCTAATCAAGCTCGGAGATAGCTGGTTCTCCTCGAAAGCTATTTAGGTAGCGCCTCATGTATCACTGTAGGGGGTAGAGCACTGTTTCGGCTAGGGGGTCATCCCGACTTACCAAACCGATGCAAACTCCGAATACCTACAAGTGCCGAGCATGGGAGACACACGGCGGGTGCTAACGTCCGTCGTGAAAAGGGAAACAACCCAGACCGTCAGCTAAGGTCCCAAAGTCATGGTTAAGTGGGAAACGATGTGGGAAGGCTTAGACAGCTAGGAGGTTGGCTTAGAAGCAGCCACCCTTTAAAGAAAGCGTAATAGCTCACTAGTCGAGTCGGCCTGCGCGGAAGATGTAACGGGGCTCAAACCATGCACCGAAGCTACGGGTATCACCTTTTGGTGATGCGGTAGAGGAGCGTTCTGTAAGCCTGTGAAGGTGAGTTGAGAAGCTTGCTGGAGGTATCAGAAGTGCGAATGCTGACATGAGTAACGACAATGCGAGTGAAAAACTCGCACGCCGAAAGACCAAGGTTTCCTGCGCAACGTTAATCGACGCAGGGTTAGTCGGTCCCTAAGGCGAGGCTGAAAAGCGTAGTCGATGGAAAACAGGTTAATATTCCTGTACTTCCAGTTATTGCGATGGAGGGACGGAGAAGGTTAGGCCAGCCTGGCGTTGGTTGTCCAGGTTTAAGGTGGTAGGCTGAAATCTTAGGCAAATCCGGGATTTCAAGGCCGAGAGCTGATGACGAGTTGCCATTAGGCGACGAAGTGGTTGATACCATGCTTCCAAGAAAAGCTCCTAAGCTTCAGATAACTGGGAACCGTACCCCAAACCGACACAGGTGGTTAGGTAGAGAATACCAAGGCGCTTGAGAGAACTCGGGTGAAGGAACTAGGCAAAATGGCACCGTAACTTCGGGAGAAGGTGCGCCGGCGAGGGTCAAGGACTTGCTCCGTAAGCCCATGCCGGTCGAAGATACCAGGCCGCTGCGACTGTTTATTAAAAACACAGCACTCTGCAAACACGAAAGTGGACGTATAGGGTGTGACGCCTGCCCGGTGCCGGAAGGTTAATTGATGGGGTTAGCGCAAGCGAAGCTCTTGATCGAAGCCCCGGTAAACGGCGGCCGTAACTATAACGGTCCTAAGGTAGCGAAATTCCTTGTCGGGTAAGTTCCGACCTGCACGAATGGCGTAACGATGGCGGCGCTGTCTCCACCCGAGACTCAGTGAAATTGAAATCGCTGTGAAGATGCAGTGTATCCGCGGCTAGACGGAAAGACCCCGTGAACCTTTACTATAGCTTTGCACTGGACTTTGAATTTGCTTGTGTAGGATAGGTGGGAGGCTTTGAAGTGGGGACGCCAGTTCTCATGGAGCCATCCTTGAAATACCACCCTGGCAACTTTGAGGTTCTAACTCAGGTCCGTTATCCGGATCGAGGACAGTGTATGGTGGGTAGTTTGACTGGGGCGGTCTCCTCCCAAAGAGTAACGGAGGAGTACGAAGGTGCGCTCAGACCGGTCGGAAATCGGTCGTAGAGTATAAAGGCAAAAGCGCGCTTGACTGCGAGACACACACGTCGAGCAGGTACGAAAGTAGGTCTTAGTGATCCGGTGGTTCTGTATGGAAGGGCCATCGCTCAACGGATAAAAGGTACTCCGGGGATAACAGGCTGATACCGCCCAAGAGTTCATATCGACGGCGGTGTTTGGCACCTCGATGTCGGCTCATCACATCCTGGGGCTGAAGCCGGTCCCAAGGGTATGGCTGTTCGCCATTTAAAGTGGTACGCGAGCTGGGTTTAGAACGTCGTGAGACAGTTCGGTCCCTATCTGCCGTGGACGTTTGAGATTTGAGAGGGGCTGCTCCTAGTACGAGAGGACCGGAGTGGACGAACCTCTGGTGTTCCGGTTGTCACGCCAGTGGCATTGCCGGGTAGCTATGTTCGGAAGAGATAACCGCTGAAAGCATCTAAGCGGGAAACTTGCCTCAAGATGAGATCTCACTGGGATCTTGAATCCCCTAAAGGGCCGTCGAAGACTACGACGTTGATAGGTTGGGTGTGTAAGCGCTGTGAGGCGTTGAGCTAACCAATACTAATTGCCCGTGAGGCTTGACCATATAACACCCAAGCAATTTGCTGACGCAGATTGCGGTGGTGAAGATGATACGAACCGAAAGTTCGCAAAAAACCACAAACATCACATATCCGAATTCGCTGGGCTGTCCATCTGGACATTCTGGCTACAGAATTTCTTGACGACCATAGAGCATTGGAACCACCTGATCCCATCCCGAACTCAGCAGTGAAACGATGCATCGCCGATGGTAGTGTGGGGTTTCCCCATGTGAGAGTAGGTCATCGTCAAGATTCATTTTGCAAAACCCCTATCTGCGCATGCAGGTAGGGGTTTTGTCTTTAAGTAGGAACTACAGAGATTCGCAGGCACGTCCGAGTGACGGGCCAGCACACAGAATTTCTTGACGACCATAGAGCATTGGAACCACCTGATCCCATCCCGAACTCAGCAGTGAAACGATGCATCGCCGATGGTAGTGTGGGGTTTCCCCATGTGAGAGTAGGTCATCGTCAAGATTCAAACCCAAAGCCCCTGTCTGCAATGCAGACAGGGGCTTTGTCTTTTCTGGGTAGTTGTATCGGTCAGAACTGATAGCTGACCGTGGCGCTCAAATTGCGTTCCTCACCCATGTAGCAGTAGTTCAGGCTGGCACATGAGGTGATGTAGCTTTCATTGGTAAGGTTGTTGGCGTTAAGGCGCACATCCACGCCCCTGAGCCCAACCTTGCTCAGGTCATAGCCGAGCGAAGCGTCTAACACAGTGTAGGAAGGCACCTTCATGCTGTTTTCCGCATCTACCCAGCTGTAGCCCACATACCGCACGCCACCGCCCAGCCTCAGGCCATCCAGAGGCCCTTGGTGGAAGTTGTAGTCAGCCCAAAGCGAGAACATCTGTTTCGGTGCCTGGGTTGGCGAATTGCCCTTGTTGTCCAGGCTGGCCGACGTCAGGCTCGGCATCGACCGGGAATATTCGATATCGGTGAAGGTGTAGCCGCCTAGCAGTTTGAGGCTGTCGGTCACCTGCACATGTGCCTCCAGCTCCAGCCCTTGGGAACGTACTTCACCTACCGGGCGATAGAAATTCTCGTCAGGCTGCTTCGAAGCCAGGTTTTCCTGCTCGATGCGGAACACCGATGCGGTGAACAGGTTGTCGCTGCCCGGAGGCTGATACTTGATGCCGGCTTCCCATTGAGTGCCTTCGGTCGGTGCCAGGGGGCGGCCTTCCTGGTCGGACACGGTATTGGGATTGAACGACTCCGAGTAGCTGACATAGGGCGCAATGCCGTTCTCGAACAGGTAGAGCACCCCGGCCCGAGTAGTAAATTTGGTGCGTTGATCGTTGACCTTGGTGTCGCTGTCGCGATTCTCCTCGGACACCTTCACCCAGTCCTGACGAAGCCCCAAGGAGAAGCGCCACTGGTCCAGCTCCACCAGATCCTGCAGATACGCACCTGTTTGCTGCAAGCGCCGCTGGTAGCGGTTTTCGCCCAGGACCTCAAGGTTGCCATTGCCATACTGCGGGTTAGCTGCGTCCAGCGGGTCGACCGTGCCATAACGCCATGCGACGTCGGCTTTGCGCCGCTGGTAGTCGGCGCCCAGCAGCAGGGTATGTTTGGCAGCTCCAGTGAAGAATTCCGCCTGCAGCATATTGTCGATGAGGTACGAATGCAGGCGCTCGTCGCCGCCGGTATAGGCGCGGTTGAGGATGTTGCTGTCGGCATCCGTCCAGCCGGCTGAGTACACCTGGTCCATGGAGACGTCGGAATCCTGGTAACGGAAGTTCTGCCGCGCGGTGAACACATCATTGAAGCGGTGCTCGAACTGGTAGCTGAACGACTGCTGGGTACGTTCGTAATTGTCGATGCCCGGCTCGCCCTCGAAGAAGTGGTCTGACAAGCGCAAGCCGTTGCGTTTGTGCAGCATGCCGTCTGCAGGGTTACCGCCATGGTACCCGCCGTTAGGGTCGTGCTGGAGGTAAGCCTGCAATGTGAGCGAGGTGTCTTCGGTAAAGTCGACGCTGATGGCCGGGGCGATGGTGTAGCGTTCTTCCTTGTTGTGGTCGAACTGGGTATCGGATGCATCCGCCAGGCCTGTCAGGCGGTAAGCAATGCGCTTGTCATCATCTACAGGGCCACTGAAATCGAAACCCATGCCACGCTGGCCTTGGGTGCCAACCGTGGCCTGAACCTGATGGTAGGGAGTAAACAGCGGCTTCTTGGTGGTCAGGGCGACCAGGCCCCCCGGCGAGCTTCGCCCATACAGTACCGAAGATGGGCCCTTGAGAATGTCGATGCGCTCCAGGAAGTACGGGTCTACCTGCATGGTGCTGTAGGTGCCGTTGTCGCCCATCGACTTGAGGCCATCGACGTAGATGTTATCCACAGAGCCGTCGTTGAAGCCGCGCATCGCGACATAGTCATAGCGATGGGTGGCACCGTAAGGATTGGTCATCACCCCAGGCGTGTAGCGCATGGCCTGGGCAACGGTCTGTGAGCCCTGGTCGTCCATCTGCTGGCGAGTAACGACCGAGACGGATTGGGACGTCTCCACCAACGGTGTGCTCGTCTTGGTCGCCACTTGGCTGTGCGTAGCGTTGTAACCCTCCATGCTGCCGAGCGCATTACCGAGGGAGAAGCCACGGATATCGGTGTCCGGCAATGACAGGGCGGTGTCCTGGGGCTGTACCTGCAGCACATAGCTACGTCCATCCTGGCTGACGGCTTCCAGGCCGCTGCCATTGAGCATTTGGCGCAGTGCTTGATCGGTAGCGTACTGCCCCTGAAGGCCGTCAGACCGCAGGCCATCTGTGAGCTGAGGTGTACTCGACAGGGTTATGCCGGCCTGGCGGGCAAACTGATTGAGAACGTCGGCCAGTTGACCGGCCGGGATTGCATAGTGATGACTCACTTGAGCTGTTGCAGCCGCTGCGCAAAGTTGCGGAGCAAATGCCAAGCCCAATGCAGTACCAAACAGAGCCGCCCGGACAGCGTGGCGCAAGCGTGCTGATTGCAGGACAGGTCGATAATCATTCAAGTTGGAAGTGTCGGTTACCACCGGGTTGATAGGCATGCAGGGTCCGTTGAAGAGTTGAGGGCAGAAGGTGTCGCTTACTGTCCTAGCCGGACCGCGATTGAAAACCCGCCATAAATCAACAAGGCGTTGTCAGGTCATGCTCTCTACACGTACCCACCAGCGTGTACGGTGACGAAGCCTAACGGGCAGTGTCTGTGGCAGCAGCTGGAGCAAACGTTCCGGATCTTCGAGGCGGAACACCCCCGACAGGCGCAGATCGGCGATCTCGTCGCTGCAGCCCAGGTAACCATGGCGATAACGGCTGACCTGCGCGAGGAAGTCGGACAGGCGCATGTCCTGGGTAACGATCAGCCCTTCAGTCCAGGCCATCGCATCCATGTTCAGGTGCGCGAGCGGGTGCGCCCCCTCAGCATCCAGCCGCCAGTTCTGGCCGCTTTCAATCCACAGCAATTGACCATTGCCAGGTCGGTGGATCGCCACTTTGCCGTGGCTGACGCTGACACGTGTGCAGTCGTTGTCCTGATAGGCTACAAAGCGTCCTTCGAACCCTTCCAGCAGCGCATCGCGAGTTTGTACCAGTACGGGATGCCGGGCGTTGCAGGTAATCATCAGCTCCCCCTGCTTCAGGCGGACCATACGCTGCTGCTCATTGAAGGCCAGGTCCACAGCACTGCGGGTATTGAGTTGCAGCAGTGAGCCACCAGGCAAGGTAAAGACGCGTCGCTCACCGGTGCCGGTGGCATAGTCCGACGCCCACGCACTGATGGCATCGAGGTCCTTGGCCAGCCATGCCGCCGACCCAGCCATGACAACGCCGCCAAGCAGCTTCAGCGCTTGCCGGCGGTGCAGGCGCTGCTGGCTGGTTTCCAGGGTCTGCAACGCCAGCCCTGCACCTGGGATCGAGCGCAGGTCAAGGTCCTGATGCAGGTGCACTACCCGTTGCCAGGCTTGCTCATGTTCGTGGTGGGCACTGCGCCATTGCGCGCACTGTTGCTGCAAGGTCGGCTCATGCCCGCTCTCACGCAGACGCAGCATCCACTGGATGGCCTGCTTGACCGCTTTTGCATCAGGGCGTGCGGCACTCATTGGCTCAACACTCGTCTTCGTAGCGCAGCACATAGCAATGGTAGAGCGCATCAGCGATGTAACGCTCCACCGTACGCACTGAGATCCCCATCTGCTCGGCAATGGCCTGATGCTTCAGCCCCTCGCATTGGGCCAGGAGGAAGGCGCGACGTACCTTGGGTTTGAGGCCGTCGAGCATGCGCGCAATACGTTCAAGCAACTCCAGCAGCAGCTCGCGGGTTTCGGCTGATGGAGACTGTGCTTCCGGCACATGGGCCAATGCCTCCAGGTAGGCCCGGTGCAGCTCCTCGCGGCGCCAGTGATCGATGATCAGCCCACGGGCTACCGTGCGCAAGAAGGCCCTAGGGGTGTTTAGCTGCAGGTGTTCGCGGCGTTGCAGCAAGCGGACGAAGGTGTCATGGGCCAGGTCTGCGGCATCGGCGGCATTGCCCAGCTTGCTGCGTAGCCAGGCGTGTAACCAACCGTGGTGGTCACTGTAGAGCGTTTGCACGGAGTCATTGCTGGGCATAGGGGGAGGGTGCTGGCATCAATGGACATGAATGATAATTAGTCTCATTGTTGGCGCGGCGAGCTGAATTTGCAACCCATCTGCTCGCCCCGCACATAAGGCCAGTTACGGGCTAACGCCCTCGCTGGGTATCAAGATAGTTGCGGATCACCAAAGCCCCGCTATTGAGGTGCCGTTCCAGCACCGCTACCGCCTCGTCCACCAGCTTGTCGCTGGCGGCATCTACCAGTGCGTTGTGATCGTCCTGGGTCAGCTTGCCCAAGCCCATGGAAGAAAGATGAAAACGCAGGAAGCGTTCTTCTTCGTTCAGTTCGTCCTCGATCAGGCGCAACAGCTTCCTGTTCGACGCCTTGCTGTACAACGTCATATGGAGCAAGCGATTCAGTCGGCCGATTTCGGCGTGGCGGGTTTCGTTCTCCAGTTGCTGGATATAGCCACGTGCGCTGGCGATGTCGCTGGCATCCAGCAGCGGGATAGACTGGCGCAGCGCTTCGCTCTCCAGCAGAACACGCAGGGCATAGGTATCCACCGCATCCTCGCCGATCAGCGGCGCAACCACCGCACCTTTGTGCATCTCCACTTTCAGCAGCGATTGCGCTTCAAGCTGGCGCAGGGCTTCGCGCACAGGCATGCGGCTGACACCAAACAAGGTGGCGAGCTCTTGTTGTCGCACGGCGGTGCCAGGGGGCAGGCGGCCATCGAGGATGGCGCTACGCAGGCGTTCTTCGATCACGGCACGGGCCTGGTGCGGCGACAGCTGCTCGCTGACCAGCACATTGCTCAATTTGATTTTTTCGGCCACGCGACGTCTGCCTCAACGATGACTAAAGTTGGATCCAATGACACTAGTAACAGCTTGGGGGAGTTGTCAAACCAAGGCCCGGATTGGAACGGGCGCCCCAAAAGCGCGGCTATGGTGGATGAAGTCACGTGCCAAAGGAAGCAGGCTATAGAAGGATATAAACAGAAAGTGTAGGCGGGCTGACGGGCGGATGCATGATTGCAGGGTGCCATTGTTTTTTGCGGTAGCAAGCCGCACCATCGCTGCTTTCGACTGGCCTGAACAGGGCTTGGCAGTGGCGATATCCTGGATGTTCAAAACCGTTGTGCGATGTGTCGGCTTTGCCGCGCTGCTGGGCAGTCTGCTGCTGGGCGGCTTGCACGCGGATTGGGATTTCTCCCAGATCAGCCGCAAGTCGCAGGCCCTGTATGGCCCTCTGGGTGCCGGGCAGGGCCGTATCGATGCGTGGCAGAACCTGATGGCCACGCAGAAGCAGGGTACTGAGCTTGAGCGGCTGCAAGTGGTCAACCGTTTCTTCAACCAGCAATTGCGCTATGTAGAGGACATCGACCTGTGGCACGAGGTCGACTACTGGGCGACACCGGTGCAGGCACTGATCAAAGGTGCCGGGGACTGCGAGGACTACGCCATCGCCAAATATTTCAGCCTGCGGCGCATGGGTATACCCAGCGAAAAACTACGCATCACCTACGTCAAGGCGTTGCGGCAGAACCGGGCACACATGGTCCTGACTTATTATTCGAACCCACAGGCCCAGCCCTTGGTGCTCGATAGCCTGATGGATGCCATCAAGCCGGCAAGCCAACGTACCGACCTGCTGCCGGTTTACGCTTTCAATGGCGAAGGCTTGTGGCTGACGGGCGCAACAGGCAACAAGAAGGTCGGCGATACCAAGCGGCTGTCACGCTGGCAGGATTTGCTGAAGAAAATGCAGGCCGAAGGGTTCCCGGCCGAGCCGGTTTACTGAAGGAGCACAGATGTCACTGTTCAAACAATTGCTGTTGGCCATTTGCCTGTTCCTGGTAGTCGCCTTCAGTGGCAGTTTCATGGTCAGCCTGGAAAGCTCACGCAGCCAGTACGTCAACCAGCTGCGGTCGCACGCCCAAGATGCAGCGACCGCGCTGGCGTTATCGCTGACGCCGAATATCGACGACCCGGCGATGGTCGAGCTGATGGTCAGCTCGATCTTCGACAGTGGTTACTATGCGAGCATCAAGGTCGTCGATCTGGGCTCCAATGCCGTGCTGGTGGAGCGCCACGCGGAGCCGGACCCTGGCGGCGTACCTGCCTGGTTCGTGCACCTGATTGGCCTTGAGGCCGCTGGTGGCGACGCCATCGTCAGCCGTGGCTGGCAACAGGCCGCGCGGGTAGAGGTGATCAGCCACCCCATGTTTGCCATTGCCAAACTCTGGCAAAGCGCCTTGGGCAGCTTGGGCTGGTTGCTGCTGTGCGGAGCGGCCAGCGCCGTGCTCGGCGCCTTGCTGCTGCGCCGCCAGTTGCGGCCGCTGGACTATATGGTCGAGCAATCCCACGCCATTGCGCGTCGTGAATTCCTCAGCCTGCCTGAGTTGCCGCGCACACCGGAGCTGCGCCGTGTGGTGCAGGCGATGAACCAGATGGTCGAGAAGCTCAAGGCGCTGTTCACCGAGCAGGCCGAGCGCAGCGAACGGCTGCGTGCGGAGTCCTACCAGGACAGCCTGACCGGGCTATCGAACCGCCGCTATTTCGAAATGCAGTTGAACACCCGGGTAAGCAACCTGGAGGACGCGCGCGCCGGCTACCTGCTGTTACTGCGTGTCCAAGGGCTGGCGGGGCTGAACGCACGCCTTGGCGGCCAGCGTACCGACCAGTTGTTGCAGGCCGTGGGTGAGCAGTTGCGCCGCACCTGTGCCAGCTTCCCGGAAACCAACGACCTGATTTCCCGCAGCCGCGGTGGCGAGTTTGCCGTGCTGGCGCCGGGCATGGTGCATGAAGAAGCGGTAAACCTTGCCCAGGCCTTGGAGGCAACGCTGCAGAGCCTGCACGAAACGGGCGCCAGTGATATCGACCCGGTGGCTTGTATTGGCCTCGCGCCGTTCAGCCCAGGCGATTCTCCACAGGCTTTGCTGAAGCTCGCCGATGAGGCTTTGGCCCGTGCCGAAAACCAGCCAACGCCAGGGTGGGTATGCCTTGAACAAGGCGTGGCTGCAGTTGCTGCCGATAGCCAGCACGCCTGGCACGAGCGTCTCGATCAGGCGTTCAACAATGGGCATTTCGAGCTGTTCTTCCAGCCGGTGGTGGATTGCACTTCGGTGCAACGGGTACTGCACCACAAGGTGATTTCACGCTTGCAGGATGGCCAGGGCGAGGCATTGCCGGCGGGCCGCTTCCTGCCCTGGCTGGAGCGCTTTGGCTGGATGCCGCGACTGGACGTGCTGGTGCTGGAGAAAGTGTTGACGCACCTGCGTGGGCATGACCAGGTGCTGGCGCTGAACCTGTCCGCCGCTACATTGGCCGATCCCAAGGCCCTGCACCGCATCTTTGAACTGCTGGGCCAGAATGCGGCGCTCGGCCCGCGGCTGGTTTTTGAAATTGGCGAGGAACAGTTGCCTGAGCAGGCAGCCTTGGAACAACTCACCCGGCGCCTGCACGGGTTGGGCTTCGGGCTAGCGTTGCAGCGCTTTGGCGGGCGCTTCAGCATGATCGGCAACCTGGCCCACCTGGGCCTGGCGTACCTGAAGATTGACGGTAGCTACATTCGCAACATCGACCATGAGCAGCACAAGCGGCTGTTCATCGAGGCGATCCAGCGTGCGGCGCACAGCATCGACCTACCGCTGATTGCTGAGCGGGTCGAGACAGACGGTGAGCGGCGGGTGTTACAGGAGATGGGGGTAGGCGGCATTCAGGGGCAACTGGTAGGTGAACCTGCGCCCTGGCGCTGATCACACTTGGCCACCGACAACCCAGCAGATACGACGCTGCCCGTGGCACCAGCGCCGTACCTGTGGGAGCGGGTTTACCCGCGAACACGGGCGAAGCCCGTGCCATCCATCGCGTTGCCTGCTTCGCGGGTAAACCCGCTCCTACAGGTGTTGCGTTGACCGTGGGGCATTCATATCTCGTCTGTCAGCGCTCGCGCAGCGCCTCCGAACGCGCCTTCATGATCGGCTTGAGCAAGTAGCTCATGATGGTCTTCTTGCCGGTCATGATATCCACCGTCGCCACCATCCCCGGAATGATCAGCAGCGGCTTCTCGTCGGTTCCCAGGTGGCTGCGGTCGGTGCGCAGCTTGATCAGGTAGTAGGTGGTCTTTTTGTCTTCGTCGGTGATGGTGTCGGCGCCGATCTGCTCCAGCTTGGCCTTGAGCCCACCGTAGATGGTGTAGTCGTAGGCCGTGAACTTGACGGTTGCCTCCTGGCCAGGGTGCAGGAAGGCGATGTCCTTGGGCAGGATCTTCGCTTCGATGACCAGCGTGTCGTCCAGTGGTACCACCTCGATGATATCGCTGCCAGGCTGGATCACCCCACCAATGGTGTTGACCAGCATCTGCTTGACGATACCGCGTACAGGCGAAGTGACCATGGTGCGGTGCACCCGATCGTCCAGTGCCTTGCTGGTGGCCGTGGCCTTGTTCAGCTCGGTGCGTGCTTCGTTCAGCTGGGTCAGCGCTTCACTGCGGAATTTGCCTCGGGTTTCCTCGATCTTGCTTTGCACCTCGCGGATGGCCGCCTCGGCACGGGGGATGGCCAGCGCGGTGGAGTCCAGCTGCCCACGGTTCTCCACTTCGGCGCGGCGCAGGCGCAGCACTTCGACCTGGGAGATTGCGCCGGTTGCCACCAGCGGTTCGGACATGCCGATTTCTTTGCGCAGCAACTCAAGGCTGTTGGCGTACTGGGCGCGTTTGGAGCTGTACTCACGCAGCTCTTGCTGGCGCTGGACCAGCTGCTGCTGCAGGCCGCCAATTTCGTCCTGCAGTTGCTGGCGCCGGCTCTGGTACAGCGACTCTTCACTGGCTGCCTGGCTTGGTGCCGCTTTGCGCAGTTCTTCGTCGATCTTCAGCGGGCGGTCCTCTACCTCGGCACTCAGGCGTTCGACCCGCAGAGCCATGGACTGTCGGTCAGCTTCGGTTTCACCAACGTTGGAGGCGAAGCGGGTTTCATCCAAACGCAGCAATGGCTGGCCGACTTCGACGATTTGCCCTTCCTTGGCGAAGATTTCGGCGACGATACCGCCCTCCAGGTTCTGAATCTTCTGCACTTTGGAAGACGGAATGGCCTTGCCTTCGCCCCGCGTGACCTCGTCGATGGGGGCGACGCTGGCCCACACGATCAAGAACACGAAGAACAGGATCACGCCCCAGATGGTCAGCCGCACAACCCGCGGCGCATCTTCGATCAGGGCCTTGTTGACCTCTGGCAGCGGCTGCCCGCCCAGTGAATCGGAACCTTTGAAGTAGCGCCGCAGGCCATCCTTGAATTGCCCAATATCCAGCTTATGCAACACTGATCTGCCCCTTCTTCAGCGCATCCATGACCGCGGCTTTCGGGCCGTCGGCGACAATCTGCCCGCGATCGATCACGATCAGCCGGTCCACCAGCGACAGCAGGGAGGCGCGGTGCGTGACCAACAGCACCGTCTTGCCTTCCACCACCGCTTGCAGGCGCTGCTTGAGGCGCTCTTCGCCGGTGTTGTCCATGGCACTGGTGGGCTCGTCCAGCAACAGGATCTGCGGGTTGAGCAGCAGCGCACGGCCCAGGGCGACGTTCTGCCGCTGGCCGCCGGACAGGTTCTGCCCGCGCTCACCCACTTGCAGTTCGTAACCGTCCGGGTGCAAGCGGGCGAATTCATGCACACCTGCCAGCTCGGCGGCCTGCAGGATCAGCTCGTCCTCGATGTAGCGGGCACCGCTGACCAGGTTGTCGCGCAGGGTGCCGGCCAGCAGCTGGATGTCCTGCGGTACATAGCCGATGTTGTGGCGCAGTTCGCTGACGTCGATTTGGCGAATGTCCACGCCATCGACCAGCAGCGAGCCGCCATCGGCCTCATACAGACCGACGATGAGCTTGGCCAGCGAGCTCTTGCCCGAACCACTGCGCCCGATGATGCCGACCTTCTCGCCGGGGCGGATGGTCAGGTTGATGTTTTTCAGCGCCATGTTCTGCTGGTTCGGGTAGGTGAAATCGACCCCGCGGAACTCGACACTGCCCTGCAGTACCTTACGGCTCAGTGGGCGCTCCTCGAAGTTGCGCTCTTGCGGCAGTTCCATCATGTGGTCGGTGGCAACCATGGTTACCTTGGCCTGCTGGTAGCGGGCGAGCAAACCGTTGAGCTGGCCCAGCGGGCCGAGGGCACGGCCGCTGAGCATGTAGCACGCCACCAGGCCGCCCATGCTCAGGTTGCCGTCGATGATCAGGTACACGCCGACGCAGATCATCGCCACGCCAGCCAGCTGCTGGATCAGCAGGGTGATGTTCATCGCCAGGCTCGACAGCACCTTCACGCGCAGTTCCAGGCGGCTGAGGGTGCCGAGGGTCTGCTCCCACATGTACTGGCGTTCGCTTTCGGCGTTGTTGACCTTTACCGCATCCAGGCCGGCGAGGGTCTCGATCAGGCTGGACTGGCGCTCGGAGGCCAGGGCCATGGTCCGTTCCATGGTCGCCATCAGCGGCCGTTGCAAGGCGTAGCCGATGCCCAGGGCCAGCGGGAAGGCAATGATCGGGATCCACACCAAGTGCCCGCCAATGATGGCGATGACGATCAGGATAAGGACGGTGAACGGCAGGTCGATAAGGCTGGTCAGGGTCAGTGAGGCGAGGAAGTCGCGTAGGCCCTGGAACTCGTGAATGTTCTGGGCAAAGCTGCCGACCCTGGCCGGGCGGTATTTCATCGACATGCCGACGATGCGCTCGAACAGCGTCGCCGAGATGATCAGGTCGGTCTTCTTGCCGGCCAGGTCCAGGCACAAGCCGCGCAGGCCCTTGAGGATCAGGTCGAAGATGTAGGCGCCGGCGATACCGATGGCCAGCACCCAGAGCGTTGACGTTGCCTGGTTTGGCACTACACGGTCGTACACGTTCATCACGAACAGCGGCGCGGCCAGGGCGATCAGGTTGATCACCAGGCTGGCGGCGATGGCGTCGATATACAGCCACTTGCTGCGCAGCAGGGTATCGCGGAACCACGACTTTGCCCGCGGGATGAGGTTGCCGTGGTTGACGTCGAACTTGTGCTGCGGCTGGGCAAAGAACACCCGGCCGCTATAGTCGCTTTGCAGGGCTTCGCGGCTTACATGCACCTCGCCGCCATCGCTCTCGCTGAGCAACAGGCGCGCGGTGTCTTCGTTCTCCCAGCCCAGCAGGACGGCACTGCGGCCTTCCTTTAGCAGCAGCATCGCAGGCATGGCGATGCTCGGGATCTGTTCCAGCTTGCGCTGCAACAGGCGCCCTTGCAGACCGGCCCGGGCGGCGGCGCGGGGCAGCAGCTCGGGGCTCAGGCGCTGGGCGGGTAGCGGCAGCCCGGTGGTCAGCATGACCCGACTGGCGGGTTTCTGGTGCAGGACACACAGGCTCAGCAGGCTATCCAGCAAGGGATCGTCATGCTGACTGCGTGGATCATGGTTGAGTTGGACTCGACTGACTTCAGATTCCACGCGGCGCTCTCTTCATCCTTGTGGTGGGTGGGGTGGCTGTGCCGGCATTAAGGTCGGGCCGGCTCGCCCTGGCGTTCAATGGTACTGCCAAGCGGTGTAGGTGAGGCCTACAAGGCCCTTTGGCTGAGCAGACGGCCAATGGTCGCCTCGAATCGATACTGAGTAAACAATTGTACGTCGTTCATTGCTACCAGGCTGCTCCTGAGCAAGGGTGTTTCATTTTTGATCCAGTGTGCATGCAGGCTGAAGCATTTTCAGCAGCATAGACTGCCCGCGGGGCGAGTGAGAATTGCCGTCGGTGATCGATCTTTTTCGTCGTCAGTAAATGGGCGCTGATTTGTTGACGGTCTTATAGGTATCGATCGTTAAAATTCATCGGCGTAAGTCTGTTTGCACGCTCGGTTCTGGTTCAGAAATCGTCAATGGTTTGCCATCATCGCCGTGTGGTTATCTGCGCAATCGTTCTCTATCCCTTTGATCTGCGATGAAGTGTTGTTGCACGTCACGCGCTCAGCGGCTGGTGTTGGCTCGTGCGGCTATACAATCCCCTGGTTTTGCGGGTTTTGATGCCCCTGCCCGTCGGGTTTAAGGCAAGGTTTGTGCTTGTCTAAACGCGGCAGCCCGGGCGCTTTTAAATTGACGTCTGCAGGCTTGACGGTTGCTGAAGGGGGGGATTGTCAGCAGCATGAAATACCGACTCAGGGTGTAATAACTGTTGCCGAAAATAGCGTTGAGCGCGCTTTCGATGATGTACGACATTTGTTCTGAATGAACCGTTGGCTAAGGTACAAATATCAATGTGACATTACATTGCCGATTGTTTAGGATGGCCTGTATAAGGTCAATAGTTTGGCATTTAAGTAATTCCAAATAGTTATAGACGAAAAATTGACGAAAAAAAGCGTCAAGAGATCATCGACATAGTTCCGCCTGAAGTGGCTGCGAGTGCCGCTCTGGCAGGGAAGTACCCATAGGGTCACACGGAGAGTCCAATGAGCAGCGTTGTAGCCATCGTCAAAAGCATTGTCGGCCAGGTTATTGCGGTATCCCCAGAGGGTATTCGCCGTGTGCTCATCGAAGGGGACCGCCTGTTGGCAGGTGAGGAAGTACTCACTGGCCCGGGTGGCGCAGTTACTCTTGAGCTGGCCGATGGCCGTCTGCTTGACCTTGGCCGTGACAGCCAGTGGAGTGCCGATGCGCCCGACAGCAGCACCGACCTGAGCCAGGCGACCGCACAGGCCGCACCGTCGGTGGAAGAACTGCAACAGGCGATCGCTGCAGGTGTCGACCCGACTACCGAGCTTGAGGCCACCGCAGCCGGCCCGTCCGCAGCGGGCGGCGGCGCGCTGGGCGGTGGTCACAGCTTTGTGATGCTGGAGGAAACCGCGGGCCGGGTAGACGCTACCGTCGGGTTCCCGACGCAAGGGCTGGGCTTTGCTGGCGCGCTCGATAGTGAAGAGGTTGGCTTGCTGGATACCACCAGCAACAACCAGGTGACTACGCCGACGACAGGCACCAACGTTGCTACCGACCTTATTCTTGGCGCCACTCCTTCCATCAGCGAAGCGGGTGGCGTAATCGTCTATACCGCTACGGTTGGCCAAGCGCCGACCACCAACCTGATCGTCACCCTGTCTAACGGTGCCGTTATCGTCATCCCGGCCGGGCAGACCAGCGGCAGCGTCAATGTCGTGGTTCCGGCAAATGACACGCCGTATATCGACGGTGGCCAGATCTCGGCAACTGTAACGGGTACCACCGGTGGCAACGGCCTGACGGTGACTGTGCCGCAAGCGCCGGCGGTTACCCAGGTTACCGATACCATCGACACCACCACTGCGACACTGACGGCGAATCCGTCGGTGACCGAGGGCGGTGTGATTACCTACACCGTGACCCTGAGCAACCCTGCCCAGACGCCGGTAACCGTTACTCTGTCCAATGGCCAGACCATCACCGTTGAGGCGGGCAAGACCCAGGGCAGCGTCGACTTCCAGACGCCGGCGAACGACGTCTACAACAACGGTTCGACTGTAAGCACAACCATAACCGGCGCTTCCGGTGGCAACTTCGAGCAGCTGACGCCGAATCCGACCCCGGCGCAGACCACGATCAACGATTCGGTAGATACCACCACTGCGACCCTGACCGCTTCGCCAAGCGTCACTGAAGGTGGCGTGATCACCTACACCGTGACCCTGAGCAACCCTGCCCAGACGCCAGTGACTGTGACCCTGTCCAACGGCCAGACCATCACTGTTGAAGCGGGCAAGACCCAAGGCAGCGTTGACTTCCAGACCCCGGCGAACGACGTCTACAACAACGGCTCGACCGTCAGCACAACTATTACTGGCGCTACCGGTGGTAACTTCGAACAGCTGACCCCGAATCCGACCCCGGCGCAGACCACGATCAACGATTCGGTCGACACTACCACTGCGACCCTGACCGCTTCGCCAAGCGTCACTGAAGGTGGCGTCATCACCTACACCGTGACCCTGAGCAACCCTGCCCAGACGCCAGTGACTGTGACCCTGTCCAACGGCCAGACCATCACCGTTGAGGCGGGCAAGACCCAGGGCAGCGTCGACTTCCAGACGCCGGCGAACGACGTTTACAACAACGGTTCGACTGTAAGCACAACCATAACCGGCGCTTCCGGTGGCAACTTCGAGCAGCTGACGCCGAATCCGACCCCGGCGCAGACCACGATCAACGATTCGGTCGACACCACCACTGCGACCCTGACCGCTTCGCCAAGCGTCACTGAAGGTGGCGTAATCACCTACACCGTGACCCTGAGCAACCCTGCCCAGACACCGGTAACCGTGACCCTGTCCAACGGCCAGATCATCACTGTTGAAGCGGGCAAGACCCAAGGCAGCGTTGACTTCCAGACCCCGGCGAACGACGTCTACAACAACGGCTCGACCGTCAGCACAACTATTACTGGCGCTACCGGTGGTAACTTCGAACAGCTGACCCCGAATCCGACCCCGGCGCAGACCACGATCAACGATTCGGTCGACACCACCACTGCGACCCTGACCGCTTCGCCAAGCGTCACTGAAGGTGGCGTGATCACCTACACCGTGACCCTGAGCAACCCTGCCCAGACGCCGGTAACCGTGACCCTGTCCAATGGCCAGACCATCACCGTTGAAGCCGGCAAAACCCAGGGCAGCGTTGATTTCCAGACCCCGGCGAACGACGTCTACAACAACGGTTCGACTGTAAGCACAACCATAACCGGCGCTTCCGGTGGCAACTTCGAGCAGCTGACGCCGAATCCGACCCCGGCTCAGACCACGATCAACGATTCAGTAGACACCACCACCGCAACGCTGACGGCGAACCCGTCGGTGACCGAAGGCGGTGTCATCACCTACACCGTGACCCTGAGCAACCCTGCCCAGACGCCGGTAACCGTGACCCTGTCCAATGGCCAGACCATCACCGTTGAAGCCGGCAAAACCCAGGGCAGCGTTGATTTCCAGACCCCGGCGAACGACGTCTACAACAACGGTTCGACTGTAAGCACAACCATAACCGGCGCTTCCGGTGGCAACTTCGAGCAGCTGACGCCGAACCCGACCCCGGCTCAGACCACGATCAACGATTCAGTAGACACCACCACCGCAACGCTGACCGCGAACCCGTCGGTGACCGAAGGTGGTGTCATCACCTACACCGTGACTCTGAGCAACCCTGCCCAGACGCCGGTAACCGTGACCCTGTCCAATGGCCAGACCATCACTGTTGAAGCCGGCAAGACCCAAGGCAGCGTTGATTTCCAGACCCCGGCGAACGACGTCTACAACAACGGTTCGACTGTCAGCGTCACCATCGAGAACGCCACGGGCGGTAACTTCGAGCAGTTGACCCCGAATCCGACCCCGGCGCAGACCACGATCAACGATTCGGTCGACACCACCACTGCGACCCTGACCGCTTCGCCAAGCGTCACTGAAGGTGGCGTGATCACCTACACCGTGACCCTGAGCAACCCTGCCCAGACGCCGGTAACCGTGACCCTGTCCAATGGCCAGACCATCACTGTTGAAGCCGGCAAGACCCAAGGCAGCGTTGACTTCCAGACCCCGGCGAACGACGTCTACAACAACGGTTCGACTGTAAGCACAACCATAACCGGCGCTTCCGGTGGCAACTTCGAGCAGCTGACGCCGAACCCGACCCCGGCTCAGACCACGATCAACGATTCAGTAGACACCACCACCGCAACGCTGACGGCGAACCCGTCGGTGACCGAAGGCGGCGTCATCACCTACACCGTGACCCTGAGCAACCCTGCCCAGACGCCGGTAACCGTGACCCTGTCCAACGGCCAGACCATCACTGTTGAAGCGGGCAAGACCCAAGGCAGCGTTGATTTCCAGACCCCGGCGAACGACGTCTACAACAACGGTTCGACTGTCAGCGTCACCATCGAGAACGCCACGGGCGGTAACTTCGAGCAGTTGACCCCGAATCCGACCCCGGCTCAGACCACGATCAACGATTCGGTCGACACCACCACCGCAACGCTGACGGCGAACCCGTCGGTGACCGAAGGCGGTGTCATCACCTACACCGTGACCCTGAGCAACCCTGCCCAGACGCCGGTAACCGTGACCCTGTCCAACGGCCAGACCATCACTGTTGAAGCGGGCAAGACCCAAGGCAGCGTTGATTTCCAGACCCCGGCGAACGACGTCTATAACAACGGTTCGACTGTTAGCGTCACCATCGAGAACGCCACCGGCGGCAACTTCGAGCAGCTGACCCCGAATCCGACTCCAGCCTCGACTGTCATCAATGACAGCGTTGATACTGTCACCGTAAGCATCGTCAGCAATGGCAATGTGACCGAAGACCAGCAACCTTCCTTTACTGTGAAAGTAAGCCAGGCGCTGGATCGTCCGTTGACCGTCACTCTGTCGAACGGAGACACCGTGACGATCGAAGCCGGTAAGACCGAAGTCGAGTACAAGACTCCGGCTCAGGGTGATGACGTCTATCACGACGCTGGCTCCATCACCCTCAGCGTTACCGACGCTACCGTTCCAGGTGCCACTTTCGAGAACCTGGCCTTGGGTGGTCCAGCTACCGTTGAGATCTCGGACACTATCAGTGAAGTTGTGGCTAAGCTGACCGCCACCCCTTCGGTGACCGAAGGCGGCGAGATCACCTACACGATCACGCTGACCAACAAAGACGGCCTGCCGATCAACAACCACGGCGCCCTGACCTTCACGCTGAGCGACGGCAAGACCGTCATCACCGTGCCGGCCAACGGCACCAGCGGTTCGATCACCGTGACTGCTCCGGACAACGTTTACGTTGGCAGCAATACCCCGGTGGTACAGTCGATCGCAACTGTTGCTGGCGCTGATGTCGGCAAGTTCGAACAGCTGACCCTGGACAAGACGCCGGTCAGCACAACCGTTACCGATGAGCCAGGTACTCCGGGCAACCCAGGCGGCAACAACGAAGGTGACTTGGTCAAAGTAACCATCACTGCCGACCAGACTTCGGTGGCCGAGAACGTCAAACCGACGTTCACCGTGCACATCAACCAGCCGCTGGAGCACGACCTGGTCGTGACCCTGAGCAACAATGCCACGGTGACCATCAAGGCCGGCGAAACCAGTGCACCGTACGAGCACGCGGCGCAGGGCGATGACGTTTACCAGGATGCTGGCGAAATCACCCTGGGCATCAAGTCGGCGGTAGACGCTACCGGTGCTGCCTTCGAGAACCTGCAGTTGGGTGGTGATGCTTCGGTCAAAGTGACCGACACCATCGACGAAGTGGTAGCCAAGCTGACTGCGACGCCTTCGGTTACCGAAGGCGGCGAGATCACCTACACCATCACGCTGACCAACAAAGACGGTCTGCCGATCAACAACCATTCGGCGCTATATTTCAAGCTGACCGATGGCACCACCGTTGTCGTCGCGGCCAACAGCACCACCGGCTCGGCCACTGTAACCGCCCCGGATAACGTCTATGTCGGTGCTAACGAGCCGGTGGTCAACGCCATCGACGCGGTCAGCGGCGCGGACGCGTGGAAGTTTGAAAACCTGAACTTGGACAAGACCCCGGTCAGCACCCAGGTTACCGACGAGCCAGGCACCCCTGGCAACGAAGGTGACATCGTCAAAGTCACCATCACCGCTGACCAGGTATCGGTGGCCGAGAACGTCAAACCGACGTTCACCGTGCACATCAACCAGCCTCTGGAGCACGACCTGGTCGTGACCCTGAGCAACAATGCCACGGTGACCATCAAGGCCGGCGAAACCAGTGCACCGTACGAGCACGCGGCGCAGGGCGATGACGTTTACCAGGATGCTGGCGAAATCACCCTGGGCATCAAGTCGGCGGTAGACGCTACCGGTGCTGCCTTTGAGAACCTGCAGTTGGGTGGTGATGCTTCGGTCAAAGTGACCGACACCATCGACGAAGTGGTAGCCA
Organism: Pseudomonas fortuita; assembly: GCF_026898135.2. Lineage (NCBI taxonomy): Bacteria > Pseudomonadati > Pseudomonadota > Gammaproteobacteria > Pseudomonadales > Pseudomonadaceae > Pseudomonas > Pseudomonas fortuita. The sequence continues at coordinate 187,607 of NZ_CP114035.2, forward strand.
AGCTGACTGCGACGCCTTCGGTTACCGAAGGTGGCGAGATCACCTACACCATCACGCTGACCAACAAAGACGGTCTGCCGATCAACAACCATTCGGCGCTATATTTCAAGCTGACCGATGGCACCACCGTTGTCGTCGCGGCCAACAGCACCACGGGCTCGGCCACTGCAACCGCCCCGGATAACGTGTATGTCGGTACTAACCAGCCGGTGGTCAATGCCATCGATGCTGTCAGCGGCGCGGATGCGTGGAAGTTCGAAAACCTGAATCTGGACAAGACCCCGGTCAGCACCCAGGTTACCGACGAACCAGGCACCCCAGGCAACGAAGGCGACCTGGTCAAGGTCACCATCACCGCCGACCAGACTTCGGTGGCGGAAAACGTCAAACCGACGTTCACTGTGCACATCAACCAGCCGCTGGATCACGACCTGGTTGTGACCCTGAGCAACAACGCGACCGTGACCATCAAGGCGGGCGAAATCAGCGCGCCATACACCCACGATGCGCAGGGGGATGACGTCTACAATGATTCGGGCGAAATCAGCCTGGGTATCAAGTCGGCGGTAGACGCCACCGGTGCTACCTTCGAGAACCTGGAGCTGGGCGGTGCGGCTACCGTCCAAGTGACAGACACCACCGACGAAGTCGTGGCCAAGCTGACCGCGACGCCTTCGGTCACCGAAGGCGGCGAGATCACCTACACCATCACGCTGACCAACAAAGACGGCCTGCCGATCAACAACCACGGCGCCCTGAACTTCACGCTGAGCGACGGCAAAACCGTCATTACCGTGCCGGCCAATGGCACCAGCGGCTCGATTACCGTCACTGCTCCGGACAACGTCTATGTCGGCAGCAATACCCCGGTGGTGCAGTCGATCGCTACCGTTGCTGGCGCTGACGTCGGAAAATTCGAACAGTTGACACTGGACAAGACCCCGGTCAGCACCACCGTCACTGACGAGCCAGGTACCCCCGGTAACCCAGGCGGCAATAACGAAGGCGATCTGGTCAAGGTCACCATCACTGCCGACCAGACTTCGGTGGCCGAGAACGTCAAACCGACCTTCACCGTGCACATCAATACCGCTCTGGCACACGACCTGGTCGTCACCTTGAGCAACAACGCCACAGTCACCATCAAGGCCGGCGAAACCAGCGCGCTTTACGAGCACGCGGCGCAGGGCGACGACGTCTATCTGGACGGCGGCGAAATCAGCTTGGGCATCAAGTCGGCTGTGGACGTTGATGGTCGTACCTTCGAAAACCTGGAGTTGGGCGGCGATGCTTCGGTCAAAGTGACCGACACCATCGACGAGGTTGTGGCCAAGTTGACCGCAAGCCAGTCGGTCACCGAAGGCGGCGAGATCACCTACACCATCACGCTGACCAACAAAGATGGCCTGCCGATCAATAACCACTCGGAGCTGTACTTCAAGCTGACCGATGGCACCACTGTCATCGTGCCCGCCAACAGCACCACCGGTTCGGCCACTGCAACCGCGCCGGATAACGTCTATGTCGGCGCTAACGAGCCGGTGGTCAACGCCATCGACGCGGTCAGCGGCGCGGACGCGTGGAAGTTTGAAAACCTGAATCTGGACAAGACTCCGGTCAGCACCCAGGTTACTGACGAGCCAGGCACCCCTGGCAACGAAGGTGACATCGTCAAAGTCACCATCACCGCTGACCAGGCATCGGTGGCCGAGAACGTTAAACCGACCTTCACCGTGCACATCAACACCGCCCTGGCCCACGACCTGGTCGTGACCCTGAGCAACAATGCCACGGTGACCATCAAGGCAGGCGAAACCAGTGCACCGTACGAGCACGCGGCGCAGGGCGATGACGTTTACCAGGATGCTGGCGAAATCACCCTGGGCATCAAGTCGGCGGTAGACGCTACCGGTGCTGCCTTCGAGAACCTGCAGTTGGGCGGCGATGCTTCGGTCAAAGTGACCGACACCATCGACGAGGTTGTGGCCAAGTTGACCGCAAGCCAGTCGGTCACCGAAGGCGGCGAGATCACCTACACCATCACGCTGACCAACAAAGACGGTCTGCCGATCAATAACCACTCGGAGCTGTACTTCAAGCTGACCGATGGCACCACTGTCATCGTGCCCGCCAACAGCACCACCGGTTCGGCCACTGCGACCGCGCCGGATAACGTCTATGTCGGTGCTAATGAGCCGGTGGTCAACGCCATCGACGCGGTCAGCGGCGCGGACGCGTGGAAGTTTGAAAATCTGAACCTGGACAAGACCCCGGTCAGCACCCAGGTTACCGACGAGCCAGGCACCCCAGGCAACGAAGGCGATATCGTCAAGGTCACCATCACGGCCGACCAAACTTCGGTGGCCGAGAACGTCAAACCGACCTTCACCGTGCACATCAACACCGCCCTGGCCCACGACTTGGTCGTGACCCTGAGCAACAACGCAGTTGTAACCATCAAGGCCGGTCAGACCTCGAGCGAGCCGTATGCTCACGACGCGCAGGGTGACGACGTTTACCAGGATGCTGGCGAAATCACCCTGGGCATCAAGTCGGCGGTAGACGCTACCGGTGCTGCTTTCGAGAACCTGCAGTTGGGTGGTGATGCTTCGGTCAAAGTGACCGACACCATCGACGAGGTTGTGGCCAAGTTGACCGCAAGCCAGTCGGTCACCGAAGGCGGCGAGATCACCTACACCATCACGCTGACCAACAAAGACGGTCTGCCGATCAATAACCACTCGGAGCTGTATTTCAAGCTGACCGATGGCACCACTGTCATCGTGCCCGCCAACAGCACCACCGGTTCGGCCACTGCGACCGCGCCGGATAACGTCTATGTCGGTGCTAACGAGCCGGTGGTCAACGCCATCGACGCGGTCAGCGGCGCGGACGCGTGGAAGTTTGAAAATCTGAACCTGGACAAGACCCCGGTCAGCACCCAGGTTACCGACGAGCCAGGCACCCCAGGCAACGAAGGCGATATCGTCAAGGTCACCATCACGGCCGACCAAACTTCGGTGGCCGAGAACGTCAAACCGACCTTCACCGTGCACATCAACACCGCCCTGGCCCACGACCTGGTCGTGACCCTGAGCAACAACGCGGTTGTAACCATCAAGGCCGGTCAGACCTCGAGCGAGCCGTATGCTCACGACGCGCAGGGTGACGACGTTTACCAGGATGCTGGCGAAATCACCCTGGGCATCAAGTCGGCGGTAGACGCTACCGGTGCTGCCTTCGAGAACCTGCAGTTGGGTGGTGATGCTTCGGTCAAAGTGACCGACACCATCGACGAGGTTGTGGCCAAGTTGACCGCAAGCCAGTCGGTCACCGAAGGCGGCGAGATCACCTACACCATCACGCTGACCAACAAAGACGGTCTGCCGATCAATAACCACTCGGAGCTGTATTTCAAGCTGACCGATGGCACCACTGTCATCGTGCCCGCCAACAGCACCACCGGTTCGGCCACTGCGACCGCGCCGGATAACGTCTATGTCGGTGCTAACGAGCCGGTGGTCAACGCCATCGACGCGGTCAGCGGCGCGGACGCGTGGAAGTTTGAAAACCTGAACCTGGACAAGACCCCGGTCAGCACCCAGGTTACCGACGAGCCAGGCACCCCAGGCAACGAAGGCGATATCGTCAAGGTCACCATCACGGCCGACCAGACTTCTGTGGCCGAGAACGTCAAACCGACCTTCACCGTGCACATCAACACCGCCCTGGCCCACGACCTGGTCGTGACCCTGAGCAACAACGCGGTTGTAACCATCAAGGCCGGTCAGACCTCGAGCGAGCCGTATGCTCACGACGCGCAGGGTGACGACGTTTACCAGGATGCTGGCGAAATCACCCTGGGCATCAAGTCGGCGGTAGACGCTACCGGTGCTGCCTTCGAGAACCTGCAGTTGGGTGGTGATGCTTCGGTCAAGGTGACCGACACCATTGACGAGGTTGTGGCCAAGTTGACTGCGACCCCTTCGGTGACCGAAGGCGGCGAGATCACCTACACCATCACGCTGACCAACAAAGACGGTCTGCCGATCAATAACCACTCGGAGCTGTATTTCAAGCTGACCGATGGCACCACTGTCATCGTGCCCGCCAACAGCACCACCGGTTCGGCCACTGCGACCGCGACGGATAACGTCTATGTCGGTGCTAACGAGCCGGTGGTCAACGCCATCGACGCGGTCAGCGGCGCGGACGCGTGGAAGTTCGAGAACCTGACCCTGGATAAGACCGAGGTCAGCACCAGCGTTACGGATGAGCCTTCCGGGCAGGGTGACCTGGTGAAGGTCAGCATTACGCCGGTCACCGACACGGTGAACGAGGCGACTGCGCCGACCTTCAAGCTCACCCTGAACCAGGCCATCGATAAACCGCTGACCGTGCTGCTGAGCACCGGTGAAACCGTGGTGTTCGCTGCTGGCGAGACCACCAAGACCATCTCGGCGCCTGCCCAGGGCGACGATGTGTTCATCGACAAGGGCCAGATCACCGTCAGCATCGACAAGGCCACCGTCACCGGTGCGCCGCTGGAAAACCTGCAGATCGGCGACCCGGCCACTGTCAACGTGACCGACACCATCAGCAAAGTCACCGCTGTCCTGTCGGTGGACAACACCGCTGTGGTGGAAGGTGGCAAGATCACCTACACCGTCACCCTGATCAGTGAAGACACCAAGCTGCCAGTGACTGGCCACGGTGGTGTGACCGTTACCTTGACCGGTGGCACTCAGGTGACCATCAACCCAGGCTCGGCCACCGGCACCGTGGAAATCACCGCGCCGAACGACCTGTACGCGGGCGGCCAGGACGCAATTACCAAGTCGATCACCGGTATCGAAGTCACCGGCGACACCAAGTTCGAAAACCTGGTGACCGACAAGACCCCGGTCACCACTACCATCAGCGACGAGCCGAACGGCAGCGACAACCTGGTGAAAGTCAGCATCACGCCGGTCACCGACACGGTGAACGAAGCGACTGCGCCGACCTTCAAGCTCACCCTGAACCAGGCCATCGATAAACCGCTGACCGTGCTGCTGAGCACTGGTGAAACCGTGGTGTTCGCCGCTGGCGAGACCACCAAGACCGTTTCGGCGCCAGCCCAGGGCGATGACGTGTTCATCGACAAGGGCCAGATCACCGTCAGCATCGACAAGGCCACCGTCACCGGTGCGCCGCTGGAGAACCTGCAGATCGGTACCCCGGCGACTGTTCAGGTCACCGACACCATCAGCAAAGTCACCGCTGTCCTGTCGGTGGACAACACCGCTGTAGTCGAAGGTGGCAAGATCACCTACACCGTGAGCCTGATCAGCGAAGACACCAAGCTGCCAGTGACCGGCCACGGTGGTGTGACCGTGACCCTGACTGGCGGCACGGTCGTGACTATCCCGGCCGGCTCGGCCTCGGGTACCGCCTTCGTCACTGCACCGAACGACCTGTATGCCGGTGGCCAGCCTGCGATCACCAAGTCGATCACTGACATTTCGGTCACCGGCGACACCAAGTTCGAGAACCTGGTGACCGACAAGACCCCGGTCACCACTACCGTCAGCGACGAGCCGAACGGCAGCGACAACCTGGTTAAGGTCAGCATCACTCCGGTCACCGAGTCGGTGAACGAAGCCACTGCACCAACCTTTAACGTCACCCTGAACCAAGCGCTGGACAAGGCGCTCACCGTTGTCCTGAGTACTGGCGAAACCGTGGTGTTCGCCGCTGGCGAGACCACCAAGACCGTTTCGGCGCCAGCCCAGGGCGATGACGTGTTCATCGACAAGGGCCAGATCACCGTCAGCATCGACAAGGCCACCGTTACCGGTGCGCCGCTGGAAAACCTGCAGATCGGTACCCCGGCGACCGTTCAGGTCACCGACACCATCAGCAAAGTCACCGCTGTCCTGTCCGTGGACAACACCGCTGTGGTGGAAGGTGGCAAGATCACCTACACCGTCACCCTGATCAGTGAAGACACCAAGCTGCCAGTGACTGGCCACGGTGGTGTGACCGTTACCTTGACCGGTGGCACTCAGGTGACCATCAACCCAGGCTCGGCCACCGGCACCGTGGAAATCACCGCGCCGAACGACCTGTACGCGGGCGGCCAGGACGCAATTACCAAGTCGATCACCGGTATCGAAGTCACCGGCGACACCAAGTTCGAGAACCTGGTGACCGACAAGACCCCGGTCACCACTACCGTCAGCGACGAGCCAAACGGTGCGGGTAACCTGGTGAAAGTCAGCATCACGCCGGTCACCGACACGGTGAACGAAGCGACTGCGCCGACCTTCAAGCTCACCCTGAACCAGGCCATCGATAAACCGCTGACCGTGCTGCTGAGCACCGGTGAAACCGTGGTGTTCGCTGCTGGCGAGACCACCAAGACCATCTCGGCGCCTGCCCAGGGCGACGACGTGTTCATCGACAAGGGCCAGATCACCGTCAGCATCGACAAGGCCACCGTCACCGGTGCGCCGCTGGAAAACCTGCAGATCGGCGACCCAGCCACTGTCAACGTGACCGACACCATCAGCAAAGTCACCGCCGTCCTGTCGGTGGACAACACTGCTGTGGTGGAAGGCGGCAAGATCACCTACACCGTGACCCTGATCAGTGAAGACACCAAGCTGCCAGTGACTGGCCACGGTGGTGTGACCGTGACCTTGACCGGTGGCACTCAGGTGACCATCAACCCAGGCTCGGCCACCGGCACCGTGGAAATCACCGCGCCGAACGACCTGTACGCGGGCGGCCAGGACGCAATTACCAAGTCGATCACCGGTATCGAAGTCACCGGCGACACCAAGTTCGAAAACCTGGTGACCGACAAGACCCCGGTCACCACTACCGTCAGCGACGAGCCAAACGGTGCGGGTAACCTGGTGAAAGTCAGCATCACGCCGGTCACCGACACGGTGAACGAAGCGACTGCGCCGACCTTCAAGCTCACCCTGAACCAGGCCATCGATAAACCGCTGACCGTGCTGCTGAGCACCGGTGAAACCGTGGTGTTCGCTGCTGGCGAGACCACCAAGACCATCTCGGCGCCTGCCCAGGGCGACGACGTGTTCATCGACAAGGGCCAGATCACCGTCAGCATCGACAAGGCCACCGTCACCGGTGCGCCGCTGGAAAACCTGCAGATCGGCGACCCAGCCACTGTCAACGTGACCGACACCATCAGCAAAGTCACCGCCGTCCTGTCGGTGGACAACACTGCTGTGGTGGAAGGCGGCAAGATCACCTACACCGTGACCCTGATCAGTGAAGACACCAAGCTGCCAGTGACTGGCCACGGTGGTGTGACCGTGACCTTGACCGGTGGCACTCAGGTGACCATCAACCCAGGCTCGGCCACCGGCACCGTGGAAATCACCGCGCCGAACGACCTGTACGCGGGCGGCCAGGACGCAATTACCAAGTCGATCACCGGTATCGAAGTCACCGGCGACACCAAGTTCGAAAACCTGGTGACCGACAAGACCCCGGTCACCACTACCGTCAGCGACGAGCCAAACGGTGCGGGTAACCTGGTGAAAGTCAGCATCACGCCGGTCACCGACACGGTGAACGAAGCGACTGCGCCGACCTTCAAGCTCACCCTGAACCAGGCCATCGATAAACCGCTGACCGTGCTGCTGAGCACCGGTGAAACCGTGGTGTTCGCTGCTGGCGAGACCACCAAGACCATCTCGGCGCCGGCCCAAGGCGATGACGTCTTTGTTGATAAAGGCACCATCACCGTTAGCATCGACAAGGCCACCGTCACCGGTGCGCCGCTGGAAAACCTGCAGATCGGCGACCCGGCGACCGTTCAGGTCACCGACACCATCAGCAAAGTCACCGCTGTCCTGTCGGTGGACAACACCGCTGTGGTGGAAGGTGGCAAGATCACCTACACCGTGACCCTGATCAGTGAAGACACCAAGCTGCCAGTGACTGGCCACGGCGGTGTGACCGTGACCCTGACTGGCGGCACAGTCGTGACTATTCCGGCCGGCTCGGCCTCTGGTACCGCCTTCGTCACTGCACCGAACGACCTGTTCACCGGTGGCCAGCCTGCGATCACCAAGTCGATCACCGACATTTCGGTCACCGGCGACACCAAGTTCGAGAACCTGGTGACCGACAAGACCCCAGTGACTACTACCGTCAGCGATGAGCCAAACGGCAACGACAACCTGGTCAAGGTCAGCATCACTCCGGTCACCGAGTCGGTGAACGAAGCCACTGCACCAACCTTTAACGTCACCCTGAACCAAGCGCTGGACAAGGCGCTCACCGTTGTCCTGAGTACTGGCGAAACCGTGGTGTTCGCTGCTGGCGAGACCACCAAGACCATCTCGGCGCCGGCCCAAGGCGATGACGTCTTTGTTGATAAAGGCACCATCACCGTTAGCATCGACAAGGCCACCGTCACCGGTGCGCCGCTGGAAAACCTGCAGATCGGCGACCCGGCCACTGTCAACGTGACCGACACCATCAGCAAAGTCACCGCTGTCCTGTCGGTGGACAACACTGCTGTGGTCGAAGGCGGCAAGATCACCTACACCGTGACCCTGATCAGTGAAGACACCAAGCTGCCAGTGACCGGCCACGGTGGTGTGACCGTTACCTTGACCGGTGGCACTCAGGTGACCATCAACCCAGGCTCGGCCACCGGCACCGTGGAAATCACCGCGCCGAACGACCTGTACGCGGGCGGCCAGGACGCAATTACCAAGTCGATCACCGGTATCGAAGTCACCGGCGACACCAAGTTCGAGAACCTGGTGACCGACAAGACCCCGGTCACCACGACCGTCAGCGATGAGCCGAACGGCAACGACAACCTGGTCAAGGTCAGCATCACTCCGGTCACCGAGTCGGTGAACGAAGCCACTGCACCAACCTTTAACGTCACCCTGAACCAAGCGCTGGACAAGGCGCTCACCGTTGTCCTGAGTACTGGCGAAACCGTGGTGTTCGCTGCTGGCGAGACTACCAAGACCATCTCGGCGCCTGCCCAGGGCGATGACGTCTTTGTTGATAAAGGCACCATCACCGTCAGCATCGACAAGGCCACCGTTACCGGTGCTCCGCTGGAGAACCTGCAGATCGGTACCCCGGCCACTGTCAACGTGACCGACACCATCAGCAAAGTCACCGCTGTCCTGTCGGTGGACAACACTGCTGTGGTCGAAGGTGGCAAGATCACCTACACCGTCACCCTGATCAGTGAAGACACCAAGCTGCCAGTGACTGGCCACGGTGGTGTGACCGTTACCTTGACCGGTGGCACTCAGGTCACCATCAACCCAGGCTCGGCCACCGGCACTGTGGAAATCACCGCGCCGAACGACCTGTACGCGGGCGGCCAGGACGCAATTACCAAGTCGATCACCGGTATCGAAGTCACCGGCGACACCAAGTTCGAGAACCTGGTGACCGACAAGACCCCGGTCACCACTACCGTCAGCGATGAGCCAAACGGCAACGACAACCTGGTCAAGGTCAGCATCACGCCGGTCACCGAGTCGGTGAACGAAGCCACTGCACCAACCTTTAACGTCACCCTGAACCAAGCGCTGGACAAGGCGCTCACCGTTGTCCTGAGTACTGGCGAAACCGTGGTGTTCGCAGCTGGCGAGACCACCAAGACCATTTCGGCGCCTGCCCAGGGCGATGACGTCTTTGTTGATAAAGGCACCATCACCGTCAGCATCGACAAGGCCACCGTTACCGGTGCTCCGCTGGAGAACCTGCAGATCGGTACCCCGGCCACTGTCAACGTGACCGACACCATCAGCAAAGTCACCGCTGTCCTGTCGGTGGACAACACCGCTGTGGTGGAAGGTGGCAAGATCACCTACACCGTGACCCTGATCAGTGAAGACACCAAGCTGCCAGTGACCGGCCACGGCGGTGTGACCGTGACCCTGACTGGCGGCACAGTCGTGACTATTCCGGCCGGCTCGGCCTCGGGTACCGCCTTCGTCACTGCACCGAACGACCTGTTCACCGGTGGCCAGCCTGCGATCACCAAGTCGATCACCGACATTTCGGTCACCGGCGACACCAAGTTCGAGAACCTGGTGACCGACAAGACCCCGGTCACCACTACCGTCAGCGATGAGCCAAACGGCAACGACAACCTGGTCAAGGTCAGCATCACGCCGGTCACCGAGTCGGTGAACGAAGCCACTGCACCAACCTTTAACGTCACCCTGAACCAAGCGCTGGACAAGGCGCTCACCGTTGTCCTGAGTACTGGCGAAACCGTGGTGTTCGCAGCTGGCGAGACCACCAAGACCATTTCGGCGCCTGCCCAGGGCGATGACGTCTTTGTTGATAAAGGCACCATCACCGTCAGCATCGACAAGGCCACCGTTACCGGTGCTCCGCTGGAGAACCTGCAGATCGGTACCCCGGCCACTGTCAACGTGACCGACACCATCAGCAAAGTCACCGCTGTCCTGTCGGTGGACAACACCGCTGTGGTGGAAGGTGGCAAGATCACCTACACCGTGACCCTGATCAGTGAAGACACCAAGCTGCCAGTGACCGGCCACGGCGGTGTGACCGTGACCCTGACTGGCGGCACAGTCGTGACTATTCCGGCCGGCTCGGCCTCGGGTACCGCCTTCGTCACTGCACCGAACGACCTGTTCACCGGTGGCCAGCCTGCGATCACCAAGTCGATCACCGACATTTCGGTCACCGGCGACACCAAGTTCGAGAACCTGGTGACCGACAAGACCCCGGTCACCACTACCGTCAGCGATGAGCCAAACGGCAACGACAACCTGGTCAAGGTCAGCATCACGCCGGTCACCGAGTCGGTGAACGAAGCCACTGCACCAACCTTTAACGTCACCCTGAACCAAGCGCTGGACAAGGCGCTCACCGTTGTCCTGAGTACTGGCGAAACCGTGGTGTTCGCAGCTGGCGAGACCACCAAGACCATTTCGGCGCCTGCCCAGGGCGATGACGTCTTTGTTGATAAAGGCACCATCACCGTCAGCATCGACAAGGCCACCGTTACCGGTGCTCCGCTGGAGAACCTGCAGATCGGTACCCCGGCCACTGTCAACGTGACCGACACCATCAGCAAAGTCACCGCTGTCCTGTCGGTGGACAACACCGCTGTGGTGGAAGGTGGCAAGATCACCTACACCGTGACCCTGATCAGTGAAGACACCAAGCTGCCAGTGACCGGCCACGGCGGTGTGACCGTGATCCTGACTGGCGGCACAGTCGTGACTATTCCGGCCGGCTCGGCCTCGGGTACCGCCTTCGTCACTGCACCGAACGACCTGTACGCGGGCGGCCAGGACGCAATTACCAAGTCGATCACCGGTATCGAAGTCACCGGCGACACCAAGTTCGAGAACCTGGTGACCGACAAGACCCCAGTGACCACTACCGTCAGCGACGAGCCAAACGGCGCCGGGAACCTGGTGAAAGTCAGCATCACGCCAGTCACCGACACGGTGAACGAAGCGACTGCCCCGACCTTCAAGGTGACCCTGAACCAGGCCATCGATAAGCCGCTGACCGTGCTGCTGAGCACCGGTGAAACCGTGGTGTTCGCCGCTGGCGAGACCACCAAGACCGTTTCGGCGCCAGCCCAGGGCGATGACGTGTTCATCGACAAGGGCCAGATCACCGTCAGCATCGACAAGGCCACCGTTACCGGTGCGCCGCTGGAAAACCTGCAGATCGGTACCCCGGCGACCGTTCAGGTCACCGACACCATCAGCAAAGTCACCGCCGTCCTGTCGGTGGACAACACCGCTGTGGTCGAAGGTGGCAAGATCACCTACACCGTCACCCTGATCAGCGAAGACACCAAGCTGCCAGTGACTGGCCACGGTGGTGTGACCGTTACCTTGACCGGTGGCACTCAGGTCACCATCAACCCAGGCTCGGCCACCGGCACTGTGGAAATCACCGCGCCGAACGACCTGTACGCGGGCGGCCAGGACGCAATTACCAAGTCGATCACCGGTATCGAAGTCACCGGCGACACCAAGTTCGAGAACCTGGTGACCGACAAGACCCCAGTGACCACTACCGTCAGCGACGAGCCAAACGGCGCCGGGAACCTGGTGAAAGTCAGCATCACGCCAGTCACCGACACGGTGAACGAAGCGACTGCCCCGACCTTCAAGGTGACCCTGAACCAGGCCATCGATAAGCCGCTGACCGTGCTGCTGAGCACCGGTGAAACCGTGGTGTTCGCCGCTGGCGAGACCACCAAGACCGTTTCGGCGCCAGCCCAGGGCGATGACGTGTTCATCGACAAGGGCCAGATCACCGTCAGCATCGACAAGGCCACCGTTACCGGTGCGCCGCTGGAAAACCTGCAGATCGGTACCCCGGCGACCGTTCAGGTCACCGACACCATCAGCAAAGTCACCGCCGTCCTGTCGGTGGACAACACCGCTGTGGTCGAAGGTGGCAAGATCACCTACACCGTCACCCTGATCAGCGAAGACACCAAGCTGCCAGTGACTGGCCACGGTGGTGTGACCGTTACCTTGACCGGTGGCACTCAGGTCACCATCAACCCAGGCTCGGCCACCGGCACTGTGGAAATCACCGCGCCGAACGACCTGTACGCGGGCGGCCAGGACGCAATTACCAAGTCGATCACCGGTATCGAAGTCACCGGCGACACCAAGTTCGAGAACCTGGTGACCGATAAGACGCCAGTGACCACCACTGTCAGCGATGAGCCGAACGGCGCCGGGAATCTGGTGAAAGTCAGCATCACGCCGGTCACCGACACGGTGAACGAAGCGACTGCGCCGACCTTCAAGGTGACCCTGAACCAGGCCATCGATAAACCGCTGACCGTGCTGCTGAGCACCGGTGAAACCGTGGTGTTCGCCGCTGGCGAGACCACCAAGACCGTTTCGGCGCCTGCCCAGGGCGATGATGTGTTCATCGACAAGGGCCAGATCACCGTCAGCATCGACAAGGCCACCGTTACCGGTGCGCCGCTGGAGAACCTGCAGATCGGTACCCCGGCGACCGTTCAGGTCACCGACACCATCAGCAAAGTCACCGCCGTCCTGTCGGTGGACAACACCGCTGTAGTCGAAGGTGGCAAGATCACCTACACCGTGACCCTGATCAGCGAAGACACCAAGCTGCCAGTGACCGGCCACGGCGGTGTGACCGTGACCCTGACTGGCGGCACAGTCGTGACTATTCCGGCGGGTTCTGCTTCGGGTACCGCCTTCGTCACTGCACCGAACGACCTGTATGCCGGTGGCCAGCCTGCGATCACCAAGTCGATCACCGACATTTCGGTCTCGGGTGACACCAAGTTCGAAAACCTGGTGACCGACAAGACCCCAGTGACCACTACCGTCAGCGACGAGCCAAACGGCGCCGGGAACTTGGTGAAAGTCAGCATCACGCCGGTCACCGACACGGTGAACGAAGCCACTGCGCCGACCTTCAAGGTGACCCTGAACCAGGCCATCGATAAACCGCTGACCGTGCTGCTGAGCACCGGTGAAACCGTGGTGTTCGCTGCTGGCGAGACCACCAAGACCATCTCGGCGCCGGCCCAAGGCGATGACGTCTTTGTTGATAAAGGCACCATCACCGTCAGCATCGACAAGGCCACCGTCACCGGTGCGCCGCTGGAGAACCTGCAGATCGGTACCCCGGCGACCGTTCAGGTCACCGACACCATCAGCAAAGTCACCGCTGTCCTGTCGGTGGACAACACCGCTGTAGTCGAAGGTGGCAAGATCACCTACACCGTGACCCTGATCAGCGAAGACACCAAGCTGCCAGTGACCGGCCACGGCGGTGTGACCGTGACCCTGACTGGCGGCACGGTCGTGACTATCCCGGCCGGCTCGGCCTCGGGTACCGCCTTCGTCACTGCACCGAACGACCTGTATGCCGGTGGCCAGCCTGCGATCACCAAGTCGATCACTGACATTTCGGTCTCGGGTGACACCAAGTTCGAAAACCTGGTGACCGATAAGACGCCAGTGACCACCACTGTCAGCGATGAGCCGAACGGCGCCGGGAATCTGGTGAAAGTCAGCATCACGCCGGTCACCGACACGGTGAACGAAGCGACTGCGCCGACCTTCAAGGTGACCCTGAACCAGGCCATCGATAAACCGCTGACCGTGCTGCTGAGCACCGGTGAAACCGTGGTGTTCGCCGCTGGCGAGACCACCAAGACCGTTTCGGCGCCTGCCCAGGGCGATGATGTGTTCATCGACAAGGGCCAGATCACCGTCAGCATCGACAAGGCCACCGTTACCGGTGCGCCGCTGGAGAACCTGCAGATCGGTACCCCGGCGACCGTTCAGGTCACCGACACCATCAGCAAAGTCACCGCCGTCCTGTCGGTGGACAACACCGCTGTAGTCGAAGGTGGCAAGATCACCTACACCGTGACCCTGATCAGCGAAGACACCAAGCTGCCAGTGACCGGCCACGGCGGTGTGACCGTGACCCTGACTGGCGGCACAGTCGTGACTATTCCGGCGGGTTCTGCTTCGGGTACCGCCTTCGTCACTGCACCGAACGACCTGTATGCCGGTGGCCAGCCTGCGATCACCAAGTCGATCACCGACATTTCGGTCTCGGGTGACACCAAGTTCGAAAACCTGGTGACCGACAAGACCCCAGTGACCACTACCGTCAGCGACGAGCCAAACGGCGCCGGGAACTTGGTGAAAGTCAGCATCACGCCGGTCACCGACACGGTGAACGAAGCCACTGCGCCGACCTTCAAGGTGACCCTGAACCAGGCCATCGATAAACCGCTGACCGTGCTGCTGAGCACCGGTGAAACCGTGGTGTTCGCCGCTGGCGAGACCACCAAGACCGTTTCGGCGCCAGCCCAGGGCGATGATGTGTTCATCGACAAGGGCCAGATCACCGTCAGCATCGACAAGGCCACCGTTACCGGTGCGCCGCTGGAGAACCTGCAGATCGGTACCCCGGCGACCGTTCAGGTCACCGACACCATCAGCAAAGTCACCGCCGTCCTGTCGGTGGACAACACCGCTGTAGTCGAAGGTGGCAAGATCACCTACACCGTGACCCTGATCAGCGAAGACACCAAGCTGCCAGTGACCGGCCACGGCGGTGTGACCGTGACCCTGACTGGCGGCACAGTCGTGACTATTCCGGCGGGTTCTGCTTCGGGTACCGCCTTCGTCACTGCACCGAACGACCTGTATGCCGGTGGCCAGCCTGCGATCACCAAGTCGATCACCGACATTTCGGTCTCGGGTGACACCAAGTTCGAAAACCTGGTGACCGACAAGACCCCAGTGACCACTACCGTCAGCGACGAGCCAAACGGCGCCGGGAACTTGGTGAAAGTCAGCATCACGCCGGTCACCGACACGGTGAACGAAGCCACTGCGCCGACCTTCAAGGTGACCCTGAACCAGGCCATCGATAAACCGCTGACCGTGCTGCTGAGCACCGGTGAAACCGTGGTGTTCGCCGCTGGCGAGACCACCAAGACCGTTTCGGCGCCAGCCCAGGGCGATGATGTGTTCATCGACAAGGGCCAGATCACCGTCAGCATCGACAAGGCCACCGTCACCGGTGCGCCGCTGGAGAACCTGCAGATCGGTACCCCGGCGACCGTTCAGGTCACCGACACCATCAGCAAAGTCACCGCTGTCCTGTCGGTGGACAACACCGCTGTAGTCGAAGGTGGCAAGATCACCTACACCGTGACCCTGATCAGCGAAGACACCAAGCTGCCAGTGACCGGCCACGGCGGTGTGACCGTGACCCTGACTGGCGGCACGGTCGTGACTATCCCGGCCGGCTCGGCCTCGGGTACCGCCTTCGTCACTGCACCGAACGACCTGTATGCCGGTGGCCAGCCTGCGATCACCAAGTCGATCACCGACATTTCGGTCACCGGCGACACCAAGTTCGAAAACCTGGTGACCGATAAGACGCCAGTGACCACCACTGTCAGCGACGAGCCGAACGGCGCCGGGAACCTGGTGAAAGTCAGCATCACGCCGGTCACCGACACGGTGAACGAAGCGACTGCGCCGACCTTCAAGCTCACCCTGAACCAAGCCATCGATAAACCGCTGACCGTGCTGCTGAGCACCGGTGAAACCGTGGTGTTCGCCGCTGGTGAAACCACCAAAACCATTTCGGCGCCTGCCCAGGGCGATGACGTGTTCATCGACAAGGGCCAGATCACCGTCAGCATCGACAAGGCCACCGTCACCGGTGCGCCGCTGGAGAACCTGCAGATCGGTACCCCGGCGACCGTTCAGGTCACCGACACCATCAGCAAAGTCACCGCTGTCCTGTCGGTGGATAACACCGCTGTAGTCGAAGGTGGCAAGATCACCTACACCGTGACCCTGATCAGCGAAGACACCAAGCTGCCGGTGACTGGGCACGGTGGTGTGACCGTCACCCTGACCGGTGGCACTCAGGTCACCATCAACCCGGGCTCGGCGACTGGCACTGTCAGCATCAATGCCCCGGATGATGTTTATACGGGCGGTCAGGACACCATTACCAAGTCGATCACCGGCATTGCTGTCGCTGGCGACAAGGTCTTCGAAAACCTTGTGGCAGGTACCAACTCCGTCAGCACCACGGTAAGTGACGAGCCAAGTGGCCAAGGTGATATTGCCAAGGTCAGTATTACCGGCACCACTTCGCTCACCGAAGGCGAAACTGGCGCTTACACGCTGACCCTGACCCACGCCTCCAAGGCCGAAGTCACGATCACCCTCAGCTACAGCGGCACCGCCAAAAACGGTGAGGACTTCACCGGTGTCACCACCGTGAAGATCCCGGCCAACAGCACAGGCACCACGTTCAACATCGCTACCATCGACGACAAGCTGGTCGAAGGTACCGAGAACTTCGTGGTGAAGATCGAAACTGCCACCGGTGGCAACTTCGAGAACCTGCAGGTTGATAGCAGTAAATCGAGCGTGACTACCACCATCCTCGACAACGACAACCTGCCGGTTTCACCTGGTGGCGCGGTGTTTGGCGTGGAAGACACCGACTACGTGTTCGCCTGGAGTGATTTCAAAGTCACCGATGCCGATGGCAACACCGGTCTGTCCGTGACCATTACTTCGATCCCTGGTGCCGGCAACCTGCAGTTCTTCAACGGTACTGCCTGGGTGAATGTGACCGTTGGCCAGGTGGTGAGCCAGGCTGACATCATTGCCAAGAACCTGAAATTCGTTCCGCTTCTCAACCAGTCGGGCTCGGATAACTACGGTGGCAATGGCGTGGGTAACCAGAAGGCTGACTACGCACAGTTCAAGTACAAGCCGAACGATGGCACCAACCTGGGCACAGAAGTGACCATGAAGGTCGACATCAGCCCGGTAGCCGACAAACCGACGCTCAGCTTCGGCAGCGCCGATATCGACTCCAAAGGCCTGACCAAAGAAGTCTGGACCAGCCTCAAAGGCCTCGGTACTGGCGGCAATGGCATTACCGGCGAGGACCTGAAGACGGTATTTGCCAACTCTGGCAATGCCAACTCCAGCAGCACCACTACCAACGTGCAGTCCGATGGCAGCGTCACTGCTGGCACCGGTTCGAAAACGTCGGGCCTGATCTACCTGGAAGCCGGCAAGACCTACACCTTCAGCGGTACCGCCGACGACAGCTTCGTGGTCACCATTGGTGGCAAGACGGTGGTCACGGCCACCTGGGGTGCCGGTGGCCAGGTTTCGGGTACCTTCACCCCGAACACCAGCGGCTACTACCCGATCGAGGTCTACCATGCCAACCAGTCTGGTCCAGGCAGCTATGACCTGAACATCCAGGTAGGCTCGGGTGCGGTCACTGACCTGAGCAGCTCGAACATCAAGATGTATCAGAACGTGACCGAGATGGCCAACGCCGGCTTGGGCGTGTCCGATCTGCACACCGTGAATGGTCAGAGCTACTACGACGGCTACAAACTGAACGAAGGGCCGGAAGGTGGCTCGGTGAAACTGGTTGGTATTAATACTGCCCTGACCGACACCGATGGCTCCGAAACCCTGAACGTTAGCCTCAGCGGCATTCCGAAAGGCACTGTACTCAGCGATGGTGCAGGCCACACGGTCACAGTAGGCAGCGCACCGGTGGATGTGACCGGCTGGAAACTCAGCGGCCTTACCCTCACCCCACCTACCTACTACAAAGGCTCGTTCGACATCACGGTCACCTCGACTGCCACCGAAAGCCTGGGCGGTTCGGCCATCACCACCGGCAACATCCCGGTGACGGTGTACGGCGCAACCTACAAGGCCAGCGTGGGTACTTCGGGCAACGACACCATGACCGGCAGCGAAGGCAACGACATCATCGTCGCCGACGTGTCGGGCCTGAACGTGGTGGCGGGCAAGAACTACAATATTGCGTTCATCGTCGACAGCTCCGGCAGCATGACCGATGCGTCTATTGCCGCAGCCAAGGCCCAGCTGGCGTCTGTGTTTGCCACCTTGAAAGCCAGCCTGGGCTCGGACACCTCGGGTACGGTCAACATCTTCCTTGTCGACTTCGACACGCAGGTCAACAAGAACGTTGCTGTGAACCTGGCCGATCTTAACGCCTTGAATGACCTGCAAGCGGTCCTGAAGTCGATGCAAGGCGGGGATGATGGTGGTGGCACCAACTACGAAGATGCCTTCAAGACCACGGCCAACTTCTTCAAGAGCACAGTTGCGATCAGCAATACCGGTGCAGAGAACCTGACGTACTTCATCACCGACGGTAAGCCGACCTATTACCAGCGAAATGAAGTAACCGATAAACGCCTGTGGACTGGTGGCAAAACGCTTGACGAAGTAGTCAATGTCAATAACTACAAAGCTGGGGGCACGTTCAGTGAATGGGCCGATTCGACTCACAAGGTCGACATCAGCAGTGCTGGCGTTGTCAAGGTATCGACGTATGGCTACAACTGGTGGGGCAGCTGGGGTGTAACTTCCACAGAGACTGTGGGGACCATTCATGCCCAAGGGGACGGCACGTATGAGTTCTCCAGCCTGGGTGGCACAGGTAGGGGGACTAGCTCGAACTGGTCCGATTCAGCATCCAATACGACTGATAGCTTCACGCTGCTGGGCGGCAGCACTACCTTGCAAGGCTTGAGCAAGGTGCAGGCGATTGGACTGAACGATGATGTCAGCCTCTCCGACCTGAAGCCCTATGACAGTGCCGGCAAGCCGCAGACTAATATCGATCCTTCCAATCTGGCCAGCGCAATCCTTGGGCATACCGAGGCAACGCTGCCAGGTGCAGACAGCATCGATGGCGGCAACGGCAACGACATCATCTTCGGTGACCTGATCACCCTCAATGGTGTCGTCAGCGAGGGGTATCAGGCCCTGCAGACTTACGTTGCGCAGAAGAGCGGTGTCGAAGCCAGCGCTGTTACCACCAGCAACGTGCACCAGTACATCACCGAGCACTACACCGAGTTCGATATCTCCGGTGCCAACGATGGCAAGGACTTCTTGTCCGGCGGCAACGGCAACGACATCCTCTTCGGCCAAGGTGGTAACGACACGCTCGATGGTGGCCGGGGTAATGACATCCTGCTGGGCGGTACTGGCAATGACACCCTGATCGGTGGCCACGGCGACGATATCCTGATCGGTGGCAGCGGTGCCGACACCTTCGTGTGGAAGGCGGGTGATTACGGCAACGACGTGATCAAGGACTTCAAGGTAGGCGAGAAAGACAAGATCGACCTGAGCGATCTGCTGCAAGGTGAGAAGGGCAGCACGATCGACAACTACCTGAAACTCACCACGGTGGAAGGCACTACCACGTTGCAAGTCAGCAGCGAAGGCAAGCTCAACGCCGCAGGTGGTATCGCCAACGCCGACGTGACCATCAAGCTGGAAGGGGTGAACTGGTCCAACACCACGATCAACTCGTTGATCAGCGGTGCTGACCCGACCATCATCATCCACAACAAAGACAGCTGATGCGCTGGAGGGCCGCTTTGCGGCCCTTTCGCGACACAAGGCCGTTTCCACACGGGTCTTTCCCGCAATCTGCTGACAGCGCATACTCTGGCGCCGGGCCTGCGCGCCTGGCGATCTTTGCCTATGCTGCTGTCTACCAACAAGGAACCAACGTGACGAGGGACACCGCCATGTTCTACGTGCAACGCGACGCCACCGGCCAGTTGCTGCGGGTAGAAGCAGCCGCTTTTGACCAGTTCACCGAAATGCTCCCCGCCGACCATGCCGATATCCAGGAATGGTTTGCCGATGACGTCGTGGAAAACAGCCTCAACCAGCTCAAGCAAAGCGACCTGGACATGATCCGCGTGCTCGAGGACCTCATCGACGTGCTGACCGCCAAGGGCGTGTTCAAGATCACCGACTTGCCCGCCGGCGCCCAGGCCAAGCTGCTCAACCGCTCCACCGCGCGCAAGGCGCTCAGCAGCCTTAACAACCTGATCGACGAAGAAGAGCAGGGCGGGCTGATCTGACAGCTGGGCAGCCCCGGCGACCGTGATATGGTTATTCTTTAAAGGTATTTAAAATATCGCACTTATGACTTTATAGTCACATCCACTGCGTACCCGTCGACCAATCGATGCGCCGCACGACTTGAACCCACACGGGAAATCCCCGTGCGTTTCTGATCGTTGCGCGCTCTTGAAGTCGCGCACTGCGTGGGAGTGATAAATGTCAGCCGCCTCGAACGCCTTGTCGACCATCGACAGCGCCCAGCCGCAAGTTTTCGAAATCCGCCCGTTCTCCGGTGCCGTAGGCGCCGAGATCATCGGCCTGGACCTGGCCAAACCGGTCAACGCCGAGGATTTCGGCCGTATCCATCGCGCCCACCTCGACCACCATGTGCTGGTGTTTCGCGACCAGCGCATCAGCCCGGAACAGCAGATAGCCTTCAGCCGCCGCTTTGGCGAGCTGCAAATTCATGTGCTCAAGCAGTTCCTGCTCACAGGTCATCCCGAGATCCTGATCGTTTCCAACATCATCGAAAACGGCCAGAACATCGGCCTGGGTGATGCCGGCAAGTTCTGGCACTCCGACCTGTCATACAAGGCGTTGCCCAGCCTCGGTTCCATGCTGCATGCCCAGGAACTGCCCAGCGAAGGCGGCGACACGTTGTTCGCCGACATGCACAAAGCCTGGGACGCCGTACCCGGCGCCCTGCGCAAGATAGTCGAGGGGCGCAGTGCTGCTCACTCCTACACCGCCCGGTACGGCGAGACCAAATTCGAAGGCAACTGGCGCCCGACCCTGACCGCCGAACAGTTGGCGCAGGTACAGGAAGTCATTCACCCCGTGGTGCGCACCCACCCGGAAAACGGCCGCAAGGCACTGTTCGTCAGTGAAGGGTTCACCACCCGCATCATTGGCCTGCCAGACGACGAAAGCCGCGACGTGCTGCAACAGCTATACGCCCTGAGCGTGCTGGAGCAGAACACCTACCGCCACCAATGGCAGCCCCACGACCTGGTGTTCTGGGACAACCGCTCGCTGATCCACCTGGCCACCGGCTGCCCCGCACACCTGCGACGCAAGCTGTACCGCACCACCATCCAGGGCGACGCCCCGTTCTGACGACTGAGGACATCTTAATGCGCAAATCCATCAGCCGCCTGGCGGCAAGCATCGGCCTGGGCGCGAGCCTGGTCGTCGGCACCCTGGCCGCCCCCGCAGCGGCCCAGGCCGAAGGCAAGATCCGTATTGCCGAACAGTTCGGCATCGTCTACCTGCTGCTGAACGTGGTGCGTGACCAGCACCTGATCGAAAAGCACGGCAAGGAGCAGGGCATCGATATCGAGGTCGACTGGGCTCAGCTGTCGGGGGGCTCGGCCATCAACGACGCACTGTTGTCCGGCTCGGTGGACATCGCCGGTGCGGGTGTCGGCCCCCTGCTTACTGTGTGGGACCGCACCAAGGGTCGGCAGAACGTGAAGGCGGTGGCCTCGCTGGGCAACTTCCCGTACTACCTGGTCAGCAGCAATCCCAACGTGAAGACTATCGCTGACATTTCCGACAAAGACCGCATCGCTGTGCCAGCGGTGGGTGTTTCGGTGCAGTCGCGCTTCCTGCAGTACGCCGCGGCCCAGCAGTGGGGCGACAAGGAATACAACCGCCTCGACAAATACACCCTCGCCGTACCGCACCCGGATGCTACCGCCGCGTTGCTGGCGGGCGGCACCGAGCTGAACGGGCATTTCTCCAACCCACCGTTCCAGGACCAGGTGCTGGCCAACAAAGACGTGCACGTGGTGCTCAACAGCTATGACCTGCTCGGCCCCAACTCGCCGACCTTGCTGTTTGCCACCGAGAAATTCCGCAAGGACAACCCCAAAACCTACAAGGCCTTCGTCGACGCCCTGGCCGAAGCCGCAGACTTCGCCCAGAAAGACAAGGCCGCTGCCGCCGACACCTACATCCGTGTGACCAAGGCCAAGATCGACCGCGACGCGCTGATCAAACTGATCGACAACCCGCAGTACGAATTCACCGTCACGCCAAAGAACACCTACAAGCTGGCCGATTTTCTCTATCGGGTCGGCGCCATCAAGCACAAGCCGGAATCGTGGAAGGATTACTTCTTCCAGGATGAACGCCCGCTGCAGGGGAGCTGATCGACCATGACCGCCCCATTGCCAGGCCACACGGCCAGCAACCTGAGCCGTGTCGCAACGCCGCCTTTGCTCAAGGTGGATAACCTCAGCCTCGAATACCGCACCGCACAACGCGTGGTGCGGGCCACCCACCAGGTCAGCTTCGAAGTCGACCGTGCCGACCGCTTTGTGCTGCTGGGCCCCTCCGGTTGCGGCAAGTCCACCTTGCTCAAAGCCGTAGCCGGTTTCATCCAGCCGCAGGAAGGGCAGATTCTGCTGCAGGGCGAAGCGGTCCGTGGCCCCGGGCCCGACCGCATCGTGGTGTTCCAGGAGTTTGACCAACTGCCGCCGTGGAAAACGGTGAAGCAGAACGTGATGTTCCCACTGCTGGTGTCGGGCCAGCTCAAGCGCGCCGATGCCGAGGAGCGGGCGCTGCATTACCTGGAGAAGGTTGGCCTGGCCGCCTTCGCCGATGCCTATCCGCATACCTTGTCGGGCGGCATGAAGGCACGCGTGGCGATTGCCCGGGCCTTGGCCACGCAGCCAAAGATCCTGTTGATGGATGAGCCGTTCGCCGCCCTTGATGCGCTGACCCGGCGCAAGATGCAGGAAGAGCTGTTGCTGCTGTGGGAGGAAGTGCGGTTTACCCTGCTGTTCGTGACCCACTCCATCGAGGAGGCGCTGGTGGTCGGCAACCGTATCCTGCTGCTTTCGCCACACCCGGGGCGGGTGCGGGCTGAAGTGCACAGCCATCAGTACGACCTGACGAGCCTGGGTGGCAGCGACTTCCAGGCCAGTGCCCGGCGTATCCACCGCTTGCTGTTTGATGAGGCAGATACCCCGGAAAAGCCCAACGACATTGGCTTCAACGCTATTCGCATTGCCTACTAACAGGAGCTTCAGCCATGACCACTACACCTGTACGCCAGGAATACGAGGTGCAGCTGCAGCCCCTGCTCAGTGTGCCTCTGGAACGACAACTGCCGTTGGCCCAGCGCCTGTGGCAGCAAGGCTGGCTGCGCAAGGCAGTTATCCTGCTGGTGATCGCTGTGCTGTGGGAGGCCGTCGCCCGCTATCAGGACAACGACCTGCTATTGCCTGGCTTTGTACAAACTGCCGCAGCGCTGTGGGACGGCATGATCAGTGGTGAACTGCCGGCCAAGGTTGGCGTGTCGCTGGTGATCCTGCTCAAGGGCTACGTGCTGGGCATCGTCCTGGCCTTCGGCCTGACCAGCCTGGCAGTTTCGACCCAGCTGGGCCGGGACCTGCTGGGCACGTTGACCTCGATGTTCAACCCGCTACCAGCCATTGCCCTGCTGCCGCTGGCTTTGCTGTGGTTCGGGCTGGGCGACAACAGCCTGATCTTCGTGCTGGTGCATTCGGTGCTGTGGGCCTTGGCGCTGAATACCTACGCGGGCTTTCTTGGTGTCTCGGAAACACTGCGCATGGCTGGTCGCAACTATGGCCTGAAAGGGCTGCGACTGGTGCTACACATCCTCGTGCCGGCGGCATTGCCATCAATCCTGTCGGGGCTGAAGATCGGCTGGGCTTTTGCCTGGCGCACCCTGATTGCCGCCGAGCTGGTGTTTGGGGCCAGCAGCGGTAAAGGCGGGCTGGGCTGGTACATCTTCCAGAACCGTAACGAGCTGTATACCGACAAGGTATTTGCCGGGTTGGCGGTGGTGATCCTGATCGGTTTGCTGGTGGAAGGGTTGGTGTTCAACACCCTGGAGCGGCTGACCGTGCGGCGTTGGGGCATGCAGCGCTGACCTGCACTGGCCCTGTCGCCGGCAAGCCAGGTACTCCACGGGTCGTGAGGCTTGTGGAGTACCTGTGGGAGCTGGCTTGCCGGCGATAGGGCCAGTACAGCTATCAAGTCAGGTACTGAGCTGCCGCATTGCTCAGGATCTTGCCAATTTCTTCCCTCAATACTGAAGGCTGCTCCACCACCAACCCATCCCCATGGCTCAGCAGCCACCAGCGCAATGGCCAACCGTCACTCACCGTGGCCCGCAACCGATGCCCATGCTCCAGCGCCGTCAGCTGCATGTCGCTGCTCAACGGCGCATCGCGCAACTGCCGCGCCAGTGCATCGCTGATTCGCGCCACCAGCTCCACGCCCTCACCCTTCGCCGGTTGCAACGCATCCCCCCGCAGGTGCGTCAGCAAGTCGAAGTTACCGCGCAACTCACCCACCGCACTCGCTGACCAGTGCCAGCCAAACGGGATGCTCTTGTCATTGCGTTCCAGCGGAAAGATCAGCGACAGCTCATTGAGGTCGCGCTCTACAGTGCGTTTGCTGACCGTGAAGCCCACATCGCGCAGCCCCCAGACAAGCTCGGCGCTGGTAATACCTGGGGAGCGGCTGGGCAGCTGGCGCAGCAGTGCCCACTGACGGCTGAGAGTGGCGCGAGTGGTGGCGAACGGCAAAATGTAACGTCCTTGTCTAGGCTTGCCGCAATAGGATGGCGGCACGCGTGTTGTATGGCAATTGGCCACAGCCTGCTCAGATCAAGGAACTCGCATTTGGTTGCCATGTACCGAATCGTTCGCGACAGGTTTTGACGTGACGTCACGCAGAATCACGCCTCATCACAGCCGAAGGTTGGGTTGTGCGTCGTTCAATGAGGATGAACATGTCTGCTGCCAGCAATATCCATTCGCTGCTTGCCCGCCTTCTGCCCGAGCGGGTCATTGCGCCACCGGCCCCGGTCGGGAGGCGACAGCGGCTGTTTGCCGGTGTGGGGTTGCCCAGCCAGCGCTCGATGCTGGTCAACCGCCTGGATGAGGCCAGCGACCTGCAGGCCGTATATGCCGACTTGCGTCGCCAGGCGTTGCTAGGCAGCGTGGCGGCGCTGAACGACCTCGGCTGGATCTGGCTCAACGGCAAGTACTGGCGTGCTGATACCGTGCTGGCCGGCCACCTTCTGCGCATGGCAGCCCTGCAGGGCAATGCTGCGGCCTGGTTCAACCTTGGGCAGCAGCATTACTTTGGCAAAGGTATCGACCCTTCCTACGTGCAGGCGGCGGAGTGTTACCGACAGGCCTTCGAACGGGGCATGCTGCATGCCGCCGCAGCACTGGGTGACCTGTATGAGGAGGAGGTGTGCGATGGCGACCTTGATTGGCAGGTCGACCTGGTACAGGCCTACCAGTGGTTCATGCGCGGGGCCGAGCGGGGCGAGGCGCGTTGCCGCTTCGAGGTGGGTTACAGGTTGATGCACGGGCTGTACGTAGAGGCCGACCTCAAGGCCGCTCTCTATTGGCTGGAGCTGGCGGCTGCGGCGGGGGTGGTGCAGGCAGCAGAGGAGCTGGCGGTGCACTTCAGCAGCCGTGATGCGGCGCGGTACCAGGAATGGCGGGACCGGGCGGTGCAGATGGGCAGCACATTGGCACTGACCATGAAGCTGGAAGACCAGATCCAGCCCTGAAATTTCTGCTGCTTGTGCCGGCGATAGGGCCAGCACAGGCAGACACAAAGCCCATCATGAACAACAATTCATCCTTACCCCTCATCGCCCGCTGTTGACGACAGGGGGAGGGCAAGGCGTATATTGATAGTTAGCAAACTATGAATATCCTTGGTTCCCTTCATGTCCCTTGATCTCCTGCGCCTGCAAGTCAGCAGTGGCTTGGTGGTAGCCGCCCGTCATTGGCGGCGTATCTGCCATACCGCCCTGACCGGTTACGGTATTTCCGAGGCCTGCGCTGCGCCGCTGCTGATGATCGTGCGCCTGGGCGACGGTGTGCACCAGGTGGCGGTGGCCCAGGCCGCCGGCCTGGAAAGCCCATCGCTGGTGCGCCTGCTCGACCAACTGTGCAAGGCCGGCCTGGTGTGCCGCAGCGAGGACCCACTCGACCGCCGCGCCAAGGCCCTGAGCCTGACCGCCGAAGGCCGTGCCCTGGCCGAAGCCATCGAAGCTGAACTGGTGCGCCTGCGCCGCGATGTGCTCAACGGTATCGACCAGGCCGACCTGGACGCCACCTTGCGCGTGCTGCGCGCCTTCGAAGCTGCCGGCCTGGGCAGTACGGGCGGGGTGGCATGAACGGCTTCTTCAGTTCGGTACCCCCGGCCCGCGACTGGTTCTACGGCGCGCGCACCTTCGCCGCTTCCATGATTGCCTTGTACATCGCCTTGCTCATGCAACTGCCGCGCCCCTACTGGGCCATGGCCACGGTGTACATTGTCTCCAGCCCGTTCGTCGGCCCGACCAGCTCTAAAGCGCTGTACCGCGCAGTGGGCACGTTACTGGGTGCCGGCGGGGCGATTTTCCTGGTGCCGCCGCTGGTGCAATCGCCGTTGCTGTTGAGCATCGCCATCGCCCTGTGGACCGGCACCTTGCTGTTCCTGTCGCTGAACCTGCGCACGGCCAACAACTACGTGCTGATGCTGGCCGGCTACACGTTGCCGATGATCGCCCTGGCAGTAGTCGACAACCCGCTGGCTGTATTCGACGTAGCCTCTTCCCGCGCTCAGGAAATTTGCCTGGGAATCGTCTGTGCGGCCGTGGTTGGCGCCATTTTCTGGCCGCGCCGGCTGGCCCCTGTGGTGGTGGGTGCCACCGGGAACTGGTTCAACGAGGCAATCCGCTACAGCGACATCTACCTGGCCCGCGAAGCGAGTGCCGACAAGGTGGGTGGCATGCGCGGGTCGATGGTCGCCACCTTCAATTCGCTGGAGCTGATGATCGGCCAGCTAGGCCACGAAGGCGCCGGCCCACATACCCTGAAGAATGCCCGCGAACTGCGTGGGCGGATGATTCACCTGCTGCCGGTCATTGATGCGCTCGACGACGCACTCGTGGCCTTGAAGGGCCGTGCCCCGGCCCAGTTCGCCCAACTTCAACCCGTGCTTGAAGCCGCGCGCGAATGGCTAAAAGGCACTGCTGACAGCGCTTCGGTAACGCGCTGGACCGCGCTGCATGAGCAGATCGACCGCCTGCAGCCCGGTGCCGCCGCCCTCGATCAGCGCGCCGAGCTGCTGTTGTCCAACGCCCTGTACCGCCTGACCGAATGGGCCGACTTATGGCAGGACTGCTGCACCCTGCAGCACGCCTTGCGTACAGACGATGCCAAGCCTTGGCGCGCGGTGTACCGCCACTGGCGGCTGGGCCGGCTGACGGCGTTCTTCGACCGCGGCCTGATGCTGTACTCGGTGGCCTCCACCGTACTGGCGATCGTGGTTGCCTGCGGCCTGTGGATCGGCCTGGGCTGGAACGACGGCGCCAGCGCTGTGATCCTCGCTGCAGTATCGTGCAGCTTCTTCGCCGCCATGGACGACCCTGCGCCACAGATTTACCGGTTCTTCTTCTGGACGCTGATGTCGGTCATCTTCTCCAGCCTGTACCTGTTCCTGGTGCTGCCCAACCTGCACGATTTCCCGATGCTGGTGCTGGCCTTTGCCGTGCCGTTCATCTGCATAGGCACCCTGACCGTACAGCCGCGCTTCTACCTGGGCACCTTGCTGACCATCGTCAACACCTCGACCTTCATCAGCATCCAGGGCGCCTACGACGCTGACTTCTTCACCTTCCTCAACTCCAACCTTGCCGGCCCTGCAGGCCTTCTGTTCGCCTTTATCTGGACCTTGGTGATGCGCCCCTTCGGCGTGGAGCTGGCGGCCAAACGCATGACCCGCTTCGCCTGGCGCGACATCGTTGAAATGACCGAGCCGGCGACCCTGGCCGAACACCGTCAGGTTGGCGTGCAGATGCTCGACCGCCTGATGCAGCACCTGCCGCGGCTGTCGCAAACCGGCCAGGACAGCGGCGTGGCACTGCGTGACCTGCGTGTGGGGCTGAACCTGCTCGACCTGCTGGCCTATATGCCGCGCGCCGGCCAGCAGGCGCGCGAGCGCCTGAACACGGTGGTCGAGGAAGTTGGCGCGCACTACGCCGCTTGCCTGCGTGCCGGTGAACGCCTGCATGCTCCGGCCGCGCTGCTGCGCAACATGGAGCGTGCACGCCTGGCGCTGAACCTGGACGAGCTGTACGAGCGCGGCGATGCCCGCACCCACCTGCTGCATGCCCTGAGCGGCCTGCGGCTGGCGCTGTTGCCGGGTGTGGAGGTGATGCTCGAACCCGCCGAACAACCGCAACTGCCCCCTGGGCTCGACGGAGCGCCCCTGTGATTGGTGAACTGGATATCAGCGGGGTATTTCTGCCCACGCTGCTGGTGATGATGTTTGGCACCTACCTGTTGTTCCTGGGGGTGCATGCGGTGCTGGTGCGCCTGCATTTCTACCGCCTGGTCTGGCACCGGGCGTTGTTCAACGTTGCTCTGTATGCCGTGCTGCTTGGCGCGGTGGACCACTTTTGCCGAAACCTGATGCTGCCATGAAAAAACCTTTGCTGACCTTGGGCCGTGTGGTCCTGACCTTGCTGGTAGTGACCTTCGCCGCCGTGCTCGTGTGGCAGATGGTGGTGTACTACATGTTTGCCCCCTGGACTCGCGATGGCCACATCCGCGCCGACGTGATCCAGATCGCCCCTGATGTGTCGGGGTTGATCCAGAAAGTCGAGGTGCGCGACAACCAGACCGTCAAACGCGGCGACGTGCTATTCACCATCGACCAGGACCGCTTCACCCTGGCCTTGCGCCAGGCTAAAGCGACGCTGGGCGAGCGCCAGGAAACCCTGGCCCAGGCTTCGCGTGAAGCGCAGCGCAACCGCAAGCTGGGTAACCTGGTGGCCGCCGAGCAACTGGAAGAAAGCCAGTCGCGCGAGGCTCGCGCGCGTTCAGCCGTCAGCGAGGCGCAGGTGGCGGTCGATACTGCCCAGCTCAACCTCGACCGTTCGGTGGTGCGCAGCCCTGTGGACGGCTACCTCAACGACCGCGCCCCGCGTAACCACGAATTCGTTACCGCCGGCCGCCCGGTGCTGTCGGTGGTCGACAGCGCCTCGTACCATGTCGATGGTTATTTCGAGGAAACCAAGCTTGGTGGCATTCACATTGGCGATGCGGTGGACATTCGCGTGATGGGCGACAACACCCGCCTGCGCGGCCATGTGCAGAGCTTTGCCGCCGGCATCGAAGACCGTGACCGCAGCAGCGGCGCCAACCTGCTGCCCAATGTCAACCCGGCGTTCAGCTGGGTGCGTCTGGCCCAGCGTATTCCGGTGCGCATCGCCTTCGATGAAGTGCCGCAAGACTTCCGCATGATTGCCGGGCGCACCGCCACGGTGTCGATCATCGAGGGCGAGCGCCCATGAAGCCGCTGATCCTGGCCGGCCTGTGCCTGTCGCTGGGGGCCTGCATGATGGTAGGGCCCGACTATGAGTTGCCCAAGGACGCGGCGGTGCAACGCAGCGACCTGAGCGGCCCGCTACGCCAGGATGCCGACAGCGTTGTATCGGCACCGGTGCCCGAGGACTGGTGGCAGCTTTATCAGGACCAGCGCCTGAACGAGCTGGTACGTCAGGCCCTGAGTGCCAACACCGAACTGCGCGTGGCGGCTGCCAACATCGCCAAGGCCCGCGCCCAGGTTGAGGTGGCCGAGTCGCAAGGGGGCTTCAACGGTGGCGTCAAGCTTGGCGCCCAGCGGTTGCAGGAGTCGGGCGAAGCCTTCCTGCAGCCCGAGAAGGTACCGGTGGCCAACATTGGCGAGGCCATCATCAGTGCCTCGTACCAGTTCGACCTGTGGGGCACCTTCAAGCGCGGCACCGAGGCCGCAAAGGCCAATGCCGACGCGGTCCAGGCCGCTGCCGATACTGCCCGTATCACCTTGGTGGCGGATGTGGTCAAGGCCTACACCCAGGTGTGCTCGGCCAACGAGGAACTCCACATCGCGCGCGAGTCGCTGGACCTGCAGGAACAGAGCGTGACGCTCAACCAGCGCCTGCGCGATGCCGGCCGCGGTGATGAAACCCAGGTCACCCGCTCGCAGACCCAGTTCAAATCCTTGCGCGCCGAACTGCCACGCTTCAAGGCCGAGCGCGAGACGGGTATGTACACCCTGGCTGCGTTGTTGGCCAAGCCAGTAGACCAGCTGCCTGCCGGCACCGTCGACTGTGCCGAGCTGCCGCACCTGAATCAGCTGGTGCCGGTGGGCGATGGCGCGGCCCTGCTCAAGCGCCGCCCGGACGTGCGTCAGGCCGAACGGCAGTTGGCTGCTGCCACTGCCTACATCGGCGTGGCCACCGGGGCGCTGTACCCGGACATCAGCATTGGTGCCCAGGTTGGCACTATCGGCATTCTGGAGAACCTCGGCGAGCCGTCTACCAACCGCTGGGGCTTCGGCCCGCAGATCAGTTGGACCATCCCCACCAACGGCACCCGTGCGCGTATTCGCATGGCCGAAGCCTCTACCCAGGCGGCGTTGGCGAACTTCGATGGCGTGGTGCTGAATGCCATTCGCGAAACCCAGACCCGGCTGGCCCAGTACAGCGCCCTGCTGGACCGGCGTGATGCCTTGGCCGAGGCAGAAAAATCGGCCAAGGAAGCCGCAGACCAGACCCACCGGTACTACCAGGCAGGGCGTGAGTCGTTCCTGGCGGATTTGCAGGCCACGCGCACCTATACCGACATGCGTGCGCAGTTGGCAGCGGCCAATAGTCAGGTAGCCATGGGGCAGATTGGGGTGTTCCTGGCGCTGGGTGGTGGCTGGAAGGACACCGCCAAGCCTTGAGGCCTCCATCGCCGGCAAGCCTGCCCCACGGATCAGCGCAGGTTCTGAGGGCGGCGGAATACTTGTGATCTGATTTGTAGCAAGATTTTTCATGAAATCCGCCCAGGACCCTTGAGCGAAGGCAAGTCGGAGTGAACAATGTTCTCTTTCGCATTCCCTTCGAGACTGGCCATGAAAACCCCTTCACGTCTGCTTGCCTGGTTACCGGCTTTATTGCTCGGCCCGGTGCTGGCGCTGTGCAGCACCCTGGCGCTGGCCGAGTCCCCCGCCGAGGCCGGCAAAGCCCTGCACCTGCTGGACTACATCGGCGCCGACTACCCGCCGACCGTACAAGGCGGCAAGGTGATCGACGAGGGCGAATACCGCGAGCAACAGGAATTCAGCGCGGTATTGGCCGACCTGGTCAAAGCCCTGCCCGCAAATACCGAGCAAGCCGCCCTGGAGCAGGGCGTCCAGACGTTACGCCAGGCCATTGATCAGCGTCAGGAGGGCACCGCTGTCGCCAGGCAGGCCCGCCAGCTGGGCGCGCGGCTGGCAGTGGCCTACGAGGTCAGCCAAGCCCCGGTGATTACCCCGGATCCGGCCCGCGGCGCTGCGCTGTATGCGCAAAACTGCTCGATCTGCCACGGCGACGCAGGCGCAGGCGACGGCCCCGCTGGCGTGGGCCTGGAGCCAGCTCCCGCCAACCTGCGCGATGTCGCGCGTCTGGACCAGTTGAGCCTGTTCGACCTCTACAATACGCTGGCCCTGGGCATCGACGGCACCGAAATGCCGTCGTTTGCCGACCAGCTGGACGACCGCCAGCGCTGGGACGTGGCCGCGTACATCGCCAGCTTCACCGCCAAGCCGGAAGCGGGCAAGGGCGACAAGACCTGGAACCTTGCCGACCTGGCCCGGCAGACTCCGGCCGAAGTCGCCGCTAACGAAGGCAGCGCGGTCGTGGAGGCGTTCCGTGCCCAGCGTGCCCAGCCGCCGCAAGTCAAGCGTGGCCCGGCGCAACTGCTTGAATACACCGCCAGCACGCTGGACAAAAGCCTGGCGGCCTACCGCGCAGGTGACCACGACCAAGCCTATGACCTGTCGGTAGCGGCCTACCTGGAAGGTTTCGAGCTGGTGGAAAGCTCGCTGGACAACATCGACACCCAAGCGCGTAAGGACACCGAAAAATCCCTGATGGCTTACCGCCAATCGCTGCAGGACGGGCTACCCGTTGCCCAGGCCGAGCAGCGTCTGGCCGAAGCCAAGAGCAAGCTCGGCCAGGCCGCGAAGCTGTTGGGCAGCGATGGCCTGAGCTGGTCGCTGAGTTATATCTCCGGTTTGCTGATCCTGCTGCGCGAAGGCCTGGAGGCGATTCTGGTGCTGGCGGCGATCCTCGCCTTCCTGCGTAACACCGGGCAGCAGTCGGCGGTCCGCAGCGTCAACATCGGGTGGGGGCTGGCGCTGGTTGCCGGTTTCGCAACCTGGGCGCTGGCGGCCTATGTGATCGATGTGGGCGGCGCCCAGCGCGAGCTGCTGGAGGGCTGCACGGCGCTGTTCGCTGCGGTGATGGTGCTATGGCTCGGTGTATGGATGCATGACCGCCGCCACGCTGCCGCCTGGAAGGACTACATCAAAAGCAGCCTGGTCAGCGGCGGCGGGCGCTTTGGCTTTGCCATGCTGGCGTTTTTCTCGGTGTACCGCGAACTGTTCGAAGTGATCCTGTTCTACGAAACCCTGTGGTTACAGGCCGGCCCTGCCGGGCACCAGGCGGTGCTGGCGGGTGGCGCCACGGCGCTGGTGCTGCTGGTGGGCCTGGCCTGGGTGATCTTGCGCGGTTCTGCCAAGCTGCCGCTGACGCTGTTCTTCAGCATCAACGCCGCGCTGCTGTGCGCGCTGTCAGTGGTGTTTGCCGGGCATGGCGTGAAGGCGCTGCAAGAAGCCGGGGTGCTGGGCACACGGCCGGTGGCGTTCTTCGAGTTCGATTGGCTGGGCATTCACGCTGATGCCTACTCGCTGTCGGCACAGGCGGTGGCCTTGCTGGCCATCGTGTTCCTGTATGGGCGCTCGTGGCTGGTGGAAAAGCGCAGGGCTACTGCCAACTGACCGGGGGGCGCGCTGCGGCCCGCACCCCGACCGCATCCGTTTCAAGCCATGTGCAATACCTGTGGGAGCTGGCTTGCCGGCGATGGGCTGCATGGCAGCCCCTTGTGATCTCGGTTCAGGCCGGTTGTGGCGCCTTGAGGATGTTCTGCAGCAGCTGGACACTGTCAACGGCGTCGTGACCCAGGCTGGTCAGGTAGCCGCCATCGGGTTGATCGGTCAGCCCCTTTTCATGCAGGCGTTGCGCAGCGGCGACCAGGGCAGGGGCGGCGTTGCTGTTTATCTTGATGCCTTCCTGGCTGCTGTCGTGTTTGAACAGCGCGAGTACTTCCAGTTCAGCGATCAGATCGGGGGTAAAGGACATGGCGACTCCTGACTTCCAGACAAGGATGGCGGCACCGCTTGCGGTGCCTGACCTTCGAGTGTAGTCGGGTTATTCGTCCTCGCCTTGATCCATCTCAGGGGGTAGCTCCGGCAGCGACCGCAGGGCGTTCTCGTACCACTCGCCGTTGAACGCGCGGTCTTCCACCAGCATGTTGTCAATTTCGAAGGCCAGCACATGGGCCATCAGGTTGAGAATGTCTTCACGTTCCCAGCCAACCAGGGTCAGCTTGTTGAAAGTGGCCTTGGCTGCCGGCGGCTCGCCGCTTTCGATCTGGTTCTCGATGGCCTGGGTCAGCGTTGCCTCGGCGAAGGCTTCGTCGTCGTCATTGTCGATGTCGGTGGGCTCGCTCATTGGCGGTACTCCTGTGGTGGGATGCACAGTGTGCCACGCCTGTACCGGCAATGCCCGGGCATTGACGAGGCGCATGACGCTGGTCAGGAACAGGCGTACGGTCTATAAAAGCCCAGCCAACCCCTTACGGCCTGGAGGCTGTTACCTCATGCTCAAGCTTCATGGATTCTCGGTCAGCAACTACTACAACATGGTCAAGCTGGCCCTGCTGGAAAAAGGCCTGCCCTTCGAAGAAGTCACCTTCTATGGCGGCCAGGCGCCACAGGCGCTGGAAGTGAGCCCACGGGGCAAGGTGCCGGTGCTGCAGACCGAGCACGGCTTCCTCAGCGAAACCAGTGTAATCCTCGACTACATCGAACAGACTCAGGGCGGCAAGGCACTGCTGCCGGCCGACCCGTTCGGGCAGGCCAAGGTGCGCGAACTGCTCAAGGAAATCGAGCTGTACATCGAGCTGCCGGCGCGTACTTGCTATGCCGAGTCGTTCTTTGGCATGTCGGTTGAGCCATTGGTCAAAGAGAAGGCGCGTGCCGATTTGCTGGCCGGCTTTGCCACCCTCAAACGCAACGGGCGCTTTGCACCCTATGTGGCGGGTGAGCAGCTGACGCTGGCAGACCTGATGTTCTGCTTCTCGGTCGACCTGGCTTATGCGGTGGGCAAGAAAGTGCTGAACATCGACTTTTTGGCGGACTTCCCGCAGGCCAAGGCGTTGCTGCAGCTGATGGGCGAGAACCCGCACATGGCGCGGATCGTGGCGGACAAGGAAGCGTCGATGCCGGCCTTCATGGAGATGATTCGAAGCGGTAAACGCTAACCGGAGCTAGCGCTGAACTTGTAGGTGCAGCCTTGTGCTGCGAAGAGGCCGGTGCAGACACCCTCTATCCAGGGTGTTTGCACCGGCCTCTTCGCAGCACAAGGCTGCTCCTGCAAAAAGCAGGGCAGCGAGGCTGGCTTAACGGGAAGCCAGCAGCGCCTTGCCACGAACAACGGCAGCACGTACCTGCGCCGGTGCCGTACCACCAATGTGGTCACGGGCATTCACCGAGCCTTCCAGGGTCAGCACGGCAAACACGTCCTGCTCGATCTGGTCGCTGAACTGGCGCAGTTCATCCAGGCTCATCTCGGCCAGGTCCTTGCCGGTGTCCACACCGTACTTCACCGCATGGCCAACGATTTCGTGGCAGTCACGGAACGGCAGGCCACGGCGTACCAGGTAGTCGGCCAGGTCGGTGGCGGTGGAGAACCCGCGCAGGGCCGCTTCACGCATGATGGCATGCTTGGGCTTGATCGCCGGGATCATGTCGGCAAACGCACGCAGCGAGTCGCGCAGGGTGTCGGCAGCGTCGAACAGCGGCTCCTTGTCTTCCTGGTTGTCCTTGTTGTAGGCCAGCGGCTGGCCTTTCATCAGGGTTAGCAGGCCGGTCAGCGCGCCGAACACGCGGCCGCTCTTGCCACGTACCAGCTCTGGTACGTCCGGGTTCTTTTTCTGCGGCATGATCGAGCTGCCGGTGCAGAAGCGGTCCGGCAGGTCGATGAACTGGAACTGCGCGCTGGTCCACAGCACCAGCTCTTCCGAGAAGCGCGACAGGTGCATCATTGCCACGCTGGCAGCGGCGCAGAATTCGATGGCGAAATCACGGTCCGACACGCCGTCCAGCGAGTTGCCGGCCACGGCTTCGAAGCCCAGCAGCTTGCAGGTGAGCTCGCGGTCGATCGGGTAGGTGGTGCCCGCCAGCGCGGCGCTGCCCAGGGGCATGCGGTTGGTGCGCTTGCGGCAGTCGACCAGGCGCTCGTAGTCGCGGCTGAGCATTTCGAACCAGGCCAGCAGGTGGTGGCCGAAGGTGACCGGCTGGGCCGTCTGCAGGTGGGTGAAACCGGGCATGATGGTTTCGGCTTCACGCTCGGCCTGCTCCAGCAGGCCCTGCTGCAGGCGGGTGATTTCGGCCAGGATCAGGTCGATTTCGTCGCGCAGCCACAGGCGGATATCGGTGGCCACCTGGTCGTTGCGGCTGCGGCCGGTGTGCAGCTTCTTGCCGGTGATGCCGATGCGGTCGGTCAGGCGTGCTTCGATGTTCATGTGCACGTCTTCGAGGTCTACGCGCCAGTCGAACTTGCCGGCTTCGATTTCGCCCTGGATGGTCTTCAGGCCATCAATGATGGTGTCGCGCTCGGCATCGCTGAGCACGCCGACCTGCGCCAGCATGGTGGCATGGGCGATCGAACCCATGATGTCGTGGCGGTACAGGCGCTTGTCGAAATCGACCGAGGCGGTGAAACGGGCGACGAAGGCGTCGACGGGCTCACTGAAGCGGCCGCCCCAGGACTGATTGGTCTTGTCGGTGCTCATGGATTCACTCATTGCAGGCGTGAACGAAAAAGTGGCGCCGATAATAGCAGGGTTGGGCTGGCTGCCGCAGGGCGCCGGTCGACAGAAATGCCCGGAAAATGGCAGAGAAGGATTTTAAGGAATGAACGGCAGTGTTCCACGGACCGTCTACAGTTGGACAAAGGACTGGCGGTGAATCTGCCGTCCGAGTGAATCTTTGGCCATCGCACCGGTCTAGAGCGTGACCGCAGTGTCGCTCGAACCACACCTGTCTACGCTATACCTGTGCGAGACTCATTCAGGAATCCAGCGCAATTATGAATGTCCTGATCGTTGATGACGAACCCCAAGGCCGTGAACGCCTCAGCCGGCTGCTCGGCGAACTGGAGGGTTACACCGTGCTGGAGCCTAGCGCCACCAACGGCGAGGAGGCCCTAGCGCTGATCGAAAGCCTCAAGCCCGATGTGGTCCTGCTGGACATCGGTCTGCCAGGCCTGGATGGCCTGCAGGTAGCTGCTCGCCTGTGCGAACGCGAGGCGCCGCCGGCGGTGGTGTTTTGCACCGGGGATGATGAATACGGTGCCGAGGCATTCAAGGACAGTACCCTCAGCCATGTGAACAAGCCGTTCCAGGCCCAGGCGTTGCGCGATGCCTTGCGCAAGGCCGAAAAACCCAACCGCGCCCAGCTGGCGGCGCTTACCCGGCCGGCCAATGAAGGCGGCGGCCCACGTAGCCACATCAGTGCCCGCACCCGCAAAGGCATCGAGTTGATCCCTTTGCCGCAAGTGATCTACTTCATTGCCGATCACAAGTACGTGACCTTGCGTCATGAAACCGGGGAAGTGCTGCTCGACGAGCCGCTCAAAGCCCTGGAAGACGAATTTGGCGAGCGCTTCGTGCGCATCCACCGTAATGCGCTGGTCGCCCGCGAGCGTATCGAACGCCTGCAGCGCACCCCGCTGGGGCACTTTCAACTGTACCTGAAAGGCCTGGACGGCGATGCCCTGACCGTCAGCCGCCGGCATGTAGCCGGCGTGCGCAAGATGATGCAGACCCTCTGATACGGTGCCCGTATGGCAAGGGCTGCGCCCTTGTTCGCGGGTAAAGCCGCTCCCACAGGTTGAGTAGGCCTGGAGAGCGGCACTTCACCCTGTGGGAGCGGCTTTAGCCGCGAAGAGGCCCTCAACTGATCCACATCTGCAAGCGATAAAGGAGATGCTGTTATCATCGGCGGCATTTCTCTGGATCGGGGCGTTCCATGTCCACTCGCGAAATCCGCATTGCCACCCGTAAAAGTGCCTTGGCCCTATGGCAGGCCGAATACGTCAAAGCCCGCCTCGAGCAGGCCCACCCCGGTCTGCTGGTGACCCTGGTGCCCATGGTCAGTCGTGGTGACAAGCTGCTCGACGCGCCGCTGGCAAAAATTGGCGGCAAGGGCCTGTTCGTCAAGGAACTGGAAACCGCCCTGCTGGACAACGAAGCCGACATCGCCGTGCATTCGATGAAAGACGTGCCCATGGACTTTCCCGAAGGCCTGGGCCTGTACTGCATCTGCGAGCGCGAAGACCCGCGTGATGCGTTCGTTTCCAATACCTTTGACAGCCTTGAAGCGCTGCCTGCCGGCAGCATCGTCGGTACCTCCAGCCTGCGCCGCCAGGCCCAGTTGCTGGCGCGCCGCCCGGACCTGCAAATCCGCTTTCTGCGTGGCAACGTCAACACTCGCCTGGCCAAGCTGGACGCCGGCGAGTACGACGCCATCATCCTCGCCGCCGCCGGCCTGATCCGCCTGGGCTTCGAAGACCGCATCACCGCCACCATCAGCGTTGACGACAGCCTGCCAGCTGGGGGCCAGGGCGCGGTAGGCATCGAGTGCCGCAGCGCGGACGTCGAGATCCATGCACTGCTGGCGCCGCTGCACCATGCCGACACCGCCGACCGGGTGGTGGCCGAACGCGCCCTGAACAAACGCCTGAATGGCGGCTGCCAAGTGCCGATCGCCTGCTACGCGTTACTCGAAGGTAACCAGCTGTGGCTGCGAGGCCTGGTCGGCCAGCCTAGCGGCGGTACCCTGCTGGTGGCCGATGCCCGTGCCCCCCGTGCTGCTGCCGAGACCCTGGGTGTACAGGTGGCCGAAGACCTGCTGGACCAAGGTGCCGAGGCCATCCTCAAGGAAGTCTACGGCGAGGCCGGCCACCCGTGAGCCAATGGCGCCTGTTGCTGACCCGGCCTGCCGAGGATTGTGCGGCACTGGCGCAAAGCCTGGCGGCAGCGGGGGTGGGCAGCAGCTGCCTGCCGCTGCTGGCGATAGAGCCCGTCACCGCAGAGCCCCGGCAACGACTGCTTCTGGAGGGCCTGCATGGCTTTCAGGCGATCATCGTGGTCAGCAAGCCGGCTGCCCGGTTGCTGCTTGAGCATCTGGCCAAAGCCGGCACGCAGCCGCCTCGGCAAGGCTGGTTCACCGTGGGTGAGGCAACCGCTGCGGTGCTGCAAGGGGCCGGGCTGGCGGTGAGCACTCCGTCGCGTGGCGATGATAGCGAAGCCTTGCTGGCACTACCGGCCCTGCTTCAGGCAGTTGCCGTGCCCACAGCGCGTGTCTTGGTCGTTCGTGGCGTCGGAGGTCGCGAACTGCTGGCAGAGCGTCTTGCCGAGCAAGGTGCTAGTGTCGAATATCTGGAACTGTATCGTCGCTGCCTGCCGGTTTACCCCGCAGGCACCCTGAAGCGCCGCATCGAAGCGGAACGCCTCAATGGCCTGGTGGTCAGCAGTGGGCAGGGTTTTGAACATTTGCAGCAGCTGGCCGGCGCCGATTGGCCGCAGCTGGCACGCCTGCCGTTGTTCGTGCCCAGCCCGCGGGTAGCCGAACAGGCCAGGGCCGCCGGGGCCCAACAGGTTGTGGATTGCCGTGGCGCCAGTGCCACGGCCTTGCTGGCAGCCGTGCAGCGCAGCGCTGCACCTGCTTCTTAAGGCGCTAAGCTGAACGCGATGCGCCCCCATGCAAAGGATGGATACGTGAGCGAGACTGTCTTGTCCAATAACGATCAGCCGTCGGCACAGGCGCCGGCGGAACCCGTCACCGCCCCACCTGCCAAGCGCTCCGGCAGTGGCCTGGCAGCGCTGGCCTTGCTGCTGGGTGCGGCCGGGGTGGCGGTAGGTGGCTGGGGTGTCTGGCAGGTGCGTCAACTGCAAGGCAGCGAGTTCAATCAGGGCCAGCACATCGAGGCGCTGAACCAGCGCGCCGAAGCCCTGCAGCAGCGCGAACAGCAGATCAGCGCGCAACTGGCCAGCCTGCCGGCTGCCAGCGAGCTGGAAGACCGTCGGCGCCTGGTGGCGCAGCTGCAGGGTGACCAGCAGCGCCTCAGCCAGCGCCTGGAAACCGTGCTGGGAGAGAGCCGCAAGGAGTGGCGCCTGGCGGAAGCCGAGCACCTGCTACGCCTGGCGACCCTGCGCCTGTCGGCCTTGCAGGACATCACCAGCGCCAAGGCACTGGTCGAAGGCGCCGACGAGATCCTGCGCGAGCAGAGTGACCCGGGTGCTTTCGCGGCCCGCGAGCAACTGGCGCGCAGCTTGGCCACGCTCAGCAGCACCCAGCAACCGGACCGTACCGGCCTGTTCCTGAAACTGGCTGCTCAACGTGAGCAGGTACAGCAGCTGAGCGCGCAATCGCCCGAGTTCGACAGCAATGCCGATGCCCTGGGCGCCCTGACCGCTGACGGCGATGGTGCCAGCCGGCTGTCGCAGTGGTGGGCAGAAATCTCCAAGTACTTCCAGATCGACTTCAACGCTGACGAAAGCGTGCGGCCGTTGCTGGCTGGGCAGCAGCTGAATCAGCTGCGCCTGGCCCTGAGCCTGACCATCGAGCAGGCCCAGTGGGCGGCCCTCAATGGTGACGCCAAGGTATACACCCAGGCGCTGGACGACGCTCGCAGCGTCTTGCTGGCCAACTTCAACGCCGACAACCCGCAAAGCAAGGCCATGCTCGACAGCCTCAATGCCTTGGCCGATCAGCCGGTGTCGGTGGTTACCCCCGACCTCAGCGAAAGCCTGGCGGCCGTGCAGGCCTACATTCAGCGCCGTCACCTGCCGGCCGAGGCTGAAGGGGGCAAGCCATGAAGCGTGTCTACCTGCTGGCCGTGCTGGCCATCGTGATTGCCGCGGCGCTGGGTATCGCGGTCGCCAAACACAGCGGCTACGTACTGCTTTCCTATGGAAGCTTCCGCTATCAATCGGGGCTGTGGGCGGCCCTGGCCGGCCTGCTGGCCGTGGTCGCATTGTTGTGGTTGTTGCGTTATCTGGTCGGCCTGGTGCTAACCTCCAGCGGCGTGGTCAACCCGTGGTCGCGGCGTAACCGCAGCCGGCGTATTCGCCTGGCCATCGAACAGGGCCAGCTTGACCTTGCCGAGGGCCGCTGGGCCAGTGCTCAACGCCACTTGCAACGCGCCGCCGAGGCCGAGCGCCAACCGTTGCTGTACTACCTCGGCGCCGCACGCGCTGCCAACGAGCAAGGCCGCACCGAAGACAGCGACAACCTGCTGGAGCGCGCCCTGGAGCGTCAGCCGCAAGCAGAACTGGCCATTGCCCTGACCCATGCGCAGTTGCAGATGGACCGTGGTGAAAATGATGGCGCCCTGGAAACCCTGTTGGCCATGCAGGAGCGCCACCCGCACAACACCCAGGTGCTGCGCCTGCTGCAGCGCCTGCACCTGGAGCGTGGTGACTGGTCGGCACTGATCCGCCTGCTGCCAGATCTGCGCAAGGGCAAGGTGCTGCCGGCCGCCGAGCTGGCCGCCCTGGAGCAACGTGCCTGGGGCCAGAACCTAAGCCTGGCCACCACCCGTGGCGAGGACGCGCAAACTGCACGTCAGGCCTTGGAACGCGCTTGGCAGCAGCTGACCACGGCCCAGCGCCAGGAGCCGCAACTGGTGCTGGCTTACGCCGAGCAATTGCGCCAGGTGGGTGCCCAAGGCGAGGCCGAGCAAGTGCTGCGCACCGCCCTCAAGCGTGAATACGAAAGCCACCTGGCCCGGCTGTACGGCCTGGTGCGCGGGGATGACCCGGCGCGCCAGCTGCAAACTGCTGAAGGTTGGCTCAAAGAGCACCCGCAAGATGCCAGCCTGCTGCTGACCCTGGGCCGGCTGAGCCTGCAGAACCGCCTGTGGGGCAAGGCGCGAGACTACCTGGAAAGCAGCCTGCGCATGGAGCGCAACCCCGAGGCTTGCGCCGAACTGGCCCGCCTGCTCGCGGGTCTTGGCGAGACCGAGCGCAGCAACCAGCTGTTCCAGGAGGGCCTTGGCCTGCTGGACGAACGCCTGCTGGCGCTGCCTTTGCCAGAAGGCGTACGCGCCTGACCCACCCCACAGCCCGCGCCAAGGTGCGGGCTGTGGGGGCGGGTAATTTATCTCTTGCGGCCAGCGCTATCAGCAGTCCCTTTCTTCAGGTGCTTCCTACTGCATCGCTGGAAATTTCCTACGCGATTCAGGGACTTGTCGTTGTTGTCGTGCCTTGAAACAAAGCGTGTCTTTCCTCTACCGTTTCAAGTCACCACTTCTTGCGGATCTTCAACGTCCATGCTGCCGGCCCGTTTGCGCACCTTTTTCCTTCCTGCCTGCCTGGTCGCACTGGCGGTGCTGGTTGCGTCTTTGCGCCTGGAAACCACAGTGGGGCTGGTGCCGTGCCCATTGTGCTTCAGCCAGCGTTTGTTGCTTGGTGTGTACGCGCTGCTGTGCCTCGCAGCCGTGCTGCAGGCACCGGGCACGCAGGGTACCGTTCGTTATGCGCAGGGGGTACTGGGCTGCTCGCTGGCGGGCGCTTTGCTGGCAGCACGGCATGTCTGGGTGCAGGGCGCTGAGGGTGTCATTCATGTTTGCCCGGTGCCGATCGGGCGGGTGTTCGAGCAATCCTGGGCTGAGGCAGCACGGCAATTGCTGCTGGGTGGGCCTGATTGCAGCTCGCTGACCTGGAGCTTTCTCGACCTGACGTTACCGGAGTGGAGCCTGTTGGCCTTCCTGCTTCTGGCGGTGCTGCCCCTGAGTTACCTGCTGGCGTATCGTTTCCGCACCCTGGCACGAGCATGACCTGAAGCAAGGCCACGTCATTACCGCGACCAATGGTGATGTAACAGGGGATTAAACACTTGTATGAACTTTGTCTGCTGCGTACCTTGATGGGCAGCACGCGTGGGAATAATCTCCCAGCACGCATACCGAAAATACAACTGCTCGATGCCGTCCTGCTGATGTCACCTTTGTGCCGCACGGTTGTGGTGCGGGGTGCAGCGGCATCTACCCAGAAGGGAAGAGATCGCCATGCTCGATAGTTGTCAGAACGCCCAGGAACGCTGGGGTGGGGTTCACAAGCTGATCGACCGTTGGCTGGAGGAGCGCCGGCAACTGGTGCAGGCTTTCCGCGGCTTGCGCGATTTGAAGCCAGCCTTTGCCGACAAGGACACCAACGGAGACTTTTGCGCACTTCTGGTCGACTACGTTTCGGCGTGGCACTTCGAAGTTTGCGAGCAGCTGGTCAGCGAGGCCAAGGCTTTCGGAGACGAGAAAGCGCTGAAGCTGGCTGAAGAACTCAACCCACGGATCAACGACAGTACCCAGGTCGCACTGGCCTTCAATGACCAATGCACCAAGGGTGAGTGCAAGGACACCGAACGCTTCGCCGAAAAGCTGGGCAAGTTGGGCGGGCTGTTGCACGAGCGCTTCGAACTTGAAGACTGCCTGATCGAGGTGCTGCACAACGCACACAAGGAAGAGGGAGCAGTCCAGGCGTGAGAGTTGACGTCAGTCGCCAACCGCCAGCAATTCGATCTCGAACACCAGGGGTGTATACGGTGCGATAAGGTCACCCGCGCCTTGCGCGCCATAGGCCTGCGCCGACGGAATTACCAGGCGCCATTTGGCTCCGGCGTGCATCCTTGGCAAGGCCACCTGCCACCCTTCGATCACCGAGTCCAGGCTGAACCACTGGGGCGCCTGGTTCTGGTCGAACACAGAGCCATCCGGCAGCCTGCCCACATAACGTACCTGCACTTTGCCGCCCGCTTTGGGCTGGGCGCCAGTGCCTGGCTGCAGCTCGCTGTAGAGCACACCTTCCGGTAGTTCGCGTACCCCATAACGGCCACGCTCGTTGGCCATGAAGCGCGTTTCGGCTGCCTGCAACTTCTGCGTGGCGGCGTCACCTTCCCTCGCTTCGTGCTGCTGCAGCACCGCTTGCATACGTGCCTTGTCGAGCTTCAAGGGTTGCCCCTGATAGGACTGCTTCAGGCCTTCGACCAGTGCGTCCAGTTGCAGGCCAGGCATATCCTGGCGCAGGCGCTCACCCAGGCTGGCCCCCAGGCTGTAGGCAAGGTCATGGTCGTTGCTGTCGGCCATTGCAACTGGCACCAGCAGGCATAAACCTAATACAAGATATCGAGGCAATGCCCTGACTCCCAAATATCAGCAATGATTAATTCAGCAACTACACTTTCACGCAGCTGCAAGATAACAACTTTGCCCAGGCATGCAACGCGGCGTAAATATTACTGTCAACATGCCCTAGCGGCGGTAGCAGCAGAAGCATAGTATGAGCCGCAATCTCGTCAGCCAGGAGGTAAACCATGTCGGCCAAAAAGAAGCCAGTAAGTACGCCGTTACACCTGCTCCAGCAACTTTCGGGCAGCCTGCTCGAACACTTGGAAGATGCCTGCTCGCAAGCGCTGGCTGATGCGGAAAAACTGCTGGCCAAATTGGAAAAGCAGCGTGGCAAGGCCCAGGAAAAACTGCACACCGGTCGCCTGAAACTGCAGGATGCCGCCAAGGCGGGTAAAGCCAAGGCGCAGACCAAAGCGCAAAAAGCCGTTGGCGAACTTGAAGAGCTACTCGATTCCCTCAAGGAACGCCAAACCCAGACCCGTACTTATATCCAGCAACTCAAGCGCGACGCTCAGG
Organism: Pseudomonas fortuita; assembly: GCF_026898135.2. NCBI lineage: Bacteria > Pseudomonadati > Pseudomonadota > Gammaproteobacteria > Pseudomonadales > Pseudomonadaceae > Pseudomonas > Pseudomonas fortuita. The sequence goes on from NZ_CP114035.2 coordinate 231,917, forward strand.
ACAGCCTCAAGCTGGCCCAAGGTGTAGGCAAAGTTCGCGAAGCAGCCGCCAAGGCCCTTGACCTGCGTGCCGCCAAAACCACCAAGCCTGCTGCTGCCAAGCCAGCTGCAAGGTCCACTGCTGCTGCCAAACCTGCCGCTAAGCCAGCTGCCAGGTCCACTGCTGCTGCCAAACCTGCCGCTAAGCCAGCTGCCAGGTCCGCTGCTGCTGCCAAACCTGCCGCCAAGCCAGCTGCCAAGGCCACTGCTGCTGCCAAACCTGCCGCCAAGCCGGCTGCCAAGGCTACTGCTGCTGCCAAACCTGCCGCCAAGCCGGCTGCCAAGGCTACTGCTGCAGCTAAACCTGCCGCCAAGCCGGCTGCCAAGGCTACTGCTGCAGCCAAACCTGCGGCCAAGCCAGCTGCCAAGGCTACTGCTGCAGCCAAGCCAGCGGCCAAAGCCACTGCTGCCGCCAAGCCTGCTGCCGCTGTCAAACCTGCCGCCAAGCCAGCGCCAGCCAAAGCTGCTGCCGCGAAATCCGCTGCTAAACCAGCTGCTGCCAAGGCTCCAGCACGCACGGCCGCCAAGCCAGCTGCCGCCAAGCCTGTTGCCAGCAAGCCAGCCGACGCCAAACCTGCTGCGCCAGCCGCCAGCACCCCGGCTGCAGCAACCAACTCGGCCAACCCGGCCTCGTCGGCAGCGCCGTCGGCACCCGCCAGCACCCCGGCTCAGGCACCCTCTTCGGCGTCCTGAAGCGCAGTCGCCGCGACGCGCAACTGATCCAGCGCGTCGTGGTGTCGGACAGGGGCCGGCGCCAGCCGGGCCAGCCAGTCGTCCGTGGGCTCCCTGGAGCCTGCGGGCCACTTTTGGGCGAATTCCTGTAAGCGCTCCAGCAAAGTTCTTTCTGCCTGCAACTCCAGCCCCTTCACCTGTTCACGCAACGACGCCAACTGCGTATCTCCCAACGCTGCCGCTCGCCATTGCTGGCGCAGGCTGCGGAGTGGAGTGACCACTTCGCGCTGCCACGGCTCGGCCATTTCGTGCAGTGCTTGCACGCGCTCCTCCAGCACAGCCACAGCACGTGCTTGCAGCCAGGTTGCGCATAGCAGCAGGCAAACATCGCCACCCTGCGCCTGCAGCTCAAGGCAGGCTGCTTCCACGCCAGGCCTGGCATACAGGGCCAAAGCGTAATTCCACAGGTCGGTGTACATGGTTCCACTCGCGCTATGGGCCGAGGAAGCTGGTAGACTCCGCGACCATCATGATCAGACTATCCAACCTCACTTTACAGCGTGGTCCGCAGCGCTTGCTAGACGGCGCCGATATGACCCTGCACGCCGGTCACAAGGCCGGCCTGATCGGCGCCAACGGCGCCGGAAAATCCAGCCTGTTCGCCTTGCTGCGCGGTGAGCTGTCGCCCGATGGCGGCGATTGCCTGCTGCCTGGCGACTGGCGCATCGCCCACATGCGTCAGGAGGTCGACACCCTCGACCGCCTGGCCGTGGACTATGTGCTCGACGGCGATGCGCGCCTGCGCAAGGTCCAGGCCGAACTGGCCGCGGCCGAGCAGGCGCACGATGGCACCGCCCTGGCGCGCCTGCACAGTGAGCTGGAAGGCGCCGACGGCTATACCGCCGATGCCCGCGCGCGCAAATTGCTGGCTGGGCTGGGCTTCACCAACGAGCAGATGGACCGCCGCGTCGGCGACTTTTCCGGCGGCTGGCGGATGCGCCTGAACCTGGCCCAGGCTCTGATGTGCCCGTCCGACCTGCTGCTGCTCGACGAGCCCACCAACCACCTGGACCTCGACGCCATCCTGTGGCTGGAAGACTGGCTCAAAGGCTACCCCGGCACACTGTTGCTGATCTCCCACGACCGTGACTTCCTCGACGCGGTGGTCGACCACGTGCTGCACGTCGAACAGCGCAAGCTGAACCTGTACAAGGGTGGTTACACCGCCTTCGAGCGCACCCGTGCCGAACGCCTGGCGCAGCAGCAGCAGGCCTACGAGAAGCAGCAGGCGCAGCGCGCGCACATGGAAAAGTACATCGCCCGTTTCAAGGCCCAGGCCACCAAGGCCCGCCAGGCACAAAGCCGGATCAAGGCCCTGGAGCGCATGGAGGAGCTGTCGGCGGCGCATGTCGACTCGCCGTTCGACTTCGTCTTCCGTGAGTCGCAGAAAATCTCCAGCCCGTTGCTGAGCATGTCCGAAGGCCGCCTGGGTTATGGCGACACGGCCATTCTCGACAAGGTCAAGCTGCAGCTCACCCCAGGTGCGCGCATTGGCCTGCTCGGGCCCAACGGCGCCGGCAAGTCGACCCTGATCAAGAACCTTGCGGGTGAGTTGGAGCCGTTGTCCGGCCGCCTGGTACGTGGCGAGAACCTGGCTGTTGGCTACTTTGCCCAGCACCAGCTGGACTCGCTGGACGACAAGGCCAGCCCGCTGCTGCACCTGCAGCGTATTGCCCCCACCGAGCGCGAACAGACCCTGCGCGACTTCCTCGGTGGCTTTGACTTCCATGGCGCTCGCACCGACGAGCCGGTTGTGAACTTTTCCGGTGGCGAAAAGGCCCGTCTGGCGCTGGCGCTGATTGCCTGGGAACGGCCAAACCTGCTGCTGCTCGATGAACCTACCAACCACCTTGACCTGGAAATGCGCCTGGCGCTGACCATGGCGTTGCAGGAGTTTGCCGGTGCCGTGGTGGTGGTGTCTCACGACCGTCACCTGCTCAAGAGCACGACCGACGACTTTTTGCTGGTGGCCGACGGCAAGGTCGAAACCTTCGACGGAGACCTGGACGACTACAGCCGCTGGCTGGTCGAGTACCGCCAGCGCAGTGCGCCGGTCAGTACCGCCCCGGTCAACCCGGACAAGACCGACAAGAAAGCCCAGCGTCAAGCTGCCGCGGCCTTGCGCCAGCAACTGGCACCGCACAAGAAGGCTGCCGACAAGCTGGAAACCGAGCTCAACCAGGTGCATGTGCAACTGGCCGAGATCGAGACCGCGCTGGGTGACGGTGGCCTCTACGAGGCGGCGCGCAAGGACGAGTTGCGTGACCTGCTGGCGCGCCAGACCAAGCTCAAGCAACGCGAACGTGAGCTGGAAGAAGCCTGGATGGAAGCGCTGGAAACCCTCGAAAGCATGCAGGCCGAACTCGAGGCGCTGTCCTGATGGAGGAACTGCGTTCGCTGCTGCCAGGGCAATGGATGGACACGTTCTGGCTGGGCTTGCAGATTCTGTTGATCCTGGTCGCGGCTTTCGTCCTGCAGCGCATCGTTGCGCGTGGGTTGAGCCGCCTGGGCCAGCGTTACCCGCTGCCGCCAGAACTGCTGGTACCGGTGCGTGGTGGCCTGCGCTGGCTGATCATGGGCAGCGCGCTGCTGTTCGTGCTCGAGCGCCTGGGCGTTTCGGCGACCGTGCTGTGGACGGCGTTGTCCGGCTTTGTCGCGGTGGCGGCGGTGGCGTTCTTCGCCATGTGGAGCGTGCTGTCCAACCTGCTGTGCGCGGTGCTGATCTTCACGGTCGGGCCGTTTCGCATCGGTGATGTGGTCGAGCTGGTCGACACGCTGGACAAGCCGGGGGTGAAAGGCCGGGTGATCGCCATCAACCTGCTGTTTACCACCTTGCTGGAAATGCCCGATGCGGGCGGGGCGCTGGTGCAGGTGCCCAATAGCCAGTTCTTCCAGAAGTCGGTACGGCGTTGGCGCGGGGCTGAGGTGCAGGCCTTGCACAAAGAAACAGCTGCCGAAGCTGACTGAACCTGTACTGGCCCCTTCGCGGGCATGCCCGCTCCCACAGGTATCCCGCAGGGTCTGAAACTGCACTGTACTTGTGGGAGCGGGCGCGCCCGCGAAGAGGCCGGCACAGGCCCCAAAAATCCCTCAGAAATCGCTGGTTATTTTTTCACCAAAACCTTAGCTTAACGCTTTGCAACAAATGTTCGAGCGAGGTGTGTGATGTCGATGGAAGTATGGCTGGGCTTCTTTGCCGCCTGTTGGGTGATCAGCCTGTCACCCGGTGCCGGGGCGATTGCCTCGATGTCCAGCGGCCTGCAATACGGCTTCTGGCGTGGCTACTGGAACGCCCTGGGCCTGCAACTGGGCCTGATTGTGCAAATCGCCATCATTGCCGCCGGCGTCGGCGCCATCCTGGCCGCCTCGGCCACGGCCTTCCAGGTCATCAAATGGTTCGGCGTTGCCTACCTCGTCTACCTGGCCTACAAGCAATGGCGCGCCTTGCCGATGGACATGTCCGATGAGTCCGGTGTTCGCCCTATCGGCAAACCGCTGAGCCTGGTGTTCCGCGGGTTCCTGGTCAACGTCAGCAACCCCAAGGCGCTGGTGTTCATGCTGGCAGTGCTGCCGCAGTTCATCAATCCGCATGCACCGCTGTTGCCGCAGTATGTGGCGATCACTGTGACGATGATCAGCGTGGACATGCTGGTGATGGCGGGGTACACCGGGTTGGCTTCGCGGGTGTTGCGCCTGCTGCGTACGCCCAAGCAGCAGAAGCGCCTCAACCGGACTTTTGCCGGGTTGTTCATTGGTGCGGCCACTTTCCTGGCGACCCTGCGCCGCGCACCTCTCTGACAGACCGCTGGGGCCTGGTCCGGGCCCCAGCCCTATTTCTGCTTGTCTACCAACCCTGTCAGCAAGTCCACCGGCATCGGGAAGACAATGGTCGAGGTCCTGTCCCCCGCAATAGCCCCCAGCGTCTGCATATAGCGCAACTGCATTGCCCCCGGTTCCTTGCCCAGCATTTGCGCCGCCTGCATCAGCTTCTCTGACGCCTGCAACTCCCCCTCGGCATGGATCACCTTGGCCCGCCGTTCGCGTTCGGCTTCAGCCTGCCGGGCGATGGCGCGTACCATCGATTCGTTGAGGTCGACATGCTTGATCTCGACGTTGGCCACCTTGATGCCCCAGGCGTCGGTTTGCGCGTCCAGCACATGGCGAATGTCCCCGTTCAGTTGCTCACGTTCGGCCAGCAGCTCATCCAGTTCGTGCTTGCCCAGCACCGCACGCAGCGTGGTCTGGGCCAACTGGCTGGTCGCTACCAGAAAGTCCTCCACCTGGATTATCGCCTTTTGCGGGTCGAGCACGCGGAAGTAGAGCACCGCGTTGACCTTGACCGAGACGTTGTCGCGGGTGATTACATCCTGGGGTGGTACATCCAGCACCACCGTGCGCAGGTCGACCCGCACCATTTGCTGGATCACCGGGATCAACAGGATCAACCCCGGCCCCTTTACCTGCCAAAAGCGCCCCAGCTGAAACACCACACCGCGCTCGTACTCGCGCAGGATGCGAAACGCCGACAGCAACAGCATCGCCAGCACGATCAGCACGGCACCAAAACCAACTTGCATGAACATGGTCATTCTCCTTGCACCGCAGGCGCGGCGGGGCTCACGTCCAGCATCACGCCATGGCGTGCGGTCACCCGCACGTTCTGGCCAGCTTGCAGCGGCGTTGCGCACTGCACTTGCCATTGTTCGCCTTGTGCCAGCACGACGCCACGCAGCGGGTTGCCTGCCATCACCTGGGTGACGGGAACCAGGCTGCCGACAAGGCCGGCGTCACCGCTGACCAGTGCCCGTTGACGTGCCTTGAGGGCCATGCCCAGCACGCCGCCGATCAGCAGCGCCGAAAGCACTCCCAGGGTGCCTATCAAGGCCAGCGGGATGCCGAAACCGGGTGCATCGGTATCGATCAGGATCAGCGCGCCGACCACAAAGGCCACGATGCCGCCAAAACCGACCACGCCGAAACTGGGCAGAAAGGCTTCGGCGATCATGAAGGCGATACCCAGCACGATCAGCGCCACCCCGGCGAAGCTCACCGGTAACAGTTGGAGAGCGTAAAGTGCCAAGAGCAGGCAGATACCACCGACCACACCACCCACCGTAGACCCGGGGCTCATGAATTCGAACAGCAGCCCGTACACACCGATCATGATCAGAATAAGCGCCACGCTGGGGTTGGTGATGACCGCCAGTACCCGTGTGCGCCAATCCGGCAGGTGCTCCACCAGGCTGGCGCTGGCGGTGTGCAGCTGGCGTGGCTGGCCAGCGACCACCAGCGTTTTGCCATCGAGCTTGCGCAGCAGGGCGGGCAGGTCATCGGCGACCTGGTCGATCACATTCAGCCGCAAGGCCTCGCTGGCAGGCAGGCTGACGGCCTCGCGCACGGCCTTCTCCGCCCAGTCGGCATTGCGCCCGCGCAGCTGCGCCAGGCCGCGAATATACGCAGTGGCGTCGTTAACCTGCTTGCGTGCCAGGGTTTCATCATCGCTGCCCTTGGCCTTGTCGTCTTTGGGCGCACCTGGGGGGCCGCCGATCTGCACCGGCGTGGCAGCACCCAGGTTGGTCCCGGGGGCCATCGCGGCGACATGGCTGGCGTAGAGAATATAGGTGCCGGCGCTGGCAGCGCGGGCACCGCTCGGGGCGACGTAAGTGGCAACCGGCACGGGGCTGGCGAGAATCGCTTTGATCATCTGACGCATGGCGCTGTCCAGGCCACCGGGGGTGTCCATGCGGATCACCACCAGTTGCGCGCCCTGTGCCTGGGCCTGCCCGAGGCTGCGAATCAGGTAGTCGGCGCTGGCCGGCCCGATGGCATCATCGATGCCCAGCACCCACACTGCACCGGGCGCTGCCTGGCCACCTGGCGTGATGCCAAGCAGTAACAGCAGCAACAGCCAGCGCCAGCAGCGGGCGATCACCTGTCGTCACCTCGTTTGCCCCTATTACACAAGTTTAGCCCTGGTTGGCGTTACCCCGCCTAAAATTACAGATTGGGGGTGAAACCGGAGGTGCATCATGCGTATGGCAAAGACCCTGCAGGCCCGCCTGGACAAGGCCAACTGCGACTACGACATCATTCCCCATCCACACTCGGCCACCAGCCTTGAGTCGGCGCGCACGGCCGGCGTACCCGCCGAGCGGGTGGCCAAGTCGGTGATGCTCGATGACCGCCATGGCAACTACATCATGGCCGTGCTACCGGCCAACCGGCATCTGGACATGACCAAGGTGCGCATGTCCGGGGCCTGGCAACTGACCCGCGAAAGTGGCCTGCCGAGCCTGTTCGGCGACTGCGAGCGCGGCGCCGTGCCGGCCCTTGGCGACGCCTACCAGATAAAAATGTTGCTTGATCCGAGTCTTACACGCCAGGGCGATGTCTATCTGGAGGCGGGTGACCACGATCACCTGATCCACATGAGCATGGAGCAGTACATGAAATTGGTGCCGCACGCCGAAGTGCGCGAGCTGTGCTGATGCTCTCAACCTATACCAGTCTGGCGTCGTCGATGCCCAGACTGGTGCCCAGGAGGAACCATGGACAAGCCGATTCATCCATTTTCGGAAATATTCAAACAATTGGGTCTTCCCGACGACCCGGTAGAAATCGATCGTTTCATCACCACCCATTCACCGCTCGATGAGGATGTGAAATTGGTGGACGCGCCATTCTGGAACGACTCTCAACGCGCTTTTCTCAAGGAAAGCTACACCGCCGACGCTGATTGGATACCCATGATCGACCAGCTGAACGAAGCGCTGCATCCCCGCAAAAAATAAAGCGCCGAGCGGCACCTGACGAGTGATTGGCCGTTGCTATGCTCAGGAAAACAATAAGGGGATAGCGCGATGAAAGATCCCTATGCACCAGGCTTCTGGTGCTCCGTGACGATCCTGGGCACCCTGACGGCCAGTTACTTCTATGGCATCAGGCAGACGCAACAGATGAACCAGGCGGTGCATTTCCTGTATGCGGCTGCGGCTGTCACCGTGGCGGTGGTACTGGTGGCGCTGACCTGGATCGCCTGGCAACAGTTGCACCTGAACAAGCGCGAAGTGATTCAGGGGCGAACGTTGCTGACCATCTGGAACACCAAGGTGGCGCTACGCCGCGTCGAGACGGTATTCGACCGCTATTTCTGGGGCAGCTACTGGCATTCCGGCCGCACGTTCGAAGAAGTCATGGGCGAGCTCAAGGGGACACCGCTGGAGCAGAGCCTTGATGCCTTGAAGCGCCAGTGCCGGGTGCTCGACCGTGAAATCCATGACCACCATCACCATTGGCTGGCCAATGCCCGCGACCTGTCCAGCGTGGCCCAGGCCATGGCCCGTGAACGCTACCAGCTGGACCTGGGCGAGCCCACCTGCAGTGGCCATGGCAATACTGCAGTGGTCAACCGTGACCTGGAAGTGCTGGTGTACACCTGGTCGGCACGCCTTCGCAGCTTCGACCATCAACTGGATGAGCTTGAGCGCGCCTACCATTGAGGGGCGTCATTCGCCGCGGATGTACTGCTCCAGTTGCCGAATCAGGCTGGCCTGTTCGGTGATGGTTTCCTTGACCAGGTCGCCGATGGACAGCAGGCCGAGCAGTTTGCCGTTGTCGACCACCGGCAGGTGACGCAGGTGACGGTCGGTCATCAGGTTCATGCAGAAATCGAGCTTCTGCTTTGGCTCTACGGTGACCACGGGTGCACTCATGATTTCGCGCACCGGGGTGGCGGCGGAAGAGCGGCCCTTGAGTACCAGTTTGCGCGCATAGTCCCGTTCACTGACGATACCCACCACCTGGTTGCCCTCGACCACGGGTAACGCACCGACGTTTTTCTCCGCCAGCATTTTCAGGGCGTCAAGCACCGAGTCATCCGGGCCGATGGTGTATACGGTCTGGTGCTGGGACTTGGTCTTGAGGATTTGTTCGACGGTCTTCATACGGGCCTCTGCGGGTGAAAAAGCGCTGTCTCGGAGTAACTAAAGCATCCGGCACGGCGCTCTGCACGGCAATGCAGGAAACGGCATGGAGTCGATTGAAAAACGTCATGGGTGTCCGCCTGTGCCGGCCTTCGCGGCTAAAGCCGCGAAGGCCGGCCCTGCCTATCAAAGCTTCGGCATCTGCCCGATCCGCGCCACCATTTCGCTCACTACCTGCAGGTCGAGCATGAACTGCTCTACGGTCTTGAACTCATTGTCGTTGTGCCCGGTGTATTTCACATCCGGCATGGCAAGGCCGAACTGCACGCCGTTGGGCAGGTCGTGCACCGAGGTTGCACCGGCCGAGGTACCGAACTCATGCTTCATGCCCAGGTTCTCGCTGGCTACAGCCAGCAGGGCCTTGACCCACTCGCCTTCGGGGTTGCGGTACATCGGCTCATCCAGGCTGTAGTCGAATGCCACCGAGATATGGCTCTTATGGGTCCAGTTGCCCAGCTTGCCAACCAGCTCGTCCTTGATCGTGGCAATCGGCTTGCCCTTGGGAATGCGCAGGTTCACCGCCAGTTTCAGGCCTTTGTCATCCACCCCTACAAAGGTTGGCGATGCAGTCAGCGGGCCCATGAACGCGTCCTTGAACGCCACGCCCAGTTTGTTCCCCAGGTAGTCCAGGCCCCAGTTGTCAGCAGCGTAGCGGGCGGCGTCGGTGAAGTGGTTGTGCTTGAGCGGCACCTGCTGGCCGAGGCCATTGATGAAGTCGAGCATGCGCGCCACCGGGTTGACCCCGGACTCCGGTTCCGAGGAGTGGGCAGAAACACCGGTCACGGTGAGCAGTACCTGTTTGCCATCGGCCTTGGCGTCGATGCTGAAGTCGCCCCCATGCTGCTTCACATATTTGGCACCAGCCTGCTGCAGGTGTTTGGCCAGCTGTGCAGGGTTGTCGGCGTTCAGGGTGGCTACCGATGTGGTCGGGATCTGATTGGTGGCCAGGCCGCCGGTCAGGTTGACGATTTCAGCACCTTTGCCGCTGGCCTGGCGCTTGCTGAAGCTGGCCATGACCGTGCCGTAGCCTTTCTCGGCGATCACCACCGGGTAGCCGCCGTCCAGGGCCAGGTTGTAATCGGGGGTAGGGTTGCGTTCGAAGTAGTAGGGTATGGCATCACCGCTGGTTTCTTCGGTGGTGTCGATCAGCAGCTTGAACTGCCGGGCGAGTGGCAGGTTTTCGTCCTTGGCCACTTTCAACGCGTACATTGCCACCACAATGCCGTTCTTGTCGTCTTCTGTGCCGCGACCGTACATGCGGTCGCCCACCAGGGTGACTTTGAACGGGTCCAGGCGGGTGCCGTCGGCCAGCTTCCAGTTGTCCGGGTTGACCGGCACAACGTCGGCATGGGCATGTATACCGATCACTTCCTTGCCGCTGCCGAGCGAAATCTCGTACACCCGGTTGTCGATGTTGCGGAAGGCTAGGCCGAAGCTGTCGGCCAGGGCCTTGATCTTGTCGGCAATCTTGAGGAACTCGGGGTTCTCGTACTGCGGCGTACCCTCGATGTTGAAGGTGGGGATGGCTACCAGCTCGCGCAGGGTTTCGGTAGCGGCCTTGCCATACTTGATGCGGGTATACAGGCCGAGCAGGCGGTTGATTTCGTCTTGTTGCTCGGCGGCCAATGGCTTGTTGGCCAGGTAGGCATCGAGGGTTGCCTCAAGGTCGGCGGCCTTGGCTTGCTCGCTGCCTTTGAGCTTGTCGAGGAACTGCCTGAAGTCGCTTGGGTTGCTGCCGTCGAAAGTTTTGACGATGGCAGCGGACTGCTGTTGGGAGAGGTTGGCCTGGGCCGGCTGGGTGAACAGGCCGATGCTGGCCAGCAGCAGGGTGGTGGCGGTGAGTTTTTTCAGGTGCATGGTTGCGCGCATTCCTTCGCCAGTCATTGTCATGGGTTACCCGTCAGAAAACGGGAAGACGCCCACGCTAACACCAATGACCCGTGGCACGGGAGTACCAGAAACGCGACATGTCGCACAAACGAAAAAGCCCCGGGCCAAGGCCCAGGGCTTTTTTGATATGGCGCACTCGGCGGGATTCGAACCCACGACCCCTGCCTTCGGAGGGCAGTACTCTATCCAGCTGAGCTACGAGTGCAACGCGCACGCATGATACCCATCTGAATCGGTGGCGTCCATCGCCTTGATCTGTGGCCTTTTTTCCTCTGTTGCCAGCACCGACAACCAGGATTTCATCTATCCATATGCGAAATGAATATTTCCGCTAGCCGGTTTATGCCCACTATCCTCTGGTCACAACTTGTTATAACAAGTAACCGATCAGCGAAGAGATCCCATGGCCGAACTGCTCCCCCTGTCCCCGGTACCGCTCTACACCCAGCTCAAGGAACTGCTGCGCGAGCGCATCCTCGACGGCACTTATCCACCGCACAGCCGCATGCCGTCTGAAAGCGAGCTGGGCAAGGCTTTCGACGTCAGCCGCATCACCGTGCGCCAGGCGCTGGGCGACCTGCAGAAGGAAGGGTTGATCTTCAAGATCCACGGCAAAGGCACATTCGTCGCCAAGCCCAAGGCGTTCCAGAACGTCAGTACCCTGCAGGGCCTGGGTGAGTCGATGACGCAGATGGGCTACGAGGTGATCAACCGCCTGCGTAGCTTGCGCCATGTGCCGGCCAACGCTTTGGTGGCCGCCCGGCTGCAGGTCGAGGAGGGCAGCCTGGTGACCGAGATCCGGCGGGTGCGGCTGATCAACCGCGAGCCGGTATCGCTTGAACTGACCTGGCTGCCCAAGGCTGTCGGCGAAAAACTGGAGAAGGCCGACCTGGTCACCCGCGACATCTTCCTGTTGCTGGAAAACGACTGCGGCATCGCCCTTGGCCATGCCGACCTGGCCATCGATGCGGTGCTGGCCGACAGCGACCTGACTCAGGCCCTGGATGTTGAAGAAGGCTCCCCGATCATGCGCATCGAGCGCCTGACCCATGCTGCCGACGGCACGCCACTGGACTTCGAACACCTTTACTACCGCGGCGATGCCTTCCAGTACCGCCTGCGCATTGACCGTCAGAAGGGGGGCAAGGCATGAGCATCCAGACCCAGGACTACGACATCATCGTCATCGGTGGCGGCACCGCCGGGCCAATGGCGGCGATCAAGGCCAAGGAGCAGGACAAAAGCCTGCGCGTGCTGCTGCTGGACAAGGCCAACGTCAAGCGCAGCGGCGCGATCAGCATGGGCATGGACGGGCTGAACAACGCCATTATCCCCGGCCACGCCACCCCCGAGCAGTACACCAAGGAAATCACCGTAGCCAATGACGGTATCGTCAACCAGGCCACGGTGCATGCCTACGCTACCCACAGTTTTGAAACCATCGAGCAGCTCGACCGCTGGGGCGTGAAGTTCGAGAAGGACGAGACGGGCGACTACGCGGTGAAAAAGGTTCACCACATGGGCGCCTACGTGTTGCCCATGCCCGAAGGGCACGACATCAAGAAGGTGTTGTACCGCCAGCTCAAGCGTGCCCGGGTCGAGATCAGCAACCGTATGGTCTGCACCCGTGTGCTGCTCGATGGCGAAGGCGCCGCCGCGGGTGTGCTGGGCTTCGACTGCCGCAGCGGCGAGTTTCGCGTGGTGCGGGCCAAGGCGGTGATCCTGGCCTGTGGCGCCGCCGGGCGGCTGGGCCTGCCGTCGTCAGGCTATTTGATGGGTACCTACGAGAACCCGACCAACGCCGGCGACGGTTACGTCATGGCCTACCATGCAGGTGCCGAGCTGGCCAACCTCGAGTGCTTCCAGATCAACCCGCTGATCAAGGACTACAACGGCCCGGCCTGTGCCTACGTTACCGGTCCGCTGGGTGGGTACACCGCCAACAGCAAGGGTGAGCGCTTCATCGAGTGCGACTACTGGAGCGGCCAGATGATGTGGGAGTTCCACCAGGAGCTCGAAGGCGGCAATGGCCCGGTGTTCCTCAAGCTTGATCACCTGGCCGAAGAGACCATCCAGAATATCGAAGAAATCCTGCACAGCAACGAGCGCCCCAGCCGTGGCCAGTTCCACGCCGGGCGTGGCACCGACTATCGCCAGCACATGGTCGAAATGCACATCTCCGAAATCGGTTTTTGCTCCGGGCATTCGGCATCCGGCGTGTGGGTCAATGAAAAGGCCGAAACCAGCGTCAAAGGGTTGTATGCCGCAGGCGATATGGCTGCGGTGCCGCACAACTACATGCTCGGCGCCTTTACCTATGGCTGGTTCGCCGGCGTAAACGCCGCGCACTACGTGGCCGGGCGCGAACTCGCCGAGGTTGATGCCGCACAGGTGGAGCGCGAGCGCGCGCGGGTGTTTGCCCCGCTGCAGCGTGAGCATGGCCTGCCGCCCGCCCAGGTCGAGTACAAGCTCAGGCGCATGGTCAACGATTACCTGCAGCCGCCCAAGGTGACCAAGAAGATGGAAATTGGCCTGGCGCGCTTTGCCGAGATCGAGCGTGACCTTGAGCAGATGAAAGCCAGCAACCCTCATGAACTGATGCGTGCGATGGAAGTGTCAGTGATTCGCGACTGCGCCGAGATGGCGGCGCGCGCCTCGCTGTTCCGCGAGGAAAGTCGGTGGGGGTTGTACCACCACCGGGTGGATTTCCCTGAGCGCAACGATGGCGAGTGGTTTTGCCATTGCCACCTGAAAAAAGGTGAGAACGGTGAAATGACCAGTTTCAAGAAGGCTGTCGAACCCTACCTGATTGCCCTGGAAGCCGATGAGCAGACCGCTTATGACCGGTTGCGGGTGAAGGCTGATGCAGCGTGAATGGGGCTGCTTCACAGCCCAGTCGCCGGCAAGCCGGCTCCCACAGGTACTGCATCGGCGGTGAAGTCTGCACCCTCCTGTGGGAGCTGGCTTGCCGGCGATGAGGCCATCAGCCTCTGCAAAAAACAGAACGAGGGCCACAGGCCCCAAGGACTCCGTGAAATGGCCTACCAGCCGCAAGAAATCTTCTTTCGCAGCAGCGCCCCGGTCACCATCGACGAAGACAAATGCATCGCCGAAAAAGGCTGCACCGTGTGCGTCGAGGTTTGCCCCATGGACCTGCTGGCGATCAACCCAGCCACGCAAAAGGCCTACATGGCCTTCGATGAATGCTGGTACTGCATGCCCTGCGAGAAGGATTGCCCCACTGGCGCGGTGAAGGTCGACATTCCGTACCTGCTCCGCTGATTCATCCTGCCATCCGGTCAACCCCCGGACGCCCTCCTGCTGTGCCCCTCGTTTCCCACCACCCAAGCCGGGGGCGGAGACGACGCCAACTCTTATAACGATTCGAGGGGAAATACCCATGCGCCTTGCAGCAACCGTGGCCGGCCTCGCGCTGGCGCTCACTGGCCTGAACGCCAGCGCCGAAACCATCCGCATCGCGATCGGCACCCAGGACACCACCATCAACTGCGCCACCGGCGGCCTGCTGATACGTGAGCTGGGCCTGCTGGACAAGTACCTGCCGCACGACGGCAAGTATAAGGATGCGACCTACCAGATCGAATGGAAGAACTTCACCAGCGGTGCGCCGCTGACCAACGAAATGGTCGCCGGCAAACTCGACTTCGGCGCCATGGCCGACTTCCCGGGGTCGTTCAACGGCGTTGCCCACCTGGATGCCGGCAAGCGCAGCCTGTTCATCAGTGTGCTGTCAGGCAGCGTGCATGGCAGCGGCAACGGCATCGTCGTGCCCGCCGCGTCCAGCGTGCAGTCGCTGGCGGAGCTCAAGGGCAAGACCATTTCGGTGCCGTTTGCTTCCACTGCCCACGGCATGCTGTTGCGCGCCGTCGCAGCCCAGGGTTGGGACCCGCAGAAGGATGTGCGGATCATCGCCCAGGCGCCGGAGATCGCCGGTTCCGCCCTGCGCAGCAACCGCATCGAGGCCCACGCCGACTTTGTGCCGTTCGCCGAGCTGTTCCCCAACCGGGGTTTTGCCCGCAAGATCTATGACGGCGCCCAGGCCAACGCACCGACGTTCCATGGTGCCCTGGTCGATGCCGACTACGCGAAGAAGTACCCGGAAGTGGTCACCGCCTACCTGCGCGCCAGCCTTGAAGCCGACCGCCTGATCGCTGCGGAGCCTGAAAAGTACAGCGAATTGATCGAGAAGGTCACGGGGATCGAAGCCGAGGTCAATTACCTGTTCCATGGCCCGCTCGGCCTGCAGACCCGCGACCTGACCTGGAAGCCTGAATATCGCCAGGCAGTCGCAACGTCCATCGATACGCTCAAACTGCTGAAAAAGACCGACCGTGGTCTGGACACCGACAAGTTCATCGACGACCAGTACATCCGCGGGGCCTTCAAGGAAGCTGGGCTGGGTTACGACAAGGCGCTGAAGAACTACGACCCGTTACCGCTCAAAGCCAATGATGCGCTGACCGGCAAGCCGATCACCGATTTCAGCCGCCTGGCACAGGTCTGGGTGCGTGGTGAAGACAAGGTACGCCACTACGCTTCGCCAGAAGCGGCCCTTGGCGCCCTGGCCCAACTGGAGCAGGAAGGCAAGGACATCCGCGCCATCTACGCCCAGGCCGCCGACAGCGGGATCAAGTTGCTGGCCAACCAGGCCTGGTTCGTGCGCAACGGCAACGGCGAACTGGCGGCGTTCCTGCTCAAGGACCAAGCCGAGCAGTACGCCAAGGCTCATGGTGGCGAGGCGCTGGACTTCGTCAGTGCCAACCAGAAGCTGGTCGCCCAGCGCTGACCGGGAGCCACCGACATGACCCGCAACCTCAAGCGCTGGCCGCTGCGCCTGGCTTCGCTGCTGGCCTGCCTGCTGTTCTGGCAACTGGCGGCAAGCGTGAAGCTGGACCTCGGTCTGCTGACGTTCACCTATGTCCCCACACCCAAGGCGGTGCTGGAAGCTGCCTGGCAATTGCTGACCTCCAGCACGCTGCTGGCGCACCTGGGCAGCAGCCTGTCGCGGGTATTTGCCGGTTATGCCACTGCGGCGCTGACTGGCGTGGCCCTGGGGTTGCTGATCGGCCGCTCGAAATGGGCTGAAGACACCCTGCTGCCGCCGCTGGAAGTGCTACGGCCGATTCCGGCGGTGGCGTGGATTCCGCTGGCGATCCTGATGTTCCCGTCGTCGGAACTGTCGATGGTGTTCATCACGTTCACCGGCGCGTTGTTCCCCATCCTGCTCAATACCGTGCACGGCGTGGAGGCTGTCGACCCGCGGCTGGTGGCATCGGCGCGCAGCCTCGGTGCCGGGCGCTGGGCGATCCTGCGCGAAGTGGTATTGCCTGGGGCGTTGCCCAGTATCGTCACAGGCCTGGCCATCGGCATGGGGACTTCATGGTTCTGTCTGGTCACTGCCGAGATGATTTCCGGGCAGTTCGGCATCGGCTACTACACCTGGGAGTCCTACACCTTGCAAAACTACCCGGACATCATCGTCGGCATGCTGCTGATCGGCGTGCTGGGCATGGGTAGCAGTGCCCTGGTCAAGCGCATCGGCGAGCTGGCCACGCCCTGGTACCGCACGCGGAGGGCCGGGTGATGAACAGCTTTCAACTTGCGCCAGGGCGTATCGAAGGGCATGGCCTGTCGATACGCCTGGGGCACGGCAGCGACGCGTTCGAGGCCGTGCAGCGCTTGGACTTTGCCGTAGAGCCTGGCGAGTTTGTCTGCATCCTCGGCCCCTCTGGTTGTGGCAAGTCGACGTTGCTCGGCGCCTTGGCCGGGCACCTGGTGCCCAGCAGCGGCCAGTTGAAGGTGGACGGCCAGCCCGTTTCCGGTCCGTCGCCGCAGCGTGGCATGGTATTCCAGCATCACACCTTGCTGCCTTGGCGAAGCGTGCTCGACAACGTGGCCTTCGGCCTGAAGATGCAGGGCCTGGGCCGGGCCGAACGTCACCGGCAAGCACGCGAAATGTTGCAACTGGTAGGGCTGGCCGACTTTGCCGGGCGCTGGCCCAGCCAGCTGTCAGGCGGTATGCAGCAACGGGCCGAAATTGCCCGGGTGCTGATCAACCGCCCGGGGCTATTGCTGATGGATGAACCCTTCGGCGCCCTGGATGCGCAAACCCGTGCACGCATGCAGGAGCTGTTGCTGGATATCTGGGCAAGCATCCGTACCACCGTGGTGTTCGTCACCCACGATATCGACGAAGCGCTGTTCCTGGCCGACCGTATTCTGGTGATGAGCCCGCGCCCCGGTCGCTTTATCGAAGACATGCGCCTGGACTTTGCGCGGCCACGCCGCACCCGCCTGCTGACCACCCCTGAATTCACCCACCTCAAGCGTCACTGCCTGGCGTTGCTGCGCCACGAGGAAGGCCGCGAACTGCCGCGCCTGACCCCGTTGGGCCTGCCGGCCACCGACCACCCACCGCTACGGATCGCGCTATGACTGACCGAACGACCGACAACCCCGACATCCTTGCCCTGTTGCCTCGCCTTGATGCCACCGACGCTGGCGTGCGCCGCATCGCCCTGATCGAGCTGGCCGACCTGGAAGACCCGGATGGCTTGCCTTGGCTCACCGATGCCCTGCTGGTGGACGCCGCCGACGAGGTGCGTGCCGAGGCCGCGCGCCTGCTTGAGGCCTGGGAAGAACCCGAAGTTGTGCAAGCCCTGTGCGCTGCGCTGGCCGATGTCGCCGAGCCGGTACGGCTGGCAGCAGCGCAGAGCCTCAGCGAACTCAAGAGCCTTGAAGCCGGTCAGCTGATCCTGCCTTGGGTCAAGCACGCCGATGCCTTCGTCCGCGCCAGTGCCTTGCGAGCCTTGCGCGAGCTGCGCCTGGAGGATGCTGCCGAACCAGCGCTGCTGGCGCTGGCCGATGACGATGCGGCCGTGCGGCGTGAGGCAGTGGGCATTCTTGGCTGGCTCAAGCACCAGCCGGCGTTGCTGGCGCTGGCAGGGCTCGCCCAGGCCGAGCCGGACACCGAGGTGCGCCGTGCGGCCATCGGCGCGCTGGGCCTTGCCCGGGACAACTCGGTGTTGCCTGCGCTGGTGACGGCATTGGCTGACCAGGCCTGGCAAGTGCGCGAGGAAGCCGCCACCACGTTAGGCAAAGTCGGTCAGGACCAAGCAGGCCCGGCGCTGGTGGATGCCCTTGCCGACGACTTCTGGCAGGTCCGCCTGCGGGCAGCGCGCTCACTGGGTCGGCTGCGCTATGCCGCTGCACTGGACGCGCTTGGCTTATTGCTGGGCCATGGCATTGCCAACTTGCGCAAGGAGGCAGCGCTGGCGCTGGGCGAGCTGGGCCAGGCGCGTGCCTTGCCGGTGCTGCAGGCCGCCGAGGCTGACAGCGACCCCGAGGTGCGCAAGGCTGTACGGATTGCCCTGGCGCAATTGCGCGGGGCTGCCTGATGAACGCCCCGCAAGCCATTCGCAACTTGCGCGGGCCAGGGCAGCTGCTGCTGCAATGGGAAGACGGCGAGCACAGCCTCAGCCATACCCGTTTGCGCGGTGCTTGCCCTTGCTCACAATGCCGTGCGGCGCGGCTGGCGGGGGGGATCAGCCTGGTGCGCGACGATGTGCGGGTGGAGCGGATTACCTCGCAGGGATATGGCGTGCAGCTGGTGTTCAGCGATGGGCATGAGCGCGGGATCTACCCTTGGGCTTACTTGCGTGACCTAGTCAGCAAGGGAGGCTGATCCCTCAGGCTACCGCATCCCCTATAGGAGCAGCCTTGTATCTGCCCTGAAATTGTCGCCGGTCATTCACAATGCAATCAGCTCCGGCCGCAGCCCTTCCACCCGTCGCCCCGGCGGTGGCAGGTAACCGCCATCCCCGGTGATCTGGTGCAACACCTTCTCGCGCAGCCCATGCAGTGCCACACCCGTACGTAACCGCGGGTGTGGCAGGTCTATCTCGACCACCGATTTGATCCTGCCCGGGCGTGGCTCCAGCACCACAACCCGATCAGCCAGGTATGTTGCCTCCTCGGCATCGTGGGTCACCAGCAAAGTTGTGATACCTGCTCGTTCGCGAATGGCCAGCAGCTCGTCTTGCAGTTGCTGGCGGGTCAGAGCATCCAGGGCGCCGAACGGCTCGTCGAGCAGCAGGATACGCGGGCTGGCCACAAGGCCACGGGCGATCGCCACGCGCTGCGCCATGCCGCCCGATAGCTGGTGTGGATAGGCCGACTCGAAGCCGACCAGTCCCACCAGTTGCACGAATTCATGCACCCGCCTGGCGCGTTCACCCTGGCTGAGCGACTCGTTGACCAGCCCCAAGGCAATGTTCTGTTCCACGTTCAACCACGGGAACAGCCGGTGCTCCTGGAACACGATGCCGCGTTCGCCACCAATGCCGCTGACCGCTTGGCCGTCGACACGGATGCTGCCGCTGTATTCGGTATCAAGCCCCACCAGCAAGCGCAGCAAGGTGGATTTGCCACAACCGGATGCGCCGACGATGGCAATGAACTCACCTTCGTTGATCGACAGGTTGAAGTTGCGGATAGCTTCGAACGGCTGGCCGTCCACGCTGAACACCTTGCCGACCCCCTCGAAGCTGACCAGAGGCGGGGTGCTGTTGGGCTGGTTGGCCGCCTGCAGGTGGGCCGTGTTGAATGCGTTCATGCGGTTCTCCAGCGCGTAGCGCGCGATTCGAGGCGTTGTCCAAGGGTGCCGAGCAGGGCGCCGACCAGGCCGATCAGGACCATGGCAGCCATCACCTGGTCCATGCGGAACAGTTGCTGGGCACCGATCATCAGGCTGGCGATGCCGCCGTCCGACGGCATGAAGTATTCCGCGCCGATGGTGCCCAGCCAGGCGTAGATCAGCGACAGGCGCAGGCCGGCGAAAATCGCCGGTGCCGCGCCGGGCAGCACCAGCAGGCGCAGGCGCTGCCACAGGTTCAGGCGCAGGGTGCGGGCCGCTTCGCCCAGCTGTGGCGACAGGCTGGCGATACCGCGCTGGGTAGCGATCAGCAGCGGGAAGAAGGCGGCCAGGCCAACGAACACAAGCTTGGCCCCTTCACCCAGCCCGAACCACGCAGTGAGCAAAGGCACCCAAGCAAACAGCGCTACCTGGCGCAAGGCCGACAGGCTCGGCCCGAAGAGGCGTTCGGCTGTGCTGGAGGGCCCCAGCAGCAATCCGGCCAGCAAGCCCGCGGCGCCGCCCAGCAACAGGCCGCTCAGGGTGCGTTGCAGGCTCAGCAACAAGGCTTGCGGCAGCGACCCATCGGCCAGGCCGACGAGCAGCGTGCGCACTACCTCCAATGGCGAGGTGAGGATGTTCGGGTCAACCCAGCCGAAGCTGTTGCTGGCCTGCCATAGCACCAATATCCCCAGTGGCAGCAGCAGGCTTTGCCAGCCGCGCGGCAGAGGCCCGCGCTGCTGCTCGCCAGTGGCCGGTTGCGGCCAATACAGCAGGCGCTTTTCCAGCGCTGAGAAGCTGCGCTCCAGCGCGGCGCCGACCAGGCCGATCACCAGGATGCACAGCATCACCAGGTCGAGCATGAACAGCTGTCGCCCCCAAACCATGAGGTACCCGATCCCTTCGCTGGAGGCCAGCAACTCGACCGCCAACAGCGATGTCCAGCCAGTAGCCAGGGCCAGGCGCACGCCCGTGAGGAAGGCGGGCAGGGCAGCTGGCAGCAACAGGCGCAGGAACAGCAGGTGCTTTGGCAGGCGCAGAGCCGCAGCGGCCTCGCGCAGTTTTGGCTGGGCATCGCGTACACCCACCAGCGTGTGCAAGGTCACGGGGACCACCACGGCTTTTACCAGCACCACCAGCTTGAGCAGCTCGCCGATGCCGAAGAACAACATGAACAACGGAATCCAGGCCAGGGTGGGGACCTGGGCAAGCGCCACGAACGTCGGCAGTACCAGCGTCTGCGCCCGGCGCGAAGCACCCAGCCATACCCCCAGCAGCAGGCCGCTGGCAATGCCCGCCGCCAACCCCCAGAACAGCCGTTGCAGGCTTATCCACAGGTGCCCCCACAGCTCGCCGGAGCCAAACTCCAGTGCGCTTTGCCACACCAGTGCCGGTGCCGGCAGGATCTGCTCGCTCATCCAGTGCTGGCGGCTCGCCACCCCCCAAAGCAGTGCAATCATCACAGGCAACAACCAGGGAAGAACCCGTTTCCCAGAGCGTATGCGATCCCTGTGGGAGCGGCCTTGCGCCGCGAATGGGTCGCGTAGCGGCCCCCCCCGATTCCTGCTCAGCACTCCATTCATCGGCCATCTCTCGAAGCGTTGTTAGGTTATTCACTTATGGAATTAAAAAAACAATAAAGTGATCTTCAAGAGATAAGAGCATGCGTTCCCTGCATACGGAAGCCCTCTTGCGTTGCGTTTTCCTCATATTTTCCATGCGTTTTCCGCAAGCTCCCCGCAGCCCCGCATGTCGCCTGATTTATGCCTTCCAGTTACTGAAAGATGAAGTTTTGATCTTTGTAGGTTCTAACCAGACCTGCCTAGCTTCTGGCCAAAGCGCCGGCCATCGCCGGTGGCAGCCTGCCAAGGAGCCTTGCCATGAAAACCCCGTTGCGCCACCTGATTACCGCCCTTGGGCTGGCTTTCACCCTCGGTGCCCACGCGGCTGAACCCGCCAAGCCAGAAAGCATTCGCATCGCCGTGCCCGACCTCAGTGCCGGCAGCAAGCCCAGCGCCGGTGGCGTGGTCGATGTGCTGCGTGACCAGCAGCTACTGGAGAAGGCATTTGCCAAGGACGGCATCCGCATCGACTGGCACTTCTTCAAGGGCGCCGGGCCCGTGGTGAACGAGGCGTTGGCAAACGGCCAGGCTGACTTCGCCTATCTGGGCGATCTGGCCGCGATCGTCGGCAAGGCCAATGGCCTGGACACCCGCGTGCTGTCGGCTGGCGTGCGTGGGGTCAAGAGCTACCTGGGCGTGGTGCCCGGCTCTGGCATCAAGACCCTGCAAGACCTCAAGGGCAAGCGCGTGGCGGTGTTCCGCGGCACAGCCAACCAGCTGTCGTTCGCCAGCGCCCTGGCCAGCCAGGGGCTTTCCGAGCGTGAGCTGAAAGTGATCAACCTGGATTTAAACGCCGCCAATGCTGCGCTGGCCGCCAAACAGATCGACGCCACCTGGGGTTTGTCGAACCTGCTGTCTTTGCGAGAGCGCGGGCTGGTCGAGCTCCCGGTCAATTCGCGTGACCTGGAAGGGGCCGGCAGCACTCAGGCGGTGCTGCTGGGCACCGGCGATTTCATCCGTAAATACCCCGAGCTGGTCCAGCGCCTGATCAATGCCCAGCAGCAAGCCAGTGCCTGGCTGCGCGATGAACACAACCGCCAGGCCTATATCGATCTGGTGGCCAGCAACGCCAACTGGCCGCGCAACATCCTCAGCGATGACCTGGCCAAGGAAGACCTTGCCCATTACTTCGATCCACGCCTGGACGCTGACTTCGTAGGCCAGCTGCAGCAGGGCGTAGACCTGGCCGCCAAGGAGCGCCTGATCCGCCGTGGCTTCCAGGTAGCCGACTGGGTCGAGCCACGCTTCCTCGATGCGGCGCTGCAACAGGAACAGCCCGTGCAGGCCGCCCGTTGAACCTTCAAAAAACCCGACAATGACCGCAAGGACCATGACCATGAGCAATGCCGCCCTGGCCACCGCGCCACAAGCCCTTGAACTCGACATTCACCCGGTTGCCGGCCGTATCGGCGCGGAAATTCGCGGGGTCAGGCTGTCCGCCGACCTCGATGCCGCCACCATCGAGGCCATCCAGGCTGCACTGGTGCAGCACAAGGTGATCTTCTTCCGTGATCAGACCCACCTGGA
Source organism: Pseudomonas fortuita (assembly GCF_026898135.2). NCBI lineage: Bacteria > Pseudomonadati > Pseudomonadota > Gammaproteobacteria > Pseudomonadales > Pseudomonadaceae > Pseudomonas > Pseudomonas fortuita. The sequence goes on from NZ_CP114035.2 coordinate 254,361, forward strand.
TGACCAAAGCCAGGAAGGCTTTGCCAAACGGCTTGGCGAGCCGGTAGCCCACCCCACCGTGCCGGTGGTGGATGGCACCAGCTACCTGCTGCAACTCGATGGCGCCGAAGGCCAGCGGGCCAACTCCTGGCACACCGACGTGACGTTCGTCGACGCCTACCCCAAGGCTTCGATCCTGCGTAGCGTGGTAGCGCCGGCTTCGGGTGGCGATACCGTTTGGGCCAACACGGCTGCGGCTTATCAGGAGCTGCCCGAGCCGCTGCGCGAACTGGCCGACAAGCTGTGGGCGGTGCACAGCAACGAATACGACTACGCCAGCATCAAGCCCGACGTGGACCCGGCCAAGCTGGAGCGCTACCGCAAGGTGTTCACCTCCACGGTGTACGAAACCGAACACCCGGTGGTGCGCGTACACCCGATCAGCGGAGAGCGGGCGCTGCAACTGGGGCATTTCGTGAAACGCATCAAAGGCTATTCGCTGGCGGATTCGCAGCACCTGTTTGCTGTGCTGCAAGGGCATGTGACGCGCCTGGAGAACACTGTGCGCTGGCGCTGGCAGGCGGGGGATGTGGCGATCTGGGATAACCGCGCGACGCAGCATTATGCGGTGGATGACTACGGGACCCAGCCACGGGTGGTACGGCGTGTGACCTTGGCGGGAGAGGTGCCGGTGGGCGTGGATGGCCAATTGAGCCGGACTACCCGCAAGGGCTGAGCCCAGTAGAGAACCCTGTGTAGGAGCAGCACAAGGCTGCTCCTACATCTGGCTTCGCACGCCTTCACATTTCGGTATCACAGGCAATCAACTGCCTGACCAGCCCCTGCGCCAACGGCGACAAGCCATACCCCACCCGGCTTACCACCCCATAGCGGGTATGGCACGCCTCTTCCTGCTCCGGTGTCAGGTCAGCCAGCTTCAACTGCACCAGCCCGCCCTCGCGTTGATACGGCCGCAAATTGGCATTGCAGGCAATGCCGATGGTGTCCGAATGCATCACCACATTCAGCAACGCATACCCGTGCTCGCACTCCACCGCTGGCAAGAAGTCCTGGCGCCCGCTGAGGTCGCTGAGGATCTTGCGGATGTTCGGCGGGCGGAAGGTAGTGGCCATCGGGTAGTCGAACAGGTCGCGTGCCTGCACGGCCTCCTGCTCGGTCAGAGGGTGCCCGGCGCGGCAGCAGAAATGCCAGCGTTGTGGCGTCAGCTTGTGCACCTGATAGTCCGGGTCGGACTCGAACTGGCGCGTGTCGGCGACAAAGAACTCGATCTCTTCGGCAACCAGCTTGCGGTTCAGCGCCTGCCAGTTGTCCACCTGGAAGCAGGTGCGCGCCGCCGGGTACTCGGCCACGAAGCGCGCCACCGCCCGCGGCACCAGGCCACCGGCTGGCGCAGGGCCCGAGCCAAAGCGCACCACCCCGGTCGTGGCGCCGTTGAACTGGTGGATCTCATTGACCAGATTGTGCGCCCCATGCACCAGCCGCCGCGAATGCTCCAGCACCAGCAAGCCTTGGCGGGTGGGCGCCAGTTCCTTGCTGGCGCGGTCGACCAGGCGGCAGCCGATGTTGTGCTCCAGGGTCTGGATACTGCGGCTGAAGGCCGATTGCGACAGGTTCACCGCCGCCGCAGCGGCCACGAAACTGCGGTGCTCGACAAGGGCGATGTAGTGGCGCAGCTGACGCAGATCGATATGCATTTTCTACATTAAAACCTTCGGTCAAATGCAATTGCTGACAAGGGTGAGTCCCCTTATAAAGGGTGTTACTTATTCCACTAAATATGAATTACAAATATTTATATCACTTAAAAGAATATAAGCCCGACTGACCGCGATTCGGTTCCGCCAACGGAAATGCTCGCCAGGGCCCACGCCTCAAGGAGCATTTGCATGTCCGGACTTTCTCGTTGGCCTGCGCGCGCGTCGCGTTTCACCTTGCAACCCTTGGCCGCCGGCGTGCTACTGGCGGCGTCCTCTGGCAGCTTCGCCGAAGAGCCGGTCAGCGCCACCCCGGCGGTGGAGCAGGAGGCCAAGCTCGGCACCGTCACGGTCAATGCCCGCCGCCGCGAGGAAACCGCGCAAAGCGTGCCCACGCCGATCAGCGTGCTGGACAGCGAAACCCTGGAAACCCAGCGCATCTACCGCGTGCAGGATTTGCAACAACTGGTACCCAGCACCAACGTCGCCTACGTGCATGCCCGTCAGTCGAGCATCTCGATCCGTGGCCTGGGCAACAATCCGGCCAGTGATGGCCTGGAGGGCAGCGTCGGCATCTACCTGGACAACGTCTACCTCGGCCGCCCCGGCATGGCGGTATTCGACCTGCTGGATGTGGAGCAACTGGAAGTGCTGCGCGGCCCGCAGGGCACGCTATTCGGCAAGAACACTACGGCCGGCGTGCTCAACATCACTACGCGCAAGCCGACCTTCCACCGCGAAGGCAGCATCCAGCAGTCGATTGGCGAAGACGGCTATCTGCAAACCCAAGGCAGCTTCTCGGGGCCGATCAGCGAGACCCTGGCCGGGCGCATCAGTGCCTACCGCACCGAAGACGACGGCTATGTGAAGAACATCCACAACGGTGACGACCTCAACGGCGGCAAGCGCCAAGGCTTCCGCACACAATTGCTGTTCAAGCCCAGCGAAACATTCAACCTGCGCTGGATTGGCGAATACAACGAAGAAGACTCCAACAACGGCATCCTCAGCCTGTACAGCACCGGCCCCACCATCAATGGCGTCAACCGCTACGAAAGCCTGGCCGCCCAGGCGGGCGCGACGCTGGTGTCGGGCAAGGATCGCAAGGTCAATTTCGACGCCGACCAGCAGGTGACGGTGTTCCAGGGCGGCACTTCGGTGGAGGCCAACTGGACCTTGCCCGATGATTTCACCCTGACTTCGATCACTGCCTACCGCTGGTGGGACTTCACCCCGCGCAACGACGATGGTCTTGACGTACCGGTGTTCTACAGCGCCGGGGTTTCGGTACGTGACAAGCAGTACTCGCAGGAAATCCGCCTGGCTTCGCCTACGGGTGGCGCCTTCGACTACGTGCTGGGTGCCTATTACTTCAAGCAGGACCTGGACAACAAATCCTTTACTTACTACGGGCCGCAGGCGGATGTCTGGAACCTCACACCGGCCGGTGCGCTGAACAACGTCAACAGCATTGGTGACGGGCACATCGATACCGACAGCTATGCGTTGTTCGCCCAGGGCACCTGGCATGTCACCGACCGCCTGGACTTCACCGCCGGCGTGCGCGGTACCTATGAAGAAAAGAGCGCCTGGGTGACCCGCGACGCACCTGACGGCGGCGCCGCTGTAACCGGGGCAGCTGCTGCCGCGCGCCAAGCCCGGATAGGGGCCTACGATTCGGGCGACCTCAACCAGTACAGCTTCAGCCCTTCCGGCCTGTTGGGCCTGAGCTACCGTTTCAACGAGCAGCTGCTGGGCTATGCCACCCTGACCCACGGTGAGAAGTCTGGTGGCGTCAACCTTACTGTTGGCGCTGCACCACGGCTGGGCACCGATTCGCTGCTGGTGGGTACCGAGCGGGTAAACAACGCCGAACTGGGCCTGAAAAGCACCCTGTTCGACGGTCGCCTGCAACTCAACAGCAACCTGTTCTGGGCCGAGGTGCATGGCTACCAGGCCAACGTTTACGACCAGATCAACCGCGTGCAGTACCTGGCCAACGCCGGCAGCGTGCGCTCGCGCGGCCTGGAGTTCGAAGCCACGGCGCTGCCGATCCGCGGCCTCACGGTCAACTTCAACGGCTCGTGGAACGACGTGCGCTACACCGAATACAAGGATGCCCCATGCCCGCCTGAGGTGAGCCTGGCCAATGCCACCGCCACCTGCGACCTGTCCGGCCACCAGGTGGTCGGCGCCTCCAAGTACATCGCCAACCTCAACACCCAGTACAAGTGGCAAGCCACCGAGCATGTCGAGCCTTACGTCACTGCCAGCTATGCCTTCCGCTCGAAGGCCGTGGGCACCATCGATGATTCCGATTTCGGCCAGATCCCCAGCTATGCGCTGGTCAACCTTTCCGCCGGTGTGCGCCTGGACCAGGGCGATGGCGTGGTCGACCTGTCGCTGTGGGTGAAAAACGCCGGCGACAAAACCTACTTCACCAGCCTGTGGAACTCCGCCAACGGTGGCTATGCCGGCGTGCTCGGCACCCCGCGCACCTTCGGCGCCACCGCCCGTTACGACTTCTGAGCACAAGGAGCTTTGCCATGAATGCCAAGACCGAAACCCCTGCACTGCCTGAAGGCGCCTGCCTGACCGCCAAGGTTCCCGAGCGTGACGAGGCGCTGCTCGGCGATGTGGTTGTGAACCCGTACCGCCTGGCGCCGCTGACCGCGATCATCCGCGACGGCGGGCGCAGCCTGAGTGATGCGCATGTGCGTGTACTGGGGCGTGGCGAGCGCGGTGTGGACATTGTCTATGACGTGTCTGACCGTTCGTTGTGGACCTACGGCGGCATCCCGGTATTCGGGCTGTACCCGGACTACGTCAACCAGGTCGAGGTGACCTACAAGCTCGACGGCGAGCGCATTCGCGAGCAGTACCAGATCTACGCCCCGGCCGTGCGCCTGCCGGTGGTGGCCAGGCAGACCGCCGCGTTGCCGGAAGTGCAGCCGGTCAAGGTAGCGCCAGGCTTTGAAAAGCGCCTGTACCTGTTCAACCACCTGCAGGGTGACATCCCGGGCGGCCGCGCCTTCAAGTGGAATGCCCTGGGTGGCGCAGCGGAATGGGACCAGGTGGGCAACAACTGGATTGCCGACAGCAATGGCGATGTGCGCTGGTACCTGGATATCGAACAGATCCACGACTCCAACCGTCGCGATGGCTTGGGCGGCACCATGGGCTTCCAGCAGACCCGCGACGGCAAGCTCATCTGGGGCCAGGGCCAGACCTACTCCAAGTACGACCTGCTGGGTCGGCGCATCTGGCAGCGCAGCCTGCCCGACAAGTTCGCCGACTTCTCCCACGAAATCCGCGAAACCGCCAACGGCACCTACCTGCTGCGGGTGGGCACCAGCGACTACCGGCGCCCCGACGGCAAACGTTTACGTTCGATTCGCGACCACATCATCGAGGTCAGTGAGGCCGGGGACGTACTGGACTTCTGGGACCTCAACCAGATCCTCGACCCCTACCGTGGCGACCTGCTGGAAACGTTGGGTAAAGCGGCTATCCAGTTGCCGGAAGGGGTGCAGAAGCAAGACGAGCGTCTGGCGAATGAACTGGCCGAGGGCGACTTGCCCTTCGGCGACACCCCGGGGGTGGGTACCGGGCGCAACTGGGCACACGTCAATGCCATCGATTACGACGCCGATGACGACAGCATCATCGTTTCAGCACGGCATCAGGGCGTGGTGAAGATTGGTCGCGACAAGCAGGTGAAGTGGATTCTGGCCTCGCCCCAAGGCTGGCCTGAGCGCCTGCGCGATAAAGTGCTGACGCCGGTTGCGAGCGCAAGCTTCGACTGGTCGTGGACCCAGCACACCGCCTGGCTGACCGGCAAAGGCACGCTGACGGTGTTCGATAACGGCTGGGGGCGCGACTTTGCGCCAACCAGGCTTGCCGGCAACTACAGCCGGGCGGTGGAGTACCGTATCGACGAGGCCAAGGGCACGGTCGAGCAGGTGTGGGAGTACGGCAAGGAGCGTGGCGACGAGTGGTACAGCCCGGTGACCTCGGTGGTGGCTTACCGGCCAGAGACCGACACCCAGTTCATCTATTCGGCTTCGGTGAACTTCCTGACCCCCGAGAAACTGACCACCACCGTGCTCAACGAAGTACGGCGCGGGACCCAGGAGGTGCTGGTGGAGTTGAAGGTGCATAGCCGGCAGCCGGGCAGTGTTGGCTACCGGGCTCTGGTGATCGACCTGGCCAAGGCATTTTGAGCTTGGTAGGCCTGACGCAAATTTTGTGTTGATGCGTACATCGAGCGCCGCCCGCGCGGCGCATCGCGAGCTGTGCTCGCTCCTACGTCTGTTTCGGGCCAATAACACCTGCGCCTGCGAGCGCGAACGCCTTGTGTGTAGGACGCGATATCACGCCATGCGCCAAAGCGTACGCGCGCAAATCCCACAGGAAACATTGGCCCGAAACAAACGTAGGAGCGAGCGCAGCTCGCGATGCGCCGCGCGGGCGGCGCTCGGTCTCACAGGCGCAAAAGCTGTTATGGCAAGCGCCAAACTTTTACATTTCCCACCGCTCGATCGTCTAACCTGAGGCGGGATTTCCGGACGGACTGTTCAACCATTCGTTCTTTTTTTCGAACAGCCTATTGTCCAACACCCCAGCAGCCGCTTAGCATTCGTTTGAGATTTCAAACGCTCGATGCCCTGCCTTGGGCGCTTTTCAACAATCAACAATTCGGGAAGCCGACATGCAGCTCAAAGACGCTCAGTTGTTCCGCCAGCAAGCCTACATCAATGGTGAGTGGCTGGATGCGGACAATGGCCAGACCATCAAGGTGACCAACCCGGCCACCGGTGAAGTCATCGGCACCGTGCCGAAGATGGGTACCGCGGAAACCCGCCGTGCCATCGAAGCTGCCGACAAGGCCCTGCCGGCCTGGCGTGCACTGACCGCCAAAGAGCGTTCGGCCAAGCTGCGTCGCTGGTTCGAACTGATGATCGAGAACCAGGACGACCTGGCTCGCCTGATGACCACCGAACAAGGTAAGCCACTGGCCGAAGCCAAGGGCGAAATCGCCTACGCCGCCTCGTTCATCGAGTGGTTCGCCGAAGAGGCCAAGCGCGTCTACGGTGACACCATCCCGGGCCACCAGCCAGACAAGCGCCTGATCGTCATCAAGCAGCCAATCGGTGTTACCGCGGCCATCACCCCGTGGAACTTCCCGGCCGCCATGATCACCCGTAAAGCCGGCCCGGCCCTGGCCGCTGGCTGCACCATGGTGCTCAAGCCTGCTTCGCAAACCCCTTACTCCGCCCTGGCCCTGGTCGAGCTGGCCCACCGTGCCGGTATCCCGGCTGGCGTGCTGAGCGTCGTGACCGGCAGCGCTGGCGAAGTTGGCGGCGAACTGACCGGCAACTCCCTGGTACGCAAGCTGTCCTTCACCGGCTCGACCGAAATCGGTCGCCAGCTGATGCAAGAGTGCGCCAAGGACATCAAGAAGGTTTCCCTGGAGCTGGGTGGTAACGCCCCCTTCATCGTGTTCGACGATGCCGACCTGGACAAGGCGGTTGAAGGCGCGATCATCTCCAAGTACCGCAACAACGGCCAGACCTGCGTCTGCGCCAACCGTATCTACGTGCAGGACGGCGTTTATGACGCGTTCGCCCAGAAGCTGGCCGCTGCAGTTGCCAAGCTGAAGATCGGTAACGGCCTGGAAGACGGCACCACCACGGGCCCGCTGATCGACGGTAAAGCTGTCGCCAAGGTTCAGGAACACATCGAAGACGCCGTCTCCAAAGGCGCCAAGGTGCTGTCCGGTGGCAAGCTGATCGAAGGCAACTTCTTCGAGCCGACCATCCTGGTCGACGTGCCTAAAACCGCCGCTGTCGCCAAGGAAGAGACCTTCGGCCCACTGGCGCCGCTGTTCCGCTTCAAAGACGAAGCCGAAGTCATCGCCATGTCCAACGACACCGAGTTCGGCCTGGCTTCGTACTTCTATGCCCGCGACATGAGCCGTGTGTTCCGTGTTGCCGAAGCCCTGGAATACGGCATGGTGGGTATCAACACCGGCCTGATCTCCAACGAAGTGGCACCGTTTGGTGGCATCAAGGCTTCGGGCCTGGGCCGCGAAGGTTCCAAATACGGTATCGAGGACTACCTCGAAATCAAATACCTGTGCATCAGCGTCTGATAGCACGGTAAAGGCTTTACCTCTGCCAGCGGGGCGCGAGAGCGACGTCTCGCTGGCCTTTTTTACATCGCAGTACCTGGTGGCCAGGGCGTTTACGGCAGTCGATCAACGAATACTGTGCGCGAGCACTCCCAGCCACCCCCGAATAAAAGCGCCATTCCTGTCGGCGCAATGAGGGCATTATGAGCAAGACCAACGAATCCTTGATGCAACGTCGTGTAGCTGCCGTCCCACGTGGCGTTGGCCAGATCCACCCGATCTTCGTCGACACCGCGAAGAACTCGACCGTGATCGACGTTGAAGGCCGCGAACTGATCGACTTCGCCGGCGGCATCGCAGTACTGAACACCGGCCACCTGCACCCGAAAGTGGTTGCAGCCGTGCAAGAGCAGCTGACCAAAGTCAGCCACACCTGCTTCCAGGTGCTGGCCTACGAACCCTACGTAGAGCTGTGCGAAAAGATCAACAAGCTGGTCCCAGGCGACTTCGACAAGAAGACCCTGCTGGTCACCACCGGCTCCGAAGCCGTTGAAAACGCCGTCAAGATCGCCCGTGCTGCCACTGGCCGTGCTGGCGTCATCGCCTTCACCGGCGGCTACCACGGCCGTACCATGATGACGCTGGGCCTGACCGGCAAGGTCGTGCCGTACTCCGCTGGCATGGGCCTGATGCCAGGCGGCATCTTCCGCGCCCTGTTCCCGAGCGAACTGCACGGTATCAGCGTTGACGACGCCATTGCTTCGGTCGAGCGCATCTTCAAGAACGACGCCGAGCCGCGTGACATCGCCGCGATCATCCTCGAGCCGGTACAAGGCGAAGGCGGCTTCCTGCCAGCGCCGAAAGAGCTGATGAAGCGCCTGCGCGCGCTGTGCGACCAGCACGGCATCCTGCTGATCGCCGACGAAGTTCAGACGGGTGCTGGCCGTACCGGTACCTTCTTCGCCATGGAACAGATGGGCGTTGCGCCTGACCTGACCACCTTCGCCAAATCCATCGCTGGCGGCTTCCCGCTGGCCGGTGTGTGCGGTAAGGCCGAGTACATGGACGCCATCGCCCCGGGCGGCCTGGGCGGCACTTACGCCGGTTCGCCGATCGCTTGCGCCGCGGCCCTGGCCGTGATCGAAGTGTTCGAAGAAGAAAAACTGCTGGACCGCAGCAAGGCTGTAGGTGAGCGCCTGACCGCTGGCCTGCGCGAAATCCAGAAGAAGCACCCGATCATCGGCGACGTCCGTGGTCTGGGCTCGATGATTGCTGTTGAAGTCTTCGAGAAAGGCACTCACACCCCGAACGCTGCTGCTGTTGGCCAGGTTGTTGCCAAGGCACGCGACAAGGGTCTGATCCTGCTGTCCTGCGGCACCTACGGCAACGTTCTGCGTATCCTGGTACCGCTGACTGCCGAAGACGCACTGCTGGACAAAGGCCTGGCCATCATCGAAGAGTGCTTCGCTGAACTCGCTTGATGTGACGCGCTTCTGAAAAAACCCGCTTCGGCGGGTTTTTTTTGTGCCCTGAAAAGCCATGTGGCGCTATGGTTGTCGGAGGACTGGCTTTGGAAGCTGCGACGGAACGTGTGTCAGGCTATTCAGGAGTAGTTGGCGATGAACGCTGCAGACCCCACCCCACCCAGCGTACTGATTGTGGAAGGCGACCCGTGGGTGCGTGACATGCTCAGCGAGATGCTGCTCAGTGTGCGCTGCGATGCCCGCCTGCAGGTGTGCGCCGATGGGGCGCAGGCACTCAGCGCGCTGTCCAGCAAGCCAGACCTGATTATCGCCGCCCGCGAGCTGGCCGGTGTCGATGGCCTGGACCTGTTGCGCAAGGTGCGCGCCAAAGGGCCGGGCTTGCCGTTCATCCTCATGAGCAACCGCAGCGACAGCGCCAGTGTGCGCGAGGTGTTGCCCCTGCACCCCACTGCCTACCTGAGCAAACCCCTGAACCTGGACAACCTGCGCAAGCGCCTGGAAGAGCTGCTGCTGGCCGTTGGCGAAGAAATCGCCTGCCCGGTGCCGGCGTTGCAGGCAGGTGCCAGCCTGCCCACCTACCTTGAGCAGCGCCGTGCTACCGCCGATGGCGGGCCGCTGTTGGCCGACGTGCAGGTGGCGATCAAGCGGGCGCTCAACCCTCAGGGCCTGAACCTGAAGGTGCTCGAAGAGGAAGTGCGTAACGACCCTCAGGTTACCGCCGTCCTTATCGCGGCTGCCAACAGCGCTGCGTTGCACCGTGAAGCGCCGGTGCAAACCTTGCTGCAGGCCCTGAACAAGCTTGGCAGCACCCAGAGCATGAATCTGATTCTGGGCATGACCCTCAAGCGCAGTGCACGGCTCAGCGACCCGTTGCTGGCGCAGCACGCGGCCGGGTATTGGCAGCTTTCACTGCATACGGCCGAATATGGCCGTACATTGGCGCGCATGCTCGAGCTGGACGAAGGGCGCTGCTATTGCGCGGGGTTGCTGCATTGCCTGGGCGACCTGGCCGTGTTGCGCTGCCTGCAAGAGTGGCGGTTGGCCGGGGGCGAGCTAGACGAACATAACGTGCAGCAATCGCTGGATGAGTTCGGAGCAGCGTTCGGCTCGGCGCTGCGGACACGCTGGCGTTTGCCGCTGGCCTTGCGCGAATTGATCGCGGCGATCTACCAGTTGGGCGGCGGCGTGTATTCGCGGGAGATCCTGGCCATGAACCTGGCGGGGCAGTTGTCGCGGCTGCCGGCCGAGCAGGGGCTGGAGAAAGTGGCCAGTGGCAAGACCGCGCGCTTGCTGAAGATGGGCCTGCCGGAGCTGAACCGGCTGCGCAAGGTGGATAACCCGGAGGTGAAGCCCCAGGAAGAGCCGCCTGTGGCGGAGGCTGAAGCGCCCAGCTGAGATGTTGGGGCCGCTTTGCAGCCCCAGTCATACCATTACCTGCGCAGGATGGGTCAGCCGCGGACGATCTGGTTCTTGCCTTGCCGCTTGGCTTGGTACATCGCCGCATCGGCCCGGGCATACAGGCTGTCCAGTGCCACATCTTCTTCGGTCAGCCCGGTCAGCCCCTGGCTCACCGTCACCCCGTACGTCTGCTCACCGTGGATGAAACTCAACCGCTGGATCTGCCGCTGCAAGCGTTCGGCAATCTGCTCGGCCACCTGCGTATTGCAACCGGGGAACACGGCCGCAAACTCCTCGCCGCCAATGCGCCCGAACAGGTCGCCACGGCGTAGCACGGCCTTGCCGCTGTCGGCGATGTGTTGCAGTACCTGGTCACCTTCCTGGTGGCCGTAGCTGTCGTTGATGCGTTTGAAGTCGTCGATGTCCAGCAGCAGGAAGGCCAGCGGTGTACCGTCTTCTCGGGCGCTGTCGAAGGCCTGCTGGGCGCATTCGAAGAAGTGCCTGCGGTTGCTGCTCTGGGTCAGCACGTCAGTGGTGGCCAGGCGCTGCAGTTCGCCTTCAAGCTGCTTCTTCTCGGTGATGTCTTCGGCGATACCGACAATGATTACCCGGTCGCCCACGTGTTGCTGGTTGATATAGCACTTGTCGCTCAGCCAGCGCAGTTGCCCGTCGGCATTCAGGATGCGGTACTCGCGGTCTTCCACAGCGCCCTTGAGCAGCACTTGGGCCAGGCTGCGCTCGGCGAACTCGAGGTCGTCAGGGTAGATACTGTCACGCCATTCGTTGTAATCGGCCAGCAACAGGCTGACCGGGCGGCCGAAGATGCGTTCGTATGCGGGGCTTACGTACAGCACCTGACGGGTTTCCCAGTCAAATGCCCAGAGCACCGCGTTGACGCTGTCCAGCAACGAACTGAACAGCTGCTCGCGCTCGCTCAGGCGGGCTACCTCGCCTTGGGCGTGCAGGAGCGCAAGTAAAGTCTTGGCGGCTTCGGGAGGCGGGGTGCCGGGCAATGTCGTTGGAATATTCTTGGCCATGTGCACGAAGCGGGTCTCGACGTAAAAGCGTGCGGCCAGCATCCGGCCCGCCACGCGGGCGATGTGCCAAATTTGAGTGGAGTCGAGGGGGCTAAGTTCCGAACGGCACGCACCGAAATGGGGCGTGCCGATCAACGGCGGTCAGGCGCCGGTCGGGCGCAGGGAGTAGGTCTTGAGTTGTGCTGCGAAGTCGCGCAGGGCGTGGATGCCGCTGGTTTCGGCCTCGTGTATCCAGTCCTTCATGGCAGCCAGCATGTCGTGGCCGTTGGCGCTGGTGCGCGCCCAGATCTGCTGCAGGGCCAGGCGCTTTTCGTAAATGGTCTTCAGCGCCTGGCTATGGGCAAGCATGGACTCGATACGCACATGGTGGCGGTCTTCCAACAAGCTGGTTTCACGCGACAGCAGGCGCTTGGCGCGGCGGAAGTGGTGGCGCACCGAAGCGTCCACCCGGGCCAGCTCCTGCTTGACCAGCGGGCCGATCACCAGCTTGCGGTACTGGGCCATGATCTGGAAGCGGTTGTTGAGGATGGCCATGGCGGTGTCCATGTCCAGGCTTGCCTTGCCGGCCACCCGGTGGGCGATTGGCGCCACGCGCTGTACCTTGGCCAGGCGCAGCAGGCAGAACAGGCGTATCCACGCCCAGCCCATGTCGAACTCCCAACGCTTGACCGACAGCTTGGCCGAGTTGGGGTAGGTGTGGTGGTTGTTGTGCAGCTCTTCGCCCCCGATGACGATGCCCCAAGGCACCAGGTTGGTGGCAGCATCGCGGCATTCGAAGTTGCGATAGCCGAGGGCATGGCCCAGGCCGTTGACCACACCGGCGGCCCAGAATGGAATCCACATCATCTGTACAGCCCAGATGGTGATGCCGGCGGTACCGAACAGCAGCAGGTCGATCACCGCCATCAGCGCGATCCCACCCAGCTTGTAGCGCGAGTAGAGGTTGCGCTCGATCCAGTCATCCGGGCAGTTTTTGCCATAGATGCGCAGGGTTTCGGGGTTGCGCGCCTCTTCACGGTACAGCTCGGCACCCTTGCGCAGCACAGTGCCCAGGCCCTTGTACACCGGGCTGTGCGGGTCGTCGGGGGTTTCGCACTTGGCGTGATGCTTGCGGTGGACTGCGGTCCATTCACGGGTGTTCTGCGCCGTGGTCAGCCACAGCCAGAAGCGGAAGAAATGCTTGAGCGCGCCATTGAGCTCCAGGGCCCGGTGCGCGGAGTAGCGATGCAGGTAGACCGTGACGCTGACAATGGTCACGTGGGTCATCAGCAGAGTGATGCCGACCAGTTGCCAGGCCGACAAGTCGAGCAGGCCGTTATACCACATAGATGTAAATACCCTCGAAATGCGGGGGGAAGGGCTGATTATCCCTTGGCGGGGAAATAAAACCAGTCAACCGTTTAGATAGGAGGTCACGACATGTTTCAGCCTTTATAATGCCCACTCCTTTTTGATGGGCTTTTCCACCCGACATGTCTGTTTCCGTTCGCGACGCCTTGCGCATGGCTGCGCTGTATGTGGTGCTCTCGATCCTCTGGCTGGCGCTGGCCGAGGTGATGCTGCACGGCATGGCTGACGATCCCCTGGCACTGGCCGTGGGGCGGCAGATCAATGTGGTGCTGTGGGTGTTGTTCAGTGCCGTGCTGATCTATGTTTCGAGGGTGCGGCTGCTGAACTTCATCGGCATTGGTGCGCGCTTGCGCTGCGAGGACCGCGAGCGGCTGCGCATGGCTGCTGCAGTGTTCGACAGTACCCTCGAAGGTGTGCTGGTCACCGACCGCCAGGGCCTGATTGTGCACGTCAATCGTGCCTTCATGCGCATCACCGGCTACCAGCAGGATGAGGTGATCGGCCAGCGCCCGAGCAAGTTCAAATCGGGCCGCCACGGCCAGGCGTTCTACCAGCAGATCTTTGCCACCCTGGCCGAGCAGGGGGAGTGGAGCGGCGAAATCTGGAACCGGCGCAAAAGCGGCGAAATCTATCCGCAATGGCAGACCATCTGCGCCATCCGCGATGACGACGGTGAGCTGAGCCATTACGTGGCGGTGTTCAGTGATATCAGTGCGATCAAGCATTCGGAGCAGGAACTGGCCTACCTGGCCCACCACGATCCGCTCACCGGCCTGCCCAACCGCCTGCTGTTCACCGACCGGGTCGAGCAGGCCCTGGCGGCCGCTCAGGCCAACAAGCGCGGTTGTGCCCTGCTGCTGTTGGACCTGGACCATTTCCAGAGTATCAACGACGGCCTGGGCCACACCATCGGTGATCAGTTGCTGAAGCTGGTGGGCGAGCGCCTGGGCGAGGTGCTGGGCAATGGCGTGACCCTGGCACGCCTGGGTGGCGACGAGTTCGGTGTGCTGGCCGAGAACTGCCAGCAGGTCGGCCAGGCGGGCAAGCTGGCGCAGTGCATTATCGAACGCATGCGCGAGCCGTTCCTGTTCGAGGAAAATCGCCTGTTCATCAGTGCCAGCGTCGGTATCAGCCTGTTCCCCAGCGACGCCCTGAGCGCCGAGCAGTTGCTGCGTAATGCCGACGCGGCGTTGTACAAGGCCAAAAGCAACGGCAGGGCCTGCTATGCGCTGTACACCGAAGAGCTGACTGCTCACGCCCAACAGCGGGTCGAGACCGCCGGTGAGCTACGCCGGGCCCTGGAGCAGGATGAGCTGCGGGTGTACTTCCAGCCGGTACATGACCTGGCGACAGGCCGGCAGGTCGGGGTCGAGACACTGGTGCGCTGGCAGCACCCCCAGCGCGGCCTTGTGCCGCCGGGCGAGTTCATCCCGATTGCCGAGCGCACCGGGCTGATTGCCGAAATCGACACCTGGGTGCTGCGCCAGGCCTGCCTGCAAATGGTGCAGTGGCAGGCCGAAGGCCGGCAGTTGGCATTTGTGGCGGTTAACATCTCCAGCCGGCTGTTTGGCCAGCACGAGCTGTACCAGCAGGTTGCCGAAGTGCTGCACGACACCGGCCTGGCGCCGGCGCTGCTGGAGCTGGAAGTCACCGAGAGCGCCGTGATGGAAGACCCGGAAGTGGCGCTGGAGCAGTTGCACCGTTTGCGCGAGCTGGGCGTGACCCTAGCCATCGACGACTTTGGCACCGGGTATTCGTCGTTGCTGCGGCTCAAGCGTTTGCCGGTGCAGAAGCTGAAAATTGATCAGGGCTTCGTTGCCGGGTTGCCTCTGGATGAGGATGACATCGCGATCGTGCGGGTAATCATTGCCCTGGCACGCAGCATGGGCATGCAGGTGCATGCCGAGGGCATCGAGCAGGCGGAGCAGGCCAGCTTCCTGCTGCTGGAGCAGTGTCAGCTGGGGCAGGGGTACTGGTTCGGGCGGCCGGTGCCGGCTGCGGATCTTCGCTGGGATTGAGACCCAGGGCCCGCTTTGCGGCCCTCTTCTATCGCTTGTTCAGGCCCTTCGCCAGGCGGTCCCCACCCAGCTGGATCAACGCCACCAACGCCACCAGCATGGCAATCACGGTCAGCATGATCTGGCTGTCAAAGCGCTGGTAGCCATACCGGTAGGCAATGTCGCCCAAGCCCCCGGCACCGATCGCACCGGCCATGGCCGAGGAGTTGATCAGGGTCACCAGGGTAATGGTGAACCCCCCGACGATGCCCGGCAGCGCCTCGGGCAACAGCACGTGCCAGACGATGTGCCAACGCCGACAGCCCATGGCCTGTGCAGCTTCCACCAAACCATGGTCGACTTCGCGCAGGCTGACCTCGGCAATGCGCGCAAAAAACGGCGTGGCGGCAATGGTCAGCGGCACCACCGCCGCCCACACCCCGTAGGTGGTGCCTACCACCAGGCGGGTGAAGGGGATCAGCGCGACCATCAGGATCAGGAACGGGATCGAGCGGAACAGGTTGACGAAGGCGCCCAGCACCCGGTTCAGCAACGGTGCCTCGAAGATTCCGCCCTTGTCGCTGGTGACCAGCAGCACCGCCATGGGCACCCCCACCAGCAGGGCGATCAGCGACGACACGCCGACCATCAGCAAGGTGTCGAGCAAGCCGTCCAGCAGGCGATCAAACCACATGGCCCAGTACCTCCACGTCCTCGGCCCAGCGGCGGGCACGTTCCAGCAGTTGATGGGTGTCGTGCGGCGAATGTTGCACCGACAGGATCAGTTGCCCCAAGGCATGCTCGCCGATGGTTTCCACGCCGCCCTGCAGCAGGCGTACGCGGCCGCCCAGATCGTTGAACAAAGCAGACAGCTCGGGCTCACCGAGCAGGGTCAGTTTCAGCACTACAGCGCTGTCGCGGCTTACCGGGCTGGCCCGCAAGCTGGCTTGCAGTGCGGCAGGCAACCTGGCCTGCAACGGCGCTAGCAGGGTTCGGGTGACCTCGTGGCGTGGGGCACCGAACACCCGCCAGACTTCGCCCTGCTCGACCACTTCGCCGCGCTCCAGCACGACCACCCGGTGGCAGATATCGCGGATTACCGCCATTTCGTGGGTGATCAGCACGATGGTCAGGCCCAGCCGCCGGTTGATGTCGCGCAGCAACTCAAGGATCGAAGCGGTGGTTTCCGGGTCCAGCGCCGAGGTAGCTTCGTCGCACAGCAAAATCTCGGGGTCGTGTACCAGCGCCCGGGCAATGCCGACGCGCTGTTTCTGCCCGCCAGACAGCTGCGCCGGGTACACGTGGTGCTTTTCCTGCAAACCGACCAGCTCAAGCAAAGCGCGCACCTTGCGCTGGCGCTCGGCCTTGGCCACGCCGGCCACTTTCAACGGCAGTTCGACGTTTTGCCATACGGTCTTGGCCGACATCAGGTTGAAGTGCTGGAAGATCATGCCGATGCGCCTGCGCAGCGCCACCAGGTGGTCCTCATCGAAAGGCGCGATGTCCACCTGGTCGATCAGCACCCGGCCCTGGCTGGGTTGCTCCAGGCGGTTGATGGTACGCAGCAGTGAAGACTTGCCGGCACCGCTGCGGCCGATGATGCCGAAGATCTCGCCATGGCGGATGTTCAGGTCGATGCCTTGCAAGGCCGGTTGCGGCTGGCCAGGGTAGGTCTTGCCCAGGCCGATAAAGCGTACATGGGCTTCATTGACCTCCGGGCGCAGGGCCTGTTCCTTGACCGGTGGCGGCGATGGTTGTGGTGCAGGCGCCCTGAGCGCGTGGGCCTGGCGCATGTCAGCCTTCCCAACCGGCTTGGTAGAGCTTGCCGTGGGCTTTGTCCAATGCTGCGCGCACCACCGGAGAGTGCTGGTAGATGTCGACGAACCTGGCCAGCCGTGGGTCGTCCTTGCTTTGCGGGCGGATGACGAACTGGATCACGTATTCCTTGTTTTCCAGGCCGTCGAACAGCAATGCCGAGGTGGCATCGAAGGTGTTGGCCAGGCGGATGTAGGCCGGGTAGCCCTGCACCAGGTCGGCGTCGTCGTAGGCGCGGACCAGCTGAACCGCCTCGACCTGAAGGATTTTCAGCTTTTTCGGGTTGGCGACGATGTCGTCCTCGGTGGCCTTGTAACCAACACCTGGCTTCAGGGTGATCAGCCCGGCCTTGGCCAGCAGTTGCAGGCCACGGCCGCTGTTGATCGGGTCGTTGGCGATCGCCACGCTGGCGCCCTCAGGCAGCTCGGCAAAGCTCTTGTACTTTTTCGAGTACAGGCCAACGTTGTTGATGATGCCCGAGGCGTAAGGCACCAGGTTGAAGCCCGCAGCAGCCTTGGCGTTCTCCAGGAACGGGATGTGCTGGAAGTAGTTCACGTCGATGTCGCCGCTGTTGAGGCTGACGTTGGGCGCGATCCAGTCGCTGAATTCGATCAGCTTCACTTCCAGGCCTTGCTTGTGCGCTTCTTCCACGGCGGCTTCCAGCGGAATGGCAAAAGCCGAGGTGGTGCCGATCTTCAGCGGTTCGGCAGCCAGGACACTGGCGGACAGGCCCAGGGTGAGGGCAATGGCCGCGACGGGCCGGAACAGTTTCTCAAGCATGGTGCAGGGCTCCAGTCGGGGCAGGGGTTGGGGTAAAGCGGTAGGTCGAGCCCGGGTGGTCGGCGGGCAGGTGCGGGTGGTCGGCCTGGAACAGCTTTTCGCGCAGGGTGCCTTCGGCATAGGCGGTCTTGTAGCGGCCACGCTGTTGCAACTGCGGGATGACCAGGTCGATGAAGTCCTCGAAACTTTCCGGGGTGACGGTGCGGGTCAGGTTGAAACCGTCCAGCCCGGTTTCGTCGATCCAGGCGATCAACTGTTCGGCCACCTGTTCCGGTGAGCCGACCAGGGTTACGTAGCGGCCACCCAGGGCGTGCTGTTCAAGCAGGCGACGGCGGGTCCAGGCGCTGTTCTGCAACTGGCGCGTGGCGGACTGGATGGCATTGCCCTGGCTGAAGCCAATCGGCTCGTCCAGCCCGTAGGCCGCAAAGTCGATGCCGGTGGAGGCGGCGAAGTGCGCGACGCCGGCCTCGGGGCTTGCATGGCGCAGGTATTCGGCATGCTTGGCCTGGGCCGCTTGCTCGGTAGGGGCGACGATCACCGTGATGCCCATGAACACTTTGATCGCTTGCGGGTCGCGCCCGGCGGCCTGGGCGGCAGCGCGCACCTTGTCGACCTGGGCGCGGGTGGCGGCCTTGTCCTGGCCACTGATGAACACGCATTCGGCATGGTTGCCGGCGAACGCCAGGCCACGCTGCGAGCTGCCGGCCTGGAACAGTACTGGGGTGCGTTGCGGCGAGGGTTCGCTCAGGTGATAGCCCTCGACGTTGTAGAACTCGCCGTGGTGGCTGACCTTGCGCACCTTGTCGGGCCGGGCATAGACGCGCTGCTTGCGGTCTGCGACCACCGCGTCATCGGCCCAGCTGCCTTCCAGCAGCTTGTAAAGCACTTGCAGGTATTCGTCGGCCTGGTCGTAGCGACGGTCATGCTCGGGTTGCTGCTCAAGGCCCATGGCCCGGGCGGCGCTGTCGAGGTAGCCGGTGACGATGTTCCAGCCCACCCGGCCATTGCTCAGGTGGTCGAGGGTGGAAAGCCGCCGGGCGAACAGGTATGGCGCTTCGTAGGTGAGGTTGGCGGTAAGGCCGAACCCCAGATGGCGGGTGACGGCAGCCATGGCCGAAACCAGCAGCAGCGGGTCGTTGACCGGCAGCTGGATCGACTCCTTGAGGGTGACGTCCAGCGACTGGCCGTAGATGTCGTAGGTGCCGACGATGTCGGCAATGAATAGCCCGTCGAACAGGCCGCGCTCCAGCAGGCGGGCCAGATCGGTCCAGTATTCCAGGGACTTGTACTGGGTCGAGGTATCCCGTGGGTGGGTCCACAGGCCGTGGTTGATGTGCCCGATGCAGTTCATGTTGAAGGCATTGAGCAGAATCTGCCTGGCCATCAGATGGTCCCCCGGCGTGGCGGGTTGGTATCGTTGAGGTAGTAGTTGCCGATGGCGTGATACTTCCAGCGCACCGGGTCGTGCAGGGTATGCACGCGGGCGTTGCGCCAGTGGCGGTCGAGGTTGTGCTCGGCCAGCGTTGCCTGGCTGCCGCCCAGTTCGAACAGGGCAGTACCGGCAGCGAGCGAAATCTCGGTGCTGATGGCACGTGCTTCGGCCACGGCAATGGAGGCGGCGGCCACGTTGTCGGCCGTGCTGTCGTCGCGGGCGCGGTCGAGGTATTCGCCGGCGCGCTCCAGCAGGGCTTCGGCGGCATGCAGACGGATCGCCAGGTGGCCGAAACTCTTCAGCGTCAGCGGGTCATCCGTAGCCTTGTCCAGGCCCGAGTCGACCCACGGGCGGCTGCGGGTGCGCACGAAGTGCAGGGCATCTTCATAAGCGGCGCGGGCGATGCCAGTGTCGATGGCAGCATGAAGAATTTGCGCCAGCGGCCCGACCGGCGTGGGGCGCTCGAACGCGCTCTGGAACGGCACCACATCGGCGGCGCTGACGTACACGTTGTCAAACACCACCGAACCGCTGCCAGTGGTCCGCTGACCGAAGCCGCTCCAGTCGTCGATCACCTGCAAGCCCTGGCTATCGGCCGGGACGAAGGCCAGCTGCTGCACGCCTTGTTCATCGACGACCGAGGTGGGAATGCGCTGGGCGTAGATGGCGCCGGTGGAATAGAACTTGCGGCCGTTGATGCGAAAGCCGTCGCCGTCACGGCTCAGGCGGGTGGTGCGATCGTTGGCGGTTTTGGTGCCCAGCTCGGCCAGCGCATTGCCGAAGCGCCGGCCGGCGAGTACTTCGGCGTACAGGCGCTGTTGCTGCTCGGGGGTGCCGTTTACCCGCAGCACTTCCAGGCCGTAGAAATGGTTTTGCGGGATTTGCCCGAGCGAGCCGTCGGCCTGGGCGATACGGGCGATGACCTTGGCCAGGGTGACGTGGGACACGCCGGCGCCGCCAAAGGCCTTGGGCACGCTGATGGCCCACAGGCCGGAGCGGGTGAACAGCTCCAGCTCGGTATGCGGCAGGCGGCGCTCGCGATCGCGCAGGACGCTGTCGCGGCGCAGTTGCTGGGCGATGTCTTCGGCGACGGCCAGGGCCTGAGCGTCGCTGGTGATGATAGCGATTGTCATAGAGTTCTCCGGGGGCCGCTTCGCGGCCCTTCGCGGGCTTGCCCGCTCCCACAGGTAAAGTGATGCCAGTTCAGGCGGCGGTAATCCTGTGGGACCGGGCAAGCCCGCGAAGGGCTGCGCAGCAGCCCCAAAGGCAGCAAATCAGATCCAGGAATGCCGCGCAGGCAGGGTGCCGTTGAGGTGGTACGCGCCCACCGCGTGGTACTTCCAGCGCACCGGGTCGTGCAGGGTGTGCACCCGGGCATTGCGCCAGTGGCGGTCGAGGTTGAACTCGGCAAGGGTGGCGCGGCTGCCGGCCAGTTCGAACAGCTTCTCGCTGGCCTGCAGGGCAATTTCGGTGGTCAGCACCTTGGCCTCGGCCACCGCAATCGAGGCGCGTGCCGCGCTGGCTGCGTCGATGGGCGCAGCATTGACCTCGTCGAGTACCCGCGCGGCTCTGCGTAGCAGCGCTTCGGCAGCGTGCAGTTCGAGCTTCAGGCGGCCGATGTCGGCAATCACATAAGGGTCGTCACTGGCGCGGTCCACGTTGGCTTCGATCCACGGGCGGGACTTTTCCCGCACGAACGTGATCGCATCGTCGATTGCCGCTTCGGCAATGCCGGCGTCGATCGCCGCCTGGATCAGCTGCGAGGCTGCGCCCTGGATGTTGGGGATGTCACGCTGGCGCCAGTTGTCGATCACCAGCTCCGCGTCTACCGGCACCTCGTCCAGCAATACAGTGCCGCTGGCGGTGGTGCGCTGGCCGAACCCGGACCAGTCATCGACGATGCGCAGCCCCGGGCTGCCACGGCGCACGAACGCCAGGCGCTGACGACCTTCCTCGTCGAGGGCTTTTACCGCCACCCAGTGGGCGAACAGGGCACCGGTGGAATAGAACTTCTCGCCGCTGATGCGATAGCTGTCGCCGGCGCGGGTGATCCGGGCCTTGAGGGTGAGGGTGTCCTTGGTGCCGCGTTCGGGGCCGGCATTGCCGATGCGCCAGCCGTCGAGCACGCTGCGGAAGATCAGCGCCTGTTGCGCCTCGGTGGCTGTCAGGCGAATCAGTTGCAGCATGCCGAACTGGTTCTGCGGGATCTGCCCCAGGGCCGGGTCGGCGGCACTGATCAGGCGGAACACTTCGGCCACGGTTGCGAACGACACGTCGGGGCCGCCGTGGGCCTTGGGTACGCTGATGCTGCCCAGGCCGCTGCGGGTGAACAGCTCGATCTCCGCCCACGGCAGTTTGCGTTGCTGGTCGCGGCGGGCGGCTTGCTCGCGGGCAACCTCGGCCAGTTCACGGGCCGCTTGCAGGGCTTCGGCGTCGGTGCGCAGTACCTTGGCCGGCAGCAGCAGGGGCGAGCTGTCGAGATCGCTATGGAATTGGGTATTTGGCTGGCTGGACATCAGTACCGCTCCTTGGCTGCACTCAATGCCCTGGCGATACGCACTGGGGTGATTGTGATCCTGACCATTCCTGACCTCACAAAAAAGTTGTGTCGCTACAGCTGGTCGCGACAAATGTGTGCTGGTCCGGTGGTCCGGTTTATATACCCTAATGCTTTATAAAAAGTTTATGAACTAACTCTTTGGAATATGTATAGAAGGAGGGATTTGTTACAGATGTGCCGGCCCTTTCGCGGGCACGCCCGCTCCCACAGGTACTGCACAGGTATTGAAACCGGTGCGACACCTGTGGGAGCGGGCGTGCCCGCGAAGAGGCCGGAACAGGTTTACTCGGAGGCGGCAGTGCCGAGGAACTTGCGCAGGAACTGGCGGGTACGCTCTTCCTTCGGCGCCGCAAACAGTGCCTTGGCCTCGCCCTGTTCCACGATCACGCCCTTGTCGAAGAAGATCACCCGGTTCGCTACGTCCCGGGCAAAGCTCATCTCGTGGGTGACAATGATCATGGTGCGTTTCTCCTCGGCCAGGCCGCGGATGGTCGCCAGCACTTCACCCACCAGCTCCGGGTCCAGTGCCGAGGTGGGTTCGTCGAACAGGATCACCTCCGGCTCCATGGCCAGGGCGCGGGCGATGGCCACCCGTTGCTGCTGCCCGCCCGACAGGCGCCGTGGGTAGGCGTCTTCCTTGCCTGCCAGACCGACCTTGGCCAGCAGGCGCCGGCCCAGTTCGATGGCTTGCTCGCGGGGCGTCTTCTTGACGATCACCGGCCCCTCGATCACGTTCTCCAGGGCGGTACGGTGGGGGAACAGGTTGAAGTTCTGGAATACGAACCCGGCCTGCTGGCGCAGGCGGCGTATCGCACTTTGCTGGCCACCCAGCGGGCGGTTGGCATCGATGCTGATGGCGCCTATCTTGATCTGCCCGGCGTCGGGGGTTTCCAGCAGGTTCAGGCAGCGCAGGAAGGTGGTCTTGCCCGAGCCGCTGGGGCCGATGATGGCCACCACTTCGCCGGGCTGCACGGTCAGGTCGATGCCGTTGAGCACGGTCTGGCCCTTGAACTGCTTGGTCAGGCCTTTGACTTCAATCATGCTCATTGCTCCTGGTCATGCTGGTTGACCCGCGCTTCCATGCGGTTCTGGAAGTGCGCGAGGATGCTGCACAGCACCCAGTAGATGACCGCGACCGCCACGTACATGGTGAACACTTCGAAGGTGCGTGCGGTAATCAGCTGCGCCTGGCGGAACAGCTCTGGCACCTGGATGGTCGCGGCCAGCGCAGTGTCCTTGACCAGTGAAATGAAGCTGTTGCCCAGCGGGGGCAGGGCGGTACGCAAGGCTTGTGGCAGGATCGCCCGGCGCATGGCCTGGACGCGGGTCATGCCGATACTGGCGGCGGCTTCCCACTGGCCACGGTCGATCGAGGAGATTGCAGCGCGCAGGATCTCGCAAATGTAGGCCGCCATGTTCAGCGAAAGGCCGATCAGCGAAGCCGGGATGGGATCGAGTTCGATGCCGATCTGCGGCATGCCGAAATAGATCACGAACAACTGCACCAGCAGCGGCGTGCCGCGGAAGAACGACACGTAGATCCGCGCCAGCCAGTTCAGCGGCAAGAGCTTCGAAAGCCGCATCAGCGCCAGGGCAAAGCCCAGCAGCAGGCCGAAGAACATGCCGCCGACACTGAGCAGCACTGTATAACCCGCGCCCTTCAGCAGGAAGGGCGCGGAGTCGACAACGAGTTGCAGGCTTTCAGCAATCATTTGGTGACATCGGCACCGAAGTATTTTTCGGACAGCTTGGCCAGTCTGCCGTCAGCCTTTAGCTTGTCGATGGCCTTGTTGATGGCCGCCAGCAGTTCAGGCTCGCCCTTACGCAGCGCCACGCCGCTTTCCAGGCGCGAGAAGGCATCGCCGGCCAGTTCGGTGTCTTTGGCTTTTTGCGCGTATTCCAGCGCGGCCAAGCGGTCGATCAGGATGGCATCGATACGGCCGTTGCGCAGGTCGGCGAACTTGCTCGGGTCGTCTTCATAGGTGCGCACTTCGGCTTTCGGGACGTCTTGCTTGACCCACTGTTCGTAGTTGGTGCCCAGGCCCACGCCGACTTTTTTGCCGGCCAGGTCTTGCGCGGTCTTGATGTTCAGGTCCGCGGCTTTCTTCTTCAGGATCAGGGCCTGGATGCCCGAAACGGTATAGGGCTCAGAGAAATCGTATTTCTTCTTGCGCTCCTCGGAGATGGTCACCTGATTGACCACCACGTCCAGGCGCTTGGATTCCAGCGCGGCAAGGATGCCATCCCACTTGGTCGGCTGGATCTTGGCCTTGACCCCCAGCTCCTTGGCCAGCAGTTCCGAAAGCTCCACTTCGAAGCCCGCCAGCTTGCCGTTCTCGTCCTGGAAACTGAACGGTGGGTAGGTGCCTTCGAGGCCGACGTTGATCACGCCTTTTTCCTGGATGGTCTTCAACTGCTCGCCGGCGAACGCCTGGCTGAGCAGGCCGGCACCCAGCAGGATGGCCAGGCTGGCGTTGAGTAGCGGTTTGGCGAATTTCGACATGTCAGAGCCCCGCGCTTGTTGTGTAAGTAGTGAGGTGGCGACTATAGGGTTGGCTTTTTAGGCCAGGAAATACTAAAAAATTATTTTGTTATTCCCTTTTTTGTTTGTGCCAGATGCTGGCTGCTTTGAGGGTAGGCGAGGATGCTCGCTACGTCATCGCGGCTTATGCCTGACTTAGCGCAGGATGGAATAAAGCGTTGTTTTTTCCAAGGGACGGATTTGCCGTAGAGTGGGCTGTATGTAAGCAGGGTGGGCCTCTTCGCGGGTAAACCCGCGAAAGGGCCTAGCCTGCCGATAAAAATAGTTTGGCCGACTCAGGCAGGAGAAAACCGTGAGCGAACAACCTTCATCCGCGCACTGGCAGTTGCACAGCATTGTCACTGGCCTGCGTGGCGCCCGTGAGCAGTGGCGCACCCGCAATGGCCGCAGCATTGGCGAGCAGGGCGGGCGCGAGCTGCCGTCGCGCGAGGCGATGCGGCAGATCCTGGAGCAACTGTGCGGCGCGTTGTTCCCCATGCGCCTTGGGCCTGTGGACCTGCGCGAAGAGAGCGAAGACTTCTACGTTGGCCATACCCTGGATGCCGCGCTGACTGCATTGCTGACCCAGGCGCGCCTGGAGTTGCGCTATGCCGCCCGGCAAAGCAAGGCTGAGCTGGCCAGCGTCGATGGCCATGCGTTGAAGCTGATCCAGGGCTTTGCTGCTGCGCTGCCGGAAATGCGGGTGCTGCTCGACACCGACGTGCTGGCCGCCTACCACGGCGACCCCGCCGCGCGCAGCGTCGATGAAGTGCTGCTGTGCTACCCGGGTATCCTGGCGATCATCCACCACCGCCTGGCGCACCACCTGTACCGGGCCGGCCTGCCACTGCTGGCACGGATCAGTTCGGAGCTGGCGCATTCGGCGACCGGTATCGATATTCACCCGGGCGCACAGATCGGCCCGAGCTTCTTCATCGACCACGGTACCGGGGTGGTCATTGGTGAAACCGCGATCATCGGCGAGCGCGTGCGTATCTACCAGGCGGTGACCCTGGGCGCCAAACGCTTCCCCAGCGATGAGTCCGGCACCCTGCACAAAGGCCTGCCGCGCCATCCGATTGTCGAGGACGATGTGGTGATCTACGCCGGGGCCACGGTGCTGGGGCGTATTACCATCGGCAAGGGTTCGACCATTGGCGGTAACGTGTGGCTGACCCGCAGTGTGCCTGCTGAAAGCAACATCACCCAGGCCAACCTGCAGCTGGATTGCCAGGACAAGAATTGATCTAGCATTTGCTTAGCCTGTACCGGCCCTTTCGCGGGTAAACCCGCTCCCACAGGTACCCCACAAAGACTGAGGCTTGTGCAGTACCTGTGGGAGCGGGTTTACCCGCGAAAGGGCCGGTACAGGACAACACCAATCAGCGTCCCAATTCGCATTGAAAACCGATCCATGTTTAACTTGAACGCTTGTTCAATGAAAAACGCTGGTCCGCTGCCGGTGTTCAACAGGAGGATTCCTTTGCTGAACCCGTTCATTTCGAACCTCACGTCATTCGACGAGGTGCACGCCCGATGAGTGCACCGAACACTTCCGCTGCCAATGGCAAAATCCGCATGAACCCCCCGGTGTTCTACTTTGCGGCAAGTTTTATCCTCATCTTTGGCCTGGTGGTCATCTCCAACCCGCAAGCCGCAGGCGACTGGCTGCTGGCGGCGCAGAACTGGGCGGCCAATACGGTCGGCTGGTATTACATGTTGGCCATGACGCTGTACCTGGTCTTCGTGGTGGTCACCGCCTTGTCCGGCTATGGCAAGATCAAGCTCGGTGCCGACCACGACGAACCCGAGTTCAGTTACCTCTCATGGGCCGGCATGCTGTTTGCCGCCGGTATCAGCATTACCCTGTTCTTCTTCTGTGTCTCCGAGCCGCTGACGCACATGTTGCAGCCGCCCCAGGGCGAAGCGGGCACGGCCGAGGCCGGGCGCCAGGCGATGCAGATCCTGTTCCTGCACTGGGGCCTGCATGGCTGGGGCGTATTCGCCTTCGTCGGCATGGCGCTGGCCTACTTCGCCTACCGCCACAACCTGCCGCTGGCATTACGTTCGGCGCTGTACCCGCTGATTGGCAAGCGCATCAACGGGCCGATTGGCTACGCAGTGGATGGCTTCGGCATCATCGCCACGGTGTTCGGCCTGGGTGCCGACATGGGCTTTGGCGTGCTGCATTTGAACGCCGGTCTGGACTACCTGTTCGGCATCAGCCACAGCCAGTGGGTGCAGGTGATCCTCATCACCCTGATGATGGGCGCGGCGGTGGCCGTGGCCGTCGCCGGGGTAGAGAAGGGGGTGCGGGTGATGAGCGACATCAACCTGTTCCTCGCCTGCGCGCTGCTGTTGTTCGTATTGTTTGCCGGGCCTACACAGCACCTGTTCAACACGCTGATCCAGAACCTTGGCGATTACCTGGGCGCGTTGCCACGCAAAAGCTTCGACGTGTATGCCTACGGTGAAAACCGCGACTGGCTGGGCGGCTGGACGGTGTTCTACTGGGCCTGGTGGATTGCCTGGGCACCGTTCGTGGGCCTGTTCATCGCGCGCATTTCCCGCGGCCGCACCATTCGCGAGTTTGTCTTCGGCGTGCTGCTGATTCCGCTGGGCTTTACCCTGGCGTGGATGTCGATTTTCGGTAACAGCGCTCTGGACCAGGTCATCAATCACGGCATGACCGCGCTGGGCCAGTCGGCACTGGATAACCCGTCGATGAGCCTTTACCTGCTGCTGGAAACCTACCCGTGGAGCAAGGCGGTGATCGCCACCACGGTGTTCATCAGCTTCGTGTTCTTCGTGACGTCGGCCGACTCAGGCACCGTGGTGCTGTCGACCTTGTCGGCCAAGGGTGGCGATGCAGATGAGGACGGCCCGAACTGGCTGCGTATCTTCTGGGGCGCCATGACTGCACTGATTACCAGCGCACTGCTGTTCGCGGGCAGCATCGATTCGCTGAAGTCGGCGGTGGTACTGACCTCGTTGCCGTTCTCGCTGATCCTGCTGTGCATGATGTGGGGGCTGCACAAGGCGTTCTACCTGGAGTCGCAACGGCAGATCGCGCAGATGCACTCGCTGGCCCCGTTCGCCCAGTCACGTCGCGGCCGTGGCGGCTGGCGCCAGCGCCTGAGCCAGGCGGTGCACTTCCCGTCGCGTGATGAGGTGTACCGCTTCATGGACGACGTGGTGCGCCCGGCGATTGCCGATGTGCGTGAAGTGTTCGAGCAGAAGGGCCTGGTGCTGATCACCCAGGATGACCCGAGCCATGACAACGTCAGCCTGAAAATTGGCCATGGCGAGGAGCAGCCGTTCATTTACCAGGTGCAGATGCGTGGCTATTTCACGCCATCGTTCGCCCTGGGTGGGTTGGGTGCGCAGGAGTTGAAGAACCGCCGCTATTACCGTGCGGAGGTGCACTTGAGCGAAGGCAGCCAGAATTATGACCTGGTGGGCTACAGCAAAGAGCAGATCATCAACGACATCCTCGACCAGTACGAGCGGCACATGCAGTACCTGCATCTGGTCCGTTAGATCGCCGGGGCCGCTTTGCGGCCCATTCGCAGCACAAGGCTGCTCCTACAAGGATACGTGATCCCTTGCAGGAGCAGCCTTGTGCTGCGAATAGAGGCCAAAGGCCTCCCAAAATCTGTCAGAAAGGTGCATCCCCCAGGATGGTCGCCCTGTGCATCACCCGCCGGTTCGGCCGGTAATCATCCACCGCAAAATGCTGGGTCACGCGGTTGTCCCAGAACGCTACATCATTTTCCTGCCAACGCCAGCGAATGCTGAACTCCGGTCGCGTCGCATGGGCGAACAGCAGCCTCAGCAGCGCATCGCTCTCCAGTTCGCTCAGTTCATTGATGCGTGTAGTGAACCCTTCATTGACGAACAACGCCTGGCGCCCGCTCACCGGATGTGTGCGCACCACCGGGTGCGACAGCGGGGGGTTGTTACGCCGTGTGGCCTCCCAGCGCGCCAGGTCTTCCGGCGTGGTGCCAAA
The DNA here is from genome assembly GCF_026898135.2 of Pseudomonas fortuita. Taxonomy (NCBI): domain Bacteria; kingdom Pseudomonadati; phylum Pseudomonadota; class Gammaproteobacteria; order Pseudomonadales; family Pseudomonadaceae; genus Pseudomonas; species Pseudomonas fortuita. The sequence continues at coordinate 282,571 of NZ_CP114035.2, forward strand.
GCGCTCCAGCGGAAACGACTTGGTGAAGTCGTGGGTGGCGGTCAGCCCATCAAGCATTTCACGCAGCGGCGCCGACAAGGCTTCGAAGGCCGCAATGCCGCTGGCCCACAGGGTATCGCCACCGTAAGCGGGCAGCTGCTTGGCGCTGAGCACCGCGCCCAGTGCCGGGGTCGGCAAAAAGGTCACGTCGGTGTGCCACACGGCGTTGTCGCGTACATCGGTGACTGCCGTGTCGAGCACCAGCACCTGCGGGGTTTCCGGCACGTTGGGGTAGATCGGGTGAATGTGCAGGTCGCCGAAGCGGGCGGCAAAGCGCGCCTGCTGCTCCGGGTTGATCGGCTGGTCGCGGAAGAACAGCACCTGATGCTTGAGCAGCGCCTGCTCGATGGCGTCGCGCTCTTCTGCAGTGATATCGCGGCTGATGTCCACGCCGCTGATCTGGGCACCGAGGGCCGGGCTGAGAGGGGTAACGGTCAGGCTCATGTTTTTTCTCGTTCTAGGCGCCGGGTTGCCGGCGTGGTCAGTCGGCAATCAGTGGCTCTGCCCGTGCCAGGGCACCAGTTTGCGTTGCAGGGCCCGCAGGCTCATTTCCAGGGCGAAGGCGATCAGGGCGATCAGCAAAATGCCCAGCACCACCACATCGGTGACCAGGAACTGCGCCGCCGACTGGACCATGAAGCCCAGGCCGCTGGTGGCGGCAATCAGCTCGGCGGCTACCAGTGTCGACCAGCCGACCCCCAGGCCGATGCGGATGCCGGTGAGGATGTCGGGCAGCGCACTGGGCAGGATCACATGGCGGATCAGTTGGGCCTTGGTCGCGCCCAGCGACTGCGCCGCCCGCAGCTTGGCCGGGTCGACCGTGCGCACACCGGTGGCGGTGGCAATGGCGATCGGGGCGAAGATCGCCAGGTAGATCAGCAGCACCTTCGACAGCTCGCCGATACCGCACCAGATGACGATCAACGGCAGGTAGGCCAGCGGCGGGATGGGCCGGTAGAACTCGATCAGCGGGTCGAGGATGCCACGGGCCACGCGGTTGTAGCCGATGGCGATGCCGACCGGGATCGCGGTCAGGGTCGCGGCCACCAGCGCCAGGCCGATACGGCCCAGGCTTGCGCCCAGGTGCTGCCACAGGCTGGCGTCCATGTAGCCCTGGGTCAGCAGGGTCCAGGCCCTGGCCAGGATGTCGCCGGGCGAGGGCAGGAACAGGGGCTCGATCCAGCCGGCGGCCGTCACCAGCCACCAGACCAGCAGCAGGCTGGCCAAGGTCAGGGTGCTGATCCAGCGAGTGGACAGTGGTCGGCGCAGCTTGGCGGCGGGCCGGGTTTGTGCGGTGTGTTTGCCGGCGACCGGCAGGTCCAGGCTGCTCATGCGCGCTCCTGCAGGCTTTGGCGTTGGGAGAACACCCGCGCCAGTACATGCTCGCGGGTTTCGATAAAGGCGGGGTCGGACTTGATGGCCCGGGCCGATTCGCCAGCGGCATAGCGCTGGCCGAAGTCCAGTTGCAGGCGTTCCACCACGCGCCCCGGGTTGGGCGCCAGCAGTACCAGCTCGCTGGCGAGGAACACCGCTTCTTCGATGTCGTGGGTAATCAGGAACACCGGCTTGGCGGTGCGCTGCCACACCTGAAGCAGCAGTTCCTGCATCTGCTCGCGGGTGAACGCGTCGAGGGCGCCGAACGGTTCATCCATCAGCAATACCCGTGGGTCGGCCGCCAGCGCGCGGGCCAGGCCAACGCGCTGCTTCTGCCCACCGGACAATTGCCAGATGCGCCGCTCACCGAAGCCATCAAGGTCGACGAGGGCGAGCATTTCCCGGGCCTTGGCCTCACGCTGGGCGCGGGGCACGCCGGCCAGTTCGAGGCCGAAGGCGACATTGCCCAGCACGTTCTGCCATGGCAGCAGGGCATCATCCTGGAACACCACGCCGCGCTCGGCACCAGGGCCTTGCACCGGTACGCCGTCGAGGGTGATGCGCCCGCCGCTGGGGGCGACAAAGCCGGCGATCAGGTTGAGCAGTGAGGTCTTGCCGCTGCCGGAAGGCCCCAGGGCCACCAGCAGCTGGCGTGGCCCCAGGCTCAGGTTGATGTCGGCCAGCACCGGGGTGCTGGCGCCAGGGTACTGTGCGCTGATGCGCTCCAGCTCGAGCAAGGCCATGACGGGCTCCGGATCAGTTTGGAAGGAACTTGGCGCTGACGTACGGCGAGTAGTCCGGCAGTACGGCGTCGACCTTGCCTTGCTGCTTGAGGAAGTTGGCCGTGTCGGTCAGTGCCTGGGTGGTCGGCGCGCCCAGGGCGTTGGCCTGGTCTGCGGCCAGTGGGTAGACGTTGCCCTCCAGCAGCACCGGGATGTCGCTGGCCTTGGCGCCGGACAGCTTCACCAGCTTGTCTACGTTGCCCTTGTCGGCCAGCCAGGCTTTCGGGTCCTTGCGGTAGTCGGCGTAGGCATCGAGGGTGACTTTGGCAAACGCTTTGACCACCTCGGGGTGCTTCTCGGCGAAGTCTTTGCGCACAATCCAGGCATCGAAAGTAGGTGCGCCTTTCTGGGCCAGTTCGCCAGAGGTGATCAGCACCTTGCCATTTTCCTTGGCCACGCCCAAGGCTGGGTCCCAGACGTAGGTGGCGTCGATGTCACCACGTTTCCAGGCGGCAATGATGGCCGGCGGCGCCAGGTTGAGGATCTGGACCTTGGAGGGGTCGATGTTCCAGCTTTTCAGGGCGGCCAGCAGGCTGTAGTGGCCGGTGGAAACGAACGGCACGGCGACCTTCTTGCCGATCAGGTCTTGTGGCGTCTTGATGCTGTCGCGGGCGACCAAGGCTTCACCGGCACCAATCTGGGTGGCGATGAGGAAGGTTTCGACCGGCAGTTTGCGGGTGGCGGCAGCGGCCAGCGGGCTGGAGCCCAGGTAGCCGATCTGCACGTCGCCGCTGGCCACCGCAGTGATCACGTCTGCGCCGTTATCGAATTTGCGCCAGTCGATGCTGGCCTTGCTGGCTTTTTCGTAGTCGCCATCGACCTGGGCCACTTTGGCCGGGTCGACGGTGGTCTGATAGGCCACGGTCAGGTCGGCGGCCTGAGCAAACCAGCTGGTGCTGGCGAGGGTCAGGGCAGCGAACAGGCGCAGCGGAGCGTGCGGGATCATGGTGGACCTCTCGTCAGGCAATCAGGGTGTTGGATGGCGAGAAGACTAAATGATCTAAGAATTTCTAAATAAATAACTTTTTTGCATTAGCTTAGGAGCCAAATGCTTTAAGCCCAAGGGGAGTGCGGTCTTTGTGGGAGCGGCCTTGTGTCGCGATGGGCCGCAATGCGGCCCCGGCATTTTACGCGGCGAAGCTGAAGTCCTGGGGCCGCTTCGCGCCCCATCGCGACACAAGGCCGCTCCCACAAAGACCGTAAAAGGCCGCCGCTTCTGTGGGGCAACCTGCCCAGTGGCGAAATCAGAGCGGGCTGCTAGGCTTTGTCGTCCCTATAGAACGATACGGTATTAGGTTATGAGCAAACGTTTGCAAATAACTTATGGTTATCAATGGCGAGGCTGCTACAACGTTTGGCAGTAAAGGTTCCAACCATATTCCGTAAAAATCTTACCAATTCATAAAACGGTCATTTTGGATTTATAGGATTGTCATTATCCTGTAGCGCAGCTGGCGTCTTAGACCAAAGTCGCGAAACGTTTAGAAACGATTGACTTAGTGGTCACGCTTTGGGACTAAATCGCCAATCCACGGTGAGAAGGGGCAGCAGATCCCTCCGCCAGAGATACACAAAAATTAGAACGTAGAGGAGCAAAACATGTACAAGTCCAGCCTGGCCCTGGCCGTGGCACTGGGGGTTCTCGCCCAACAAGCAGGCGCTGCCGGTTTCGTCGAAGACAGCAAACTGTCGCTTAGCTCGCGCACCATGTACTTCAACAACGACAACCGTGACGGTGGCGCTGACAACCGTGAATCGGGTCAGGGCTTCAAGCTCGACTACCTGTCCGGTTTCACTGAAGGCACCGTTGGTTTCGGTGTGGACGTCCAGGCCCTGTGGGGTATTCACCTGGATGGTGGCCGCGGCAAGCACCCTGACAACAGCTCCTTCTTCCCAAGCGACACCGACGGTTCGGCTGTAAGCCAGTGGGCCCGTGTGGGTGGTAACGCCAAGGCACGCTTCTCGAAGACCGAAGTTCACTACGGTAGCGCCCTGGCGCCGAACCTGCCGATCCTGGTCTCCAACGATGGCCGTCTGCTGCCGCAAACCTTCGAGGGTGGCACCATCCAGTCGAAGGAAATCGACAACCTGACCATTAACGCCGGTCAGCTGACCCACGCCATGGGCCGTGCTTCGAGCAACCGTACCGGCCTGTCGGTAGCGGGTGCTACCCAGGACAGCAACAAGTTCCGTTACGGCGGCCTGGACTACAAGCTCACGCCAGACCTGACCCTGCAGTACTACTACTCGAACCTGGAAGACTTCTACAAGCAGCACTTCCTGGGCGCGACTCACGTGTTCAAGATCGCTGACGACCAGTCGTTCAAGACCGACCTGCGCTACTTCGACAGCAGCAGCGACGGCAAGAACGGCGAGGCCGGCTACCGCTTCAACAACAACGGTGGCTATGCCAAGAACACTGGCGAGGTCGACAACAAGACCTGGTCCGCGATGTTCACCTACACCCTGGGTGGCCACTCGCTGATGCTCGGCCATCAGCGCGTCAATGACGACGGTGGCTTCGTCTGGCTGAACCAGGGCAGCGTGGTAGATGGTAATGGCCGCAACGAAGGCGCCGGCGGTTCCAGCTTCTACCTGTTCACTGACAGCATGATCAACCAGTTCGCCAAGGCCGGTGAAAACACCACCTTCGGTCAGTACGCCTACGACTTCGCTCGCCTGGGCGTGCCGGGCCTGAAAGCATCGGTTGCCTACCTGAAAGGTGAAGACGGTAAAAATGCCAACGGCAACGGCCACTTCAGCGAGTGGGAGCGTGATGCCCGTATCGACTACGTGATCCAGGACGGCACCTTCAAGGGCCTGGGCGCCAGCCTGCGTCACGGTGTGTACCGCGGCACCGGCACCAGTTCGCTGGCTGACCAGGATCAGACCCGTCTGATCTTCAACTACACTTACAACTTCCTGTAAGCCGTAGCTGAACAAGAAGCCTCGCGTGATGCGAGGCTTTTTTGTGCCTGCAAATTTGTATGCATTATGGTTATAAATAAATCGTTATTTATTCTTTTTGTTTTTAACCGAATGCAGGCACATTGAACCCATACGGTACAGAACCCAGCCAAGGAGCCGCAGCCCATGAGCCTTAAACTCGGCGATATCGCCCCCGATTTCGAACAGGATTCCAGCGAAGGCAAAATTCGCTTCCACGAGTGGCTGGGCAACAGCTGGGGGGTGTTGTTCTCCCATCCGGCCGACTTCACCCCGGTGTGCACCACCGAGCTGGGCCTGACCGCCAAACTCAAGGACGACTTCGCCAAGCGCGGGGTCAAGGCCATCGCCCTGTCGGTAGACCCGGTCGACTCGCACCATAAGTGGATCGAGGACATCAACGAAACCCAGAACACGGTGGTCAACTTCCCGATCATTGCCGATGCCGACCGCAAGGTGTCCGACCTGTACGACCTGATTCACCCGAACGCCAGTGACACCCTGACTGTGCGCTCGCTGTTCGTCATCGACCCGAACAAAAAGGTACGCCTGACCATCACTTATCCGGCCAGTACCGGGCGCAACTTCAATGAGATCCTGCGGGTGATCGACTCGCTGCAGCTGACCGACAACCACAAAGTCGCCACACCCGGTAACTGGCAGGACGGCGATGAGGTGGTGATCGTGCCTTCGCTCAAAGATGAGGAAGAGATCAAGCAGCGCTTCCCCAGAGGATATCGGGCGGTCAAACCCTATCTGCGCCTGACCCCTCAGCCAAACCGTTAATGGATTCCTCGTTGCATTGCTCTTAGCCAAGCAGGGATTTTCGGGCCGTTTCGACGGCCCTTTTTTATGCCTGCGCAGAATGTGTGGGCCGCGTCGCGAGCAAAGACAATAATGGAATAAACAAATGAAAAAATATGATTTCTAGATATATGTAGCAGCTGTTAATGTCACCTCCAACAGAACACAAGGAAGCGCAGCAATGCTGGTTGTCTCAATCGGTGGTAGCCCAAGTCTCCGTTCACGCTCCGGCGTGCTGCTAGAGCGTTCACGCCAGTGGCTACAGGACCGTGGCGTCGAGGTGGTGACGTTCCAGGTACGTGACTTCCCCGCCGAAGACCTGCTGCACGCCCGCTTCGACAGCCCGCATGTGCAGCACTTCCAGCAGCTGGTAGCCCAGGCCGATGGCCTGATCGTTTCCACCCCGGTGTACAAGGCTTCGTTTGCCGGTGCCCTTAAAACTTTGCTCGACCTGCTGCCCGAACGCGCCCTGGCCCACAAGATCGTGTTGCCAATCGCCACCGGCGGCAGCATCGCCCACATGCTGGCGGTGGATTACGCATTGAAGCCGGTGCTGTCGGCACTCAAGGCGCAAGAGACCCTGCAAGGGATCTTCGCCGACGACAGCCAGGTGGCTTACGCAGAAGGCACCAAGCCCGCGCAGTTGGTACAAGCGCTGGAAGAGCGCCTGCACGACTCGCTTGAAACCTTCCACGTTGCCTTGGCCCGTCGGCCACGCCCCGTGGCCCCCGGTGTGCTGAACGAACGCCTGATCAGCGCCCGCTGGAGCATTTGAACGGCACTACCCGCTTCACCACCTTACTGGCCCGACAACGAGGCAAGCAGGTGCAACCCGAACCTCATTCGCACAGGAGAGCGCCATGCGCACAGTCTTCTTGCGTCGCGGTCTGGTCGCCCTGTTTGCGGCGGCTGTGTCCTTCGGCGCCATTACCCAAGCCCAGGCCGAAAGCCTGCGTATCGGTTACCAGAAATACGGCACCCTGGTGCTGCTCAAGGCCAAGGGCACGCTGGAGAAGCGCCTGGCCGAGCAAGGCGTGCAGGTGCAGTGGACCGAATTCCCCGGCGGCCCGCAGCTGCTTGAAGGGCTGAACGTCGGCTCCATCGACTTTGGTGTTACCGGCGAGACCCCACCCGTATTTGCCCAGGCCGCCGGCGCTGATCTGCTCTACGTGGCCTACGAGCCGCCCGCGCCGCACAGCGAGGCGATCCTGGTGCCCAAGGGGTCGCCAATCCAGTCGGTCAAGGAACTCAAGGGCAAGAAAGTCGCCCTCAACAAAGGCTCCAACGTGCACTACCTGCTGGTCCGTGCACTGGAAGACGCCGGCCTCACGTACAGCGATATCCAGCCGGTCTACCTGCCCCCGGCCGATGCCCGCGCCGCATTCGAGCGTGGCAGCGTCGATGCCTGGGTGATCTGGGACCCGTACCAGGCCGCCGCCGAACAACAGTTGCAGGCGCGCACCCTGCGTGATGGCAAGGGCCTGGTCGACAACCACCAGTTCTACCTGGCCACCCGCAACTATGCGACCCAGCACCCGACGGTGATCAACACCTTGGTCGAAGAAGTGCGCGCGGTGGGCGAGTGGTCCCAGGCCAACCCGCAGGAAGTGACCGATCAGGTCGCACCGCTGCTCGGCCTGCCCGCAGACATCACCCTGACCTCGGTCAAGCGCCAAGGCTACGGTGCTGCACCGCTGACCCCCGAGGTAGTGGCCGCGCAACAGAAAGTCGCCGACACCTTCCAGGCGCTCAAGCTCATACCCAAGCCGCTGAGCATCAAGGACGTGATCTGGACACCCCCGGCCAAGGTCGCTAGCGCGCCTTGATTGATTCGCCCGTGCCGGGGCGCCGCCCTGGCTGAGCCACCCTTGAGGAGACAACTCCAATGAGCCTTAACATTTTCTGGTTCCTCCCGACCCACGGTGACGGCAAGTACCTGGGCACTTCCGACGGCGCGCGTGCGGTCGACCACGGTTACCTGCAGCAGATCGCGCAGGCCGCCGACCGCCTTGGTTTTGGTGGGGTGCTGATACCTACCGGGCGCTCCTGCGAGGACTCGTGGCTGGTGGCAGCGTCGCTGATTCCTGTGACCCAGCATCTGAAATTCCTGGTTGCCCTGCGCCCAGGGATCATTTCGCCGACCGTGGCAGCACGTCAGGCTGCAACGTTGGACCGCCTGTCCAATGGCCGTGCGCTGTTCAACCTGGTGACCGGTGGCGACCCGGATGAGCTGGCCGGTGATGGCCTGCACCTGAACCACCAGGAGCGCTACGAAGCCTCGGTCGAGTTCACCCGTATCTGGCGCAAGGTGCTGGAAGGCGAAAACGTCGATTACGACGGCAAGCACATCCAGGTGAAGGGCGCCAAGCTGCTCTACCCGCCGATTCAGCAACCACGCCCGCCGCTGTATTTCGGCGGTTCGTCCGAGGCCGCCCAAGACCTGGCCGCCGAACAGGTCGAGTTGTACCTGACCTGGGGCGAGCCACCGTCAGCCGTTGCCGAAAAGATCGCCCAGGTGCGCGAAAAAGCCGCTGCTCAAGGCCGTGAAGTACGCTTCGGTATCCGCCTGCACGTGATCGTGCGCGAAACCAACGAAGAAGCGTGGGCCGCCGCCGACCGCCTGATTTCGCACCTGGATGATGACACCATCGCCCGTGCCCAGGCCTCGCTGGCGCGCTTCGACTCGGTGGGCCAGCAGCGCATGGCTGCCCTGCATGGCGGCAACCGTGACAACCTGGAAGTCAGCCCCAACCTGTGGGCAGGCGTTGGCCTGGTACGTGGCGGTGCCGGCACCGCACTGGTAGGCGATGGCCCGACTGTCGCGGCGCGGGTGAAGGAATATGCCGACCTGGGGATCGATACCTTCATCTTCTCGGGTTATCCACACCTGGAAGAGTCGTATCGGGTTGCCGAACTGCTCTTCCCGCACCTTGATGTACAGCGCCCGGAGCAACCCAAAACCGGTGGCTACGTAAGCCCGTTCGGCGAGATGGTGGCCAACGACATCCTGCCCAAGTCCGTGTCACAGAGCTGAGGGCCGGGCCATGAGTCGTGCAACTTCCTCCACCCTGACCCAGCGCCTGGCGCCGTGGGCACTGCCGGTGCTGCTGCTGGCAGTCTGGCAACTGGCGGTCAGCGCTGGCTGGCTGTCGACGCGCATCCTGCCGGCACCTAGCGCTGTCGTCAGCGCCGGCGTCGAGCTGGTGCGCAGCGGCGATATCTGGACACACCTGGCCATCAGTGGCTGGCGTGCCGGCCTGGGCTTCGCCATCGGCGGCAGCATCGGCCTGGTGCTGGGCTTTATCACTGGCCTGTCGAACTGGGGCGAACGCCTGCTCGACAGCTCGGTGCAGATGATCCGCAACGTGCCGCACCTGGCGCTGATCCCGCTGGTGATCCTGTGGTTCGGTATCGACGAGTCGGCAAAGATCTTCCTGGTCGCGCTGGGCACGCTGTTCCCGATTTACCTGAACACTTACCACGGTATCCGCAATGTCGACCCGGCGCTGGTAGAAATGGCGCGCAGCTATGGCTTGTCCGGCTTCGGCCTGTTCCGCCAGGTGATCTTGCCGGGTGCACTGCCATCGATCCTGGTGGGCGTGCGTTTCGCACTGGGCTTCATGTGGCTGACCCTGATCGTGGCCGAGACCATTTCGGCGAACGCCGGCATCGGTTACCTGGCGATGAACGCCCGGGAGTTCTTGCAGACCGACGTGGTGGTACTGGCCATCGTCCTGTATGCCGTGCTTGGCAAACTCGCCGACCTCGCCGCTCGCGGCCTGGAACGTGTGTGGCTGCGCTGGCACCCGGCCTATCAAGTGGCCAAGAAGGAGGGCGCATGACCGTGCTCAAGGAACAGCCGCCACGCCTGTTGCGTGGCATCCCGCTGGCCTCTAACGGCCTGCGCAAGACCTTTGGCCAGCGCGAAGTATTGAAGGGCATCGACCTGCACATTCCGGCGGGGCAGTTCGTTGCCATCGTCGGCCGCAGCGGCTGCGGCAAAAGCACCCTGCTGCGGCTGCTGGCCGGGCTCGACCAGCCTACGGCCGGGCAGTTGCTGGCCGGCGCTGCGCCGCTGGAAGAGGCCCGCGAAGAAACCCGCCTGATGTTCCAGGACGCACGCTTGCTGCCGTGGAAGAAGGTGATCGACAACGTTGGCCTGGGCCTGTCGGGTGACTGGCGCCCACGTGCGCTGGAAGCGCTGGAGGCGGTTGGCCTGGCCGACCGCGCCAATGAATGGCCGGCAGCCCTGTCGGGTGGCCAAAAACAGCGCGTGGCCCTGGCGCGGGCGCTGATCCACCAGCCACGCCTGCTGCTGCTGGACGAGCCGCTGGGTGCGCTGGATGCATTGACCCGTATCGAGATGCAGCAACTGATAGAACGCCTGTGGCGTCAGCACGGCTTCACCGTGCTGCTGGTCACTCACGATGTCAGCGAGGCGGTAGCCGTAGCTGACCGGGTGATCCTGATCGAGGACGGCGAGGTCGGGCTCGACCTCACCGTCGACCTGGCACGGCCCCGCGCGCGTGGTTCGCACCGCCTGGCCGCGCTGGAAAGCGAAGTGCTCAACCGTGTTCTGTCGGCCCCGGGCACTGCGCCCGAGCCGGATCCTGTAGCCCCTCTGCCCACGCAGCTGCGTTGGGCGCACTGAATGACTCACTCACCAGACTGAAGCCATAGAGAAGGAATGACATCATGACCATCAAAGCCATCAACGTCCGCAACCAGTTCAAAGGCACCGTGAAAGAGATCCTCGAAGGCCCGGTACTGTCGGAAATCGACGTGCAGACTGCCTCGGGTATCGTCACTTCGGTCATCACCACCCGCTCGGTAAAAGAGCTGGAGCTTCAGGTCGGCAGCGAAGTGATTGCCTTTGTGAAGTCGACTGAAGTGTCTATCGCCAAGCTGTGATGCTGCTCGATATTGGGGCTGCTTGGCAGCCCTATCGCGACACAAGGCCGCTCCTACACGGGAATGCGATCTCCTGTAGGAGCGGCCTTGCCGCGAATGGGCCGCAACGCGGCCCCAATAACTTCAGCAGGAACGCTTGGCCAGAAACGGCGGCAGGTATAACCCCAGATACGCCTCGAACACCCGCTTGCCTTCTTCGGCCATGCGCGGTGTGATCGCCTCATGCAGCTGCACCGACCGCGCATACACCCGGTCACTCAGCTCCATGGCCAGCGCAAACACGTCCACATCCAGCGGCATCACCGGCAGGTGAAAATGCTGGTCGAACAACTTGTGCATCAAGTCGCCCAGTTCCATGTCGTGCTGCCGATCGGCCTGCACCACCTCGCTCAGGCCATGCTGCGCCAGAATCAGCTGCCGCGCCGCCGCATCCTCGTTGTAGATATCAAGCATGCGCTCTTCGATCAGCCGTGACAGTTCGTGCCAGGTGCTGAACGCGCTGCTGTCGATCGCTGCGCCCAGCGCTTCGCGAAACGCCCGGTGCACATCGGCCGTCAGCGCTTCCAGCAAGGCCGGCACGCTGGCGAAAAAGTGATACACCGACGACGGCGGAATCTGTGCCCGCTCAGCCACGCTGTAGATGGAAAGTGCTGCCACCCCTTGTTCGGCCAGCAGCTCACGCGCAGCCGCCAGGATCGCCTCGATCCTGGCCTGGCTGCTGGCGCGCGGCTTGCGCGGGGTGGCGGTGCGGTTCATCAGTTGCTGATTGCCAGGATGCTGGCCTGGTAGGCGCCGACGAACAGGTCGAAGTCACCGACTTCGTCTTGTTCCAGCTCGGACTGCTTGGCCAGCGATTCGCGGGCCAGCGTTTCGAATGCCTGCTGCTTGTCATTGCTCAGAGGTTGCTCGCGGAAAGCCTCGGCGTGCACACGGCTTTGGCGCAGCGAGAACTGGACGAAGCTTTCGTCATGCTCGGTCATGCGTGCCAGCACCTGGGCCGACGGGGTCAGCGAGGCATCGTCGACCTTGGCCTGCTGGGCATCCAGCGCCTTGGCGTGCTCATCAGAGCCTTGCGCCTGGTCGAGCAGGTTGGCCAATTGGCGGATGCGCTCGATCAGCTCGCCGGCCCAGCCTTTCAGGCTGATCGGCTGGCCATTGCGGTGCAGCTCCAGGCCCGGGCGGCGACCTTCCTTGACCACGGTCAGGAAGTTGTCGGTGCACTGGCCGCACTCGCCGTTGTCCAGCTGAGGGCTGTCTTCCAGGGCGCAGAACAGCAGGAACGCGTCGAGGAAGCGTGCCTCGGTCAGGTCGATACCTACCGGCAGGAACGGGTTGATGTCCAGGCAACGCACTTCCACGTACTGCACGCCACGCGAAGTCAGGGCCTGTATCGGCCGCTCGCCGGTGTAGGTAACGCGCTTGGGGCGGATGTTCGAGTAGTACTCGTTCTCGATCTGCAGAATGTTGGTGTTCAGCTGCACCCATTCGCCGTCCACGTGCGTACCGACCTCAACATAAGGCGGGTAGGGCGTGCCCACGGCCTTGCGCAGGCTGTCGGTGTAGCTGGCCAGGTTGTTGTAGCAAGGCGTGAGGCCGGCCTGGGCGTTGCTCTGGTAGCCCAGGTCGCTCATGCGCAGGCTGGTGGCATAGGGCAGGAACAGGGTTTCGGCGTCCAGCTCTTCGAGCTGGTGCGGGCGGCCACGCAGGAAGCCTTTGTCCAGCGCCGGCGAGGCGCCGAACAGGTACATCAGCAGCCAGCTGTAGCGGCGGAAGTTGCGGATCAGCGCGATGTAGGCCGACGACTGGTAGTCGCGGTCGTCTAGCGTGCTGCCTTCGGCTTCGCGCAGCAGTGGCCACAGGGCTTCGGGCAGCGAGAAGTTGTAATGTATGCCGGCAATGCACTGCATGGTGCGGCCGTAGCGCAGGGCCAGGCCCTTGCGGTACACGTGCTTGAGCTTGCCGATGTTCGAGTTGCCGTACTCGGCGATCGGGATGTCCTCCTCGGCCGGCAGCGTGCACGGCATCGAAGGGCTCCACAGGTATTCGTCGCCCAGCTTGCTGTAGACGAAACGGTGGGTCTCTTCGAGGCTTTCGAGCACCTTGGCCGGGTCGGCCAGCGCAGGGGTGATGAACTCCAGCAACGACTCGGAATAATCGGTGGTGATCTGCTCGTTGGTCAGCGCCGATCCCAGTGCTTCCGGGTGCGGGGTCTGGGCCAGGCGACCTTCATCGGTCACGCGCAGGCATTCGCGCTCAATACCGTGCAGGCACTGCTTGAGCAGGGGAAGATTGGCGCCGAGCAGGCTCAGGCGGCGGTTGAGGAGTTCGCTCAAGATGTATTCCTTCACGCGTCAGTCGCCCCAATATGGGGGTAGAGATAACGGTCTACAAGGGTAGGAAGAAAGGAACTGGCGTTGTCGCCTGGTTTACGCGGGTTCCAGCAGTGCCAGCGCACTGCTGAAAATACCGCAGATACTGCTTGGTGAGCTAGAGAACCGCGAAGGTTCCTTGCGCTTTTGCCACCAGCTTGTCGCCCTGGACTACGTCGGCGTCGACCACCAGGGTTCGCCGCCCGGCGTGCAGCACACGGGCGGTACACAGCACTTCGCCATCGCTGACGGCGCGCATGTAGTTGATCTTGCACTCGATGGTGACGCTTTGCTGGTCAAAGCCATGGCTGGCCGAGCAGGCCAGGCCCATGGCGATGTCCACCAGGCTGAAGATCGCCCCGCCGTGCAGCTTCTGGCCACGGTTGCGCAAGTGCGGCTCCAGCGGCAGGGCCACCTCTGCAACACCCGTGTCCAGGCGTTGCAGGCGGCAGCCCAGCAGCTGGCTGAAGGCGCTTTCGACGTATTCGCGGGGTACGTCCATCACTTCTTCTTCAACTGCTTGGCGTTGGCGAACAGGGAGGCCATGGCATTGTTGGCCGGCGCGGCGGTGGCGGTTTCACGCGGGCGTTGGGCCGGCTGCTGGCGGTTGCCGCCATTGCCACGGTTGCCACCGCGGCTGCCTTCGACTTTTTCGCCTGGGGTGTCGCTCATGCGCATGGACAGGCCGACACGCTTGCGCGGGATATCCACTTCCATGACCTTGACCTTGACCACGTCGCCGGCCTTGACCGCTTCACGCGGATCTTTGATGAACTTCTCCGACAGCGCCGAGATGTGCACCAGGCCGTCCTGGTGCACGCCGATGTCGACGAAGGCGCCAAAGTTGGTGACGTTGGTCACCACACCCTCCAGGATCATGCCGGGTTCGAGGTCCTTGAGGTCTTCGACGCCGTCCTGGAAGGTGGCGGTCTTGAACTCGGGCCGTGGGTCGCGGCCAGGCTTGTCCAGCTCTTGCAGGATATCGGTGACGGTCGGCAGGCCGAAGGACTCGTCGGTGAACTTCTTCGGGTCCAGGCGCTTGAGGAAGCTGCTGTCGCCGATCAGCGAGCGGATGTCGCGGTCGGTATCGGCGGCGATGCGCTGCACCAGCGGATAGGCCTCCGGGTGCACTGCGGAGGCGTCCAGCGGGTTGTCGCCGTTCATCACACGCAGGAAGCCGGCGGCCTGTTCGAAGGTTTTTTCACCCAGGCGGCTGACCTTTTTCAGGGCTGCACGGGTGGCGAACGGGCCGTTGGCATCGCGATGGGCGACGATGTTCTGCGCCAGCGTGGCGTTAAGGCCGGAGATACGGGTCAGCAGCGCCACCGAGGCGGTGTTCACGTCCACGCCCACGGCGTTCACGCAGTCCTCGACCACGGCGTCCAGGCCACGCGCCAGTTTCAGCTGGGACACGTCGTGCTGGTACTGGCCGACACCGATGGATTTCGGGTCGATCTTCACAAGCTCCGCCAGCGGGTCCTGCAGGCGGCGGGCAATCGAAACGGCGCCACGGATCGACACGTCCAGGTCCGGGAACTCGCGGGCGGCCAGTTCCGATGCCGAGTACACCGAAGCGCCGGCTTCGGAAACCATGATCTTGGTGATTTTCAGCGCTGGGTATTTTTTCACCAGCTCTGCCACCAGCTTGTCGCTTTCGCGGCTGGCGGTGCCGTTGCCGATGGCGATCAGCTCCACCGAGTGCTTGGCGCACAGTGCAGCCATGATGGATAGGGTGCGGTCCCAGTCATTCTTCGGCGCGTGCGGATACACCGTGGTGTAGTCCAGCAGCTTGCCGGTGGCGTCGACCACGGCGATCTTGCAACCGGTGCGCAGGCCCGGGTCGAAGCCCAGGGTGGCGCGCGGACCGGCCGGGGCGGCCAGCAGCAGGTCGTGCAGGTTGTGGGCGAACACGTTGATTGCCTCGCCTTCGGCGTTGTCGCGCAGTTCGCCGAACAGGTCGGTTTCCAGGTGGGTGTACAGCTTGACCTTCCAGGTCCAGCGCACCACCTCGCCCAGCCATTTGTCGGCCGGGCGGCCGCGGTTTTCGACGCCGACGTGGTGGCCGATCATCACTTCGCACGGGTGCAGGGTGCCAGGCAGTTCTTCGCCCACTTTCAGCGAGGCGCTCAACACACCTTCGTTGCGCCCGCGGAAGATTGCCAGGGCACGGTGCGACGGTGCGTTGCGCAGCAGTTCGTCGTGGGCGAAGTAGTCGCGGAACTTGGCGCCCTCTTCCTCCTTGCCGGCTACCACGCGGGCGCTGAGCACGGCCTCCTGCTTGAGGAAATTGCGCAGCTTGTCGAGCAGGGCGGCGTCCTCGGCAAAGCGCTCCATCAGGATGTACTTGGCGCCCTCCAGCGCGGCCTTGACGTCGGCCACGCCCTTTTCGGCGTTGACGAAGCGTGCGGCTTCGCTCTCTGGCACAAGGCCCGGATCGTTGAACAGGCCGTCCGCCAGCTCGCCGAGGCCGGCTTCCAGGGCGATCTGGCCCTTGGTGCGGCGCTTTTGCTTGTACGGCAGGTACAGGTCTTCGAGGCGGGTCTTGGTGTCGGCCAGCTTGATTTCGCGGGCCAGTTCAGGGGTCAGCTTGCCCTGTTCCTCGATGCTGGACAGGATGCTGGCGCGACGGTCGTCGAGTTCGCGCAGGTAGCGCAGGCGCTCTTCCAGATGGCGCAGCTGGGTGTCGTCCAGGCTACCGGTCACTTCCTTGCGGTAACGGGCGATGAAGGGCACGGTCGAGCCTTCGTCCAACAGGCCCACGGCCGCCTCGACCTGCTGGGGGCGTACGCCCAGTTCCTCGGCGATACGGCTGTTGATGCTGTCCATGTAAACCACCTGACATTTGTGAATACGGGGGTCGCCTGTGGGCTTTTATCCCGGCGGCGCTGGATGAAAGCCGCGCATTATACCCATCGCAAACGGCTTGCGGTGATGGCGCCCAGCCAGCTGGAACTGGCGCCGGGGGAAAAATCTGCTAACAATGCTCACGCAACGTGCAGCAATGGCTACGCCATAATGCGCGGCGATATCAGAGGAGTTATTCATGACCGGCACCGCAAACACCGCTGAAGGTGACAAGATTCTCATCGTCGACGACGATCCGGGGCTCAGCAGCCTGCTGGAACGTTTCTTCACCAGCAAGGGCTACCGTGCCCGCGCGGTGCCCAACACCGAGCAGATGGACCGCCTGCTGCAGCGCGAGGTGTTCAACCTGGTGGTGCTCGACCTGATGCTGCCGGGCGAGGATGGCCTGTCTGCGTGCAAGCGCCTGCGCCAGCAGAACAACCAGATCCCGATCATCATGCTCACCGCCAAGGGCGACGAGCTGAGCCGTATCAAGGGCCTGGAACTGGGCGCTGACGACTACCTGGGCAAGCCGTTCAACCCAGATGAGCTGATGGCCCGCGTCAAGGCGGTGTTGCGCCGCCAGGCGCCTGCCGTGCCGGGTGCGCCGGGCAGTGAGGACGAATCGGTCACCTTCGGCGACTACGAGCTGTCGCTGGCCACCCGCGAACTCAAGCGTGGCGACGAAGTGCACATGCTCACCACCGGCGAGTTCGCCGTGCTGAAGGCCCTGGTGATGCACGCCCGCGAGCCGCTGACCCGCGACAAGCTGATGAACCTGGCCCGTGGTCGGGAGTGGGATGCACTGGAGCGTTCCATCGACGTGCAGATTTCGCGCCTGCGCCGCATGATCGAGCCGGACCCGTCCAAGCCGCGTTACATCCAGACCGTCTGGGGCGTGGGCTACGTGTTCGTGCCAGACGGAAACGCGGGCAAATGATGCTGCGTCGTCCATGAAAACACCGCTCTGGTTTCCGCAGAGTTTCTTCGCCCGCACCCTGTGGCTGGTGTTGATCGTCGTCCTGTTCAGCAAGGCTTTGACCCTGGTCTACCTGCTGATGAACGAGGACGTGCTGGTCGACCGTCAGTACAGCCACGGTGTGGCGTTGACCTTGCGCGCCTATTGGGCTGCCGACGAAGAAAACCGCGACAGGATTGCCGAAGCGGCGGGCCTCATCCGCGTGACCGGGTCGGGTGTGCCCGAGGGTGAGCAGCACTGGCCCTACAGTGAAATCTACCAACGGCAGATGCAGGCGGAGCTGGGCGAAGACACCGAGGTGCGGCTGCGCATCCATGCGCCACCGGCGTTGTGGGTCAATGCGCCAAGCCTGGGCCCTGGCTGGCTGAAAGTGCCACTGTAC